>MFQC01000007.1 GCA_001784285.1 Candidatus Magasanikbacteria bacterium RIFCSPHIGHO2_02_FULL_48_18
CCATAGGTGTCTTTGCTAAACGTGAAGGTTTACCTTTGTCACCTCTAGTTTAGCAGAGTGTCACCTCATATGGTGAACTGTACAGGGTCTTTATTGATTATCTCTGTTATGGTAAAATCAACGCAATCTGGAATCCAATTATACGACCATGTGGATGAAGTTGCCAAAAAGAAAATTTTAATCATTCTGTATGAATATCCTCGGCATCTCATGTTTTTATCATGATAGCGCCGCCTGTCTCGTCAAAGATGGCCATATCGCGGCCGCCGCCCAAGAAGAGCGATTCACCCGCAAAAAACAGGACGCGGGATTCCCCAAAAAGTCAATTGCCTACTGCCTCAAAGAGGGAGATATTGGCGTCAAGGACATTGATATTGTCGCTTTTTATGATAAACCATTCCTCAAGTTTGAGCGCATGTTGCAAAGTTATGTGGCATATGCCCCCGCGGGATTTTCTTCGTATCTCAAAGCCATGCAGGTGTGGCTGAAAGAAAAACTATGGATTCCGCACGTCATTGAAAAACAGCTGGGATACAGCGGCAAAATTATTTTTACCGAACATCACCAGTCGCATGCGGCATCTGCATTTTTTCCGTCTCCCTTTGACGAAGCGGCATTTTTGACCGTGGACGGTGTTGGGGAGTGGGCCACCACGTCGTACGGGGTAGGACGCGGCAACACCCTTGCCATGCAGGGCGAAATCCATTTTCCCCATTCGCTCGGGCTTCTTTATTCCGCGCTCACGTATTATACAGGGTTTAAAGTCAACTCCGGGGAATATAAAGTGATGGGTCTTGCGCCCTATGGCGAGCCAAAATATGTTCAAACGATATACGATCACTTGGTTGATGTGAAAGAAGACGGGTCATTCCATCTCAACATGGAATACTTCAACTATGGGGCGGGCCTCACCATGACCAATGAAAAATTTCATGCCTTGTTTGGCGGCCCGCCGCGAGAACCGGAGACCTTATTGACCCAAAAAGAGATGGACATCGCTCGGTCGGTTCAGGTGGTTGCGGAAGAAATCATGTTGAAAATTGCCCGTCATGTCCAGAAAGAAACCGGTCAGAAATTCTTATGTCTTGCGGGCGGCGTGGCGCTCAATTGCGTGGCAAACGGCCGTATTCTGCGTGAAGGGCCGTTTGACGATATTTGGATTCAGCCGGCCGCAGGGGACGCGGGCGGCGCTCTCGGGGCGGCCCTTTTTGCGTGGTATGCGTATCATGGAGCCGTGCGAGAACCTGTCTCGACTATGGATCGTCAAGAGGGATCCTATCTTGGTCCGTCGTTTGACGACAAGGCCGTTCTGTCTTTTCTCAAGCGACATGGCATTCCTTATACAAAGATTGACGATGACAAAAAATTGTTTGATCAGGTAGCGGACTATTTGGCCAACGAATGTGTCATTGGATGGTTTCAAGGACGGATGGAATTTGGGCCGCGCGCTCTTGGCAACCGGTCCATTGTCGGCGATCCTCGTTCCAAAAACATGCAAAAAGTGATGAATCTGAAAATTAAATTTCGTGAAAGTTTTCGTCCGTTTGCCCCTTCGGTATTGTATGAGCATACGTCGGAATATTTTGATATAGACCGCCCTTCTCCCTACATGCTGTTGACTGCGGATGTGCGCGAGGACAAGCGCCGGATGATGACGGAAGAAGAACAGCGGCTGTGGGGGATTGATAAACTCAACATTGTCCGTTCGGAAATTCCTGCCGTCACCCACATTGATTATTCCGCTCGCCTGCAAACCGTTCATAAAGAAACCAATCCTCGGTATCACGGATTATTGACCGCGTTTTACGAAAAAACAGGATGTCCGGTTGTGGTGAATACGTCGTTTAATGTTCGCGGCGAGCCGATTATTTGCAGTCCGGAAGACGCGTATAAGTGTTTTATGCGAACCGAAATTGATTATCTGGTGTTAGGAAACTATATTCTTGATAAAAAAGAACAGCCTGTATTTGCGGAAGACAAGGATTGGCGGGAAGAATATGGTCTTGACTAATGATATGATCTCCCGCAAAATAAAAAAATTGCTTTCCATTTTTTGTCTTCTTTCCATCTCCACTCTTGTTGGTTTGGGCATAGGAGAAATGGCCCTTCGTATTGTCTTGCCCCGGATTGGCGCAGACAAACATGCGGTAACAGAAACCGATGACGTGCTCTCGCCGGACAGTCGTTTGGGACATCGATTGATTCCCAATGAAAAAGAAGGCCACGATAGCAATGGATTTAAAAATGCGATGCCGGTACGGGACGAGTATGATATTGTCGCATTGGGAGATTCTCATACGTATGGACAGTATGCAAATGGCATAGCGGAAGATATTTCATGGCCTCGGTTTGTCGCGGAAAAGACCGGATTGCGCGTGTATAATATGGGTATTTGGGGATATGGCACGGCCCAGTATTACGCGCTTCTGGAGCAAGCGCTTTCATTTTCGCCAAAGATTATTATTGTGGGGTTGTATGTGGGAAATGATATCTTTAACGCGGAAGATGTGGTATATCATTATCAAGGATGGGACGAATGGCGGAATCCGTCTGTCCTCGTCCTGGCTCAAAATGTCCGCGGGGCAGATCTCAAATCCATCAAGATTCCATTGAAAAAAGTGCGAGATTGGCTGAACAAAAAAAGCGTTCTTTATGATTTTGTCGGGGATCGCACGCGCACCCTGCGAGAAAAAATCGGTCTTTCAAAACCGCGGAATGTGGGGACGCACGATTGGACAACGAACGATCCGGATGTGAGCCTGATATACGACGAACGCTCGGAATTGGAAACTCGTTTTTGGCTTGGGAGCCGCCTTGAAGGCGTCAATCTGGATAATCCGGCTATTGCAGAGGGTTTGAATGTGACCATGAATTTTTTGGCGGAGATGAAGAAAAAAACGGATGAAAAAGGGGTGCGTCTCGTTGTTGCGCTTATTCCCATGAAGGAAGCGGTTTATGGTGATCTCATTCGGGAAAAGGCGATGCAAAATGATTTTTTGCAGAAAACACTTTTTTTTGAGGATCGTATCCGGGAGACATTGCGCGAGTTTTGCGGCGAACAAACAATGGATTGCCTCGACATGCACGCAGATTTATTTGCGTCGCTTCAGGCGGGGAATGCGATCTATAGAACCACGTGGGATGAGCACCCGACGCCTCTCGGCTATCGCGCGTATGCCGACAGTATCGTCCGTTTTTTACAAACCACATCGCTTATAGTGCTCTAATGCATTTGTTATGAACACACTTTTTCAGAATATGAAAAAGGAGATACAAGGGCTTGATCTCCAAAAGAAAAAACTGGGTGAGTTTGGGCTTATTGTCGGCGGCGTCATTATGGTCATTGGTTTGTGGCCGCTCTTATTTCGCGGAGAGCCGATTCTCTGGTGGTTGTTTGTCGTTGGTGCGGCGCTTTTTGCCGCAGGGATTATTGCGCCATCGTTGTTGCGATGGCCCTATGTCGGGTGGATGGCTGTCGGGCTCTTTCTTGGTTTTTTTGTTTCGAGAATCATTCTCGGTATTGTCTTTTTTCTTTTTTTCACGCCGATCGGCTGGGCTATGCGCGCCATGGGGAAACGTCCGCTTGACCTGCGTATATCAAAAGAGGCGTCAAGTTATTGGATCAAACGAGATCGGAGCAGTGTTTCCAATCCTGATCAGTTATTTTAACTTTTGTTATGAATAAATTTTCTCTTTTTTTCCAATTTATCGGTTTCTTGAAGCAAAGAAAAAAATATTGGCTTTTGCCGATCGTCATTATTCTTTTTCTTCTTGGCATTCTTCTTGTTTTTGCGCAAGGGAGCGTGGTTGCGCCGTTTGTTTATACCTTATTTTAAGAGGCTGTGTTTTTTTATCCGCCAAATGATACCAGGGCTTTAGCCGTGGGGTCGACGGGTCAGCGGATTCCGCCCCACCGGGCGGTGACAACTGGTACCACCCCGCAGAGAGGGGTGGGGCTCCATGTAATACTCCGTCAGCTTGTTGCGGAGTAGTTTATTCCGGAGTATAAAAAAAGAAAAAAAGTGAAGCAAGGAGCGCAATGACATGATGCACAAGAAGACTGATGATTGCTCCCAAAACGCCAAGCCATGGCACAAAAATGGCGAGAAGAATAATGTGCGCGATCGCGTTGATGCTATTATTCCAGTATAGCGCTTTTTTCTTTTCCGTTGCCATAAGCGCCGCGCCCATGAATTTTTCCGGAAAAAAAAGCAGGGAAAGACCGGCGAGCTGGGCAAAAAATATCGATGAAGTGTACTGAGGAAAAAACCATCGAAACAAAAACGGAACGAGAAGAATGTACAAAATGGTCGGAATGACGACGAGGGGCGCGCTTTGCATGATTTTTTTGGGAAGTGTTTTTCGAATCAACCGAATGTCTTTGTTGGCAAATTTGGGCAACGAAAGATTGACGATGGATTTAATGAGGGTTTTGACGGGATTGAGCGGCGCCAACGCAAACCAATAGATGGCAACTGTTGTAGCGCCCAGGAAATTTCCCAGAAGGAGGATATCGAGCTGGCTTGCGATTGTGCCAACAACGGCTATAACACTTAAATGTTTTCCGTACGAAATAGTATCCTTGTTAAGGATGTCCGCTGTCTCAGCCACGGCTTCGCTTTTGCGGTACACAATCATGCGGAAGAACACCGTTGCCGCCAAATAGCTGGCGAGCAAGAAAAGAACATGGTCGGTCAAAAAAAGGGTGATGATGGTTGCAAGAACGGTTCCGGCATGGATGAGGACGTTATATTTCGTAAGGAGGTCAAACCGTTTCTGGCCTTGCAGGCGGCCATTATAGATCGTGAAGGAATCCATAAATGGCACAATGATTGCCGCCATGAAAAAAGCCATCATAAAGATGCTGTTTCCCCGTATGCCGTAATATGCGGCCAAAATCATGCTCAGTATTCCTCCAATCAATCCCCATGTGATTTTTTCTGTGAGCGCTCGTTTGAGCGATCCCCGAAATCCTTGCGCCACCGTTCTCATAACCGACATATTCATGCCGGGCAAGGAAAAAATTGCAAGTGTCCCAATAATAACAAGGATATATTTATATGTTCCATACGTTTCCGGAGAAAGCAGATTGCCAAAAGCGACTGCCGATAGGAGAGAAAGAACGGCCGAAATGGCCTGGCTCGTCGTGAGCCAAAATGTGCCATGAGCGACATACACCATGTCGGTTTTGGTGATTTTTTGGCTCCACACAAGCACTTTCTTGATTTTTTGTTTTATTGTGCTACACTGCATACAATTCTTTTTTCGCTATGAATATTCTCTATATTGGGGCCGGGTTTGTCGGTTCATCGTCTGCCGCGGTTTCCGCGGATAGCGGGCACCAGGTTTTGGTGTATGATGTTGATGAACAAAAAATAGAGAAATTAGGATCGAAAAATCGAGAAATGATTGAGTCGTGTCTGTTTGAAGAGGGGTTAAGCGAACTCTTGATTCGCCACAAAAATCGTATTGAGTTTACCACAGACTATGAGAAAGTGGAAGGTTTTTTACATACGTGCGACGCCGTGTTTATGTGCCTGCCGACGCCGGAAATCGGCGAGACAGGAGAAAGCGATCTCCGCTATTATCTCAAAGCGGCCGAAACATTGGCCGAGGCACTGCAGAAACGAAACAATGGAGCGCAAGAAACCTATGTGGTGATTGTCAATAAAAGCACGGTTCCCATTGATATGGTGGATACGACGGGCGAAATTATGAAGCGTTTTCATGTTACAAACTATGGTATTGTATCGAATCCTGAATTTTTGGTTGAGGGAAAAGCGATCTCAGGATCGCTCAAGCCGGATCGTGTTGTCATTGGAGCGTGGAGCGAGCGTGATTTTGCTGTCATGCGCAATGTCTATCGCCGTTTTTATGACGCGCCAAGCGTGGAGTACATTGAAGTCAACCCAAAGGAAGCCGCGGCTGGGAAGCTCCTGGCGAATTTTTATTTATTCAATAAGCTCGCGGTTTGCTTTGACGTCATCGGGCGCACCTGTGAGTCGTTTGATGGATTGCATTTTGAACATATCAGAAAAATTTTGACGAGCGACCCCCGCATTGGTTCTTGGGGATTGTATGACAGCCTCTATGCGGGAGGAAGCTGTTTTATCAAAGACGCACGGTCGCTTTCTCACCAATTGCAAACTGTGGGGGAAAATGCCGGGCTGGTGCACGAAACACATCTCGCCAACAAACGTCAATTGGAGCATTTTTTGGGCCGGGCGGTGAAAGACGCTCGCATCGAGTGGGGGGGAAAACGAGTTGCATTGCTTGGAACGTCGTTTAAGCGCGATACGAATGATATTCGCAATTCTCCGAGTATTGATATCGTGCATATCTTGGAAGAACAGGGAGTCGGGGGAATTCGGATATATGATCCGGCCGGAATGGATAATTTTAAAATAGTGTTTCCGGAATCTTCTCATATTCAGTATGCCGCGCACGAGTTTGAGGCTGTCAAAAATGCTGATGTCATTCTTATTGCCACCGATTGGCCTCAGTTTCGCGGGCTCGCGGATATGATTATGGCCGAGGCGCACAATCGGCCGCTTATTATGGATGGACGGAGAATATTACAGCATCGCTATAACGATTTGCAAAAAGCGGGATATGATATTATTGCCGTGGGCAGTCCTTTTTTGAAATCCGCATCGGTTTTCCATTCCTAACATTTTTATATGACATTGTTTGATGCGTTGGCAACTCGCACAGAAAGCATATGCGTGGTTGGCCTTGGCTATGTGGGCTTGCCGCTCGCCGTATTTTTATCAAAACGTTTTTCCGTTATCGGGTTTGATATCAATGGAAAAAGAATTGAAGAACTCGCAAAAGGCCACGATACGACCGATGAAGTGAATGATCACGATCTTCAATCTGCCTCGATTATCTACACGACCAATCCGGAAGACATCGCGAAAGCGCGGTTCATTATCGTGGCAGTGCCGACTCCGGTCGATCACTATCTCAATCCCGATTTGACGCTCGTTGAAAAAGCCTCGGAGATGGTTGGGAGTCATCTGTCTCCCGGCTCAATTGTGGTCTATGAATCAACCGTCTATCCCGGCGTTACGGAAGATATCTGCGTTCCCATTTTGGAACGATTCTCTCGTCTTCGCGCGGGTGTTGATTTTTTTGTCGGGTACTCTCCGGAGAGAGTCAATCCCGGGGACAAAGAGCACACAATTGACCGCGTCACAAAAGTGGTTTCCGGAATGGACGATCCGACGCTTGACTGCATCGCATCGGTGTACGGAGCAATCACCACCGTGTTTCGCGCCCGCTCTATTCGCGTGGCTGAAGCGGCCAAAGTGATTGAAAATACCCAGCGTGATTTGAATATCGCGCTTATGAATGAGTTGGCGGTTTTGTTTCATGCGCTCGGAATCAGCGTGTATGATGTGCTTGACGCGGCAAAAACAAAGTGGAATTTTTTGCCGTTTTCTCCGGGATTGGTTGGCGGGCATTGCATTGGTGTGGATCCGTATTATCTCACATATAAAGCGAAGGAAGTCGGATATGAGGCAAAGGTCATTCTCGCCGGTCGAGGCATTAACGATAGCATGCACAAATTTATCGCAGAACAAATTGTGAAAGAAATGGTTAAAATGGGAAAGACGGTGCGTGATTCTCGTTTTGTTATTTTGGGCATCACGTTTAAAGAGAATGTCCCGGATATTCGAAATTCAAAAGTTGCCGAACTGTATAAAGAACTCAAGGATTTTGGCGTGAACCCACTGGTCTATGACCCGATTGCGGACAAAGAGGAGGTTGCGCGCGAGTATGGAATTCCGCTCGCCCATCGAAACGATTTGGTCGGCGCCGATACGCTCATTTTGGCTGTGGCGCATGATGTCTTTCGAGCATTGGATATTTCCGATTTGAAGTCTATGATGAATAATGATAATCTTCTTTTTGCGGATATCAAACATCTCTTTGAGCGGGATGCCATTGAGTCGCAGGGCATTCATTATTGGACTCTTTAATAATTCTCTTGTATGGCTTCAGAAAAAAAACAGTATTTGGTCACCGGCGGCGCGGGATTTATCGGAACCAATCTTGTTATTCAGCTCCTTGAGGCGGGCCACCAGGTGCGGGTTATCGACAATTACGCGGGAGGCAAAAAACCGGAGCGTCTTCAGGAGGGTGTGGAATATCTGGAAGGGGATATCCGCAGTATGGACGACCTCAACCAAGCAATGGCTGGGATTGACGGCGTGTTTCATCTCGCCGCGCTTCCGCGCGTCACGTATTCGGTGGAACATCCGCAAGAGACGCATGATGTGAACGTCAATGGAACACTGAATGTGCTTCTTGCCGCGCGCGACAACCATGTCCGGCGTGTCGTTTTTTCTTCTTCCTCATCCACGTATGGCAATCAAGAGACATATCCTCTCGTTGAAGACGCTATGGTCAAAAAGCCCATTGCGCCATACGCATTGCATAAATTTATCGGTGAAGAATATTGCCGGCTTTTTTTTGAACTCTACGGTCTTCAAACCGTGAGTCTTATTTATTTCAACGTGTATGGACCGTTTTGCGACCCAAACGGCGCGTATGCCCTGGTTATCGGAAAATTTCTTCAGCAAGTACGGAATGGCGAACCCATGAGTGTCTGCGGCGATGGCGAATATTATCGTGATTATACCCATGTTTCCGATGTCGCCCGCGCCAATATCTTGGCGATGACCGCAGATATCGTTGGAAAAGGGGAAACAATCAATATCGGCAATCACGATCCTCATTCGGTCAATGAGATTGTCAGCTTGATTGGGGGCGAAGCGATCCGCATGCCGGAAAGGCCCGGGGATGTGCGGTACACGGAAGCCGATATCGCGAAAGCAAAAGCATTGCTGGGGTGGGAGCCGCGTGTCAGTTTTGAAGAAGGTATTCGAGCGCTGAAGCACGAGTGGGGCATTGCGTAGTTTCCCGCTATTGTCCCAAACCCCGCAATATCACATTGATCGTCCGAAGAAGAATAGACAGGTCGAGAATCAACGATCTGTTTTTTATATAATACAAATCGTATTGCAGTTTTTGCAGGGATAATTCGAGAGTATCGGTATAATTTTGATGAAGCACTGCCCAACTGGTGAGTCCCGGCCTGACCACATGGCGGAGGGGGTAATACGGCATGCGCGCTTCCAGTTTTTCCACAATTTCCGGCCGCTCCGGTCGCGGGCCAATGAGGGTAATGTCGCGGCGCAGTAAATTCCAGCTTTGAGGCAATTCATCAAGACGGGTTTTTCGCAAGAATTTTCCAATCGGGGTTATCCTTGTATCTCCTTTTTTTGCAAATTGTACGCCTTCTGTTTCCGCGCTACCATCTTTGGAGAGCGCATACATGGACCGGAATTTATACAAGAAAAACACGACACCGTTTTTTCCTGCCCGTTTTTGTTTTATGAGCACAGGACCGCGGGAGGTTGTTTTGATGAAGAACGCCAAAAACGGGAACAATGCAAGAAAGAAAGTCCCAAGAACGAGAGAGGCGACAATATCAACCATGCCACGGAATCGTTCATACATGGGTCGCCGTGTATTTTTAAGATGATCCAAAAACCATCCTTCGGAGAATGTTGAGGGCGGAATTCTTCCTGTAAGCAATTCATAAAAGGAAGTGAGATCGTTTACTTGAATAGGATAAAACAACAGCTGATACAATTCTTGGAGCGCTTTGGTGTCTTTACGAAGGTGGGGGGCGATAATAATCAGTTGGGCGTGATGCCGTTCCGTAATGGAACGAATATCCGAGAGTTCATGGTAGACGGAGTATGAATGCGTGTTTTCCGCGGGCCCCTCCATGGTTGGGTCAATGAGCGCGACCACGCGGTATCCTTTTTCCGGGTGAGCAAAAAGGAGGTCGATGAGCTCATTGGTTTCGGCTGTTCGGCCGACAAAGACGACATTGACGAGCAATGCTTCTGACAAGAGCAATGCATGAAAAGCAATGCGCCAGAGAGCGCTCAGTCCATACCCAAACAATACCGACAAGACTAGGATGGTTTTTGGAGTAATGGAACGGCTCGGGATGCTATAAAAGAAGATGACGCTGAAAACCGTACTCATGAACGCGGCTTCCATGAATCGGCGATACCACCCTCGCACGGTGGCTTGCCGTTCCAGATCATAGAGGCCGTTGATGTAATTGACCAATAGCCACAATACAAACACGATGCCAAAGAGCGCCGTGTGCTGTTGTATCTTGACTCCGGAAGGAATTGTCCAATATCGGATGGTGAGCGCCAATACAAAACCACATCCGAAAGAAAGTAGGTCGCCAAGGGCAAGTGTGAGTTGTTTGATGCGGTAGGACAGCGGCATAGTTGTGGGACAGCATTGGGTCTGGTATACTACCTCCAACATCCAGAGAATATCAGGATTATGAGAAAAAATCAACCTTTTTTTATTATTGCTCTTACCATTTTTTGCGTTATTCTTTCGCTTTTTTTTGTTTTCCAGGATCCTCTCATAACGGTTGCGGCGCCCCAGGGTCCTTTGCTCAGTATTCTCAAGGGCAAAACCAGCACCAAGGAGAGGACACTGACACTGTATCTCACCGGTCCTGAAAATGTAAAAGAAATGAAAATTTCAAATGAAGTGGATTTTCCGGGCGCAAAATGGGAGCCATTTCAAAAACAAAAGGAGTGGACCTTAGACTACGGCACAGGGACCAAAACGGTCTATGCAAAGTTTAAAGATAAAAAAAATAAAGAATCCAATATTGTAAAAGACACGATTCTTTTGGATATCCCCAAAGACATGGATGTGGATTTTACCATCAATAAAAAAGCAAAAGATACGAACTCGCGTTATGTTTTTCTCGAGCTCACGTATTCTTCGGGGGTGGAAACCTTTGCTATAAGCAACACCAAGGATTTTGACCTTGCGACCGAAGCATTTGTCCAGAAAGAAGTTCCTTGGATTTTATCTTCCGGTTCAGGAGAAAAAACTGTCTTTATTCGGTTTAAAGACGCGAACAAAAAATATATCACCGTGTCGAAAAAAATTACGTACACCCAAAAAGAGCCGTTTGTTGAGGCCGGGAGCGTGCTGGTCGGACAGTCTGATTATATTTATTATATGGGATTTGACGGAAGGCTTCATCTTTTTCCAAGCATCCATGTGTTTCATTCCTGGTATGACTCCTTTGAGGATGTTTTTTTTGTCAGCGATCAAAAAATTAAAGAATATCAGATTGGATCTCCCGTGTGTGTTCGGCCGGGAACATGGTTGCTGTCTTTTGCCGGGTCGTCGCGAGTCTATGCCGTCGAGCCGGGGTGCCAATTGCGACCCCTTATGTCCGAAACAGAGGCTGGCATCCTCTATGGATCAAATTGGAACGAGCGCCACCTTATGGTTGATACGCTTGAGAGCAGTTTTTATACGATCGTCAACTCTGGCCCGGGCGCTCCGGCCAAACAAGGGACTGATAAAGACGCGGACGGGCTGGATGCGGACACTGAAAAAGAGTATGGATCGTCTGATTCCAAAAGAGACACGGACGCGGACGGGTTGAGCGATTATGAAGAAATTTTGTATTGGTTCACAGATCCAACCAAGAGCGATAGCGACGGCGACGGTGTGAGCGACGATATTGAAGCCTCTTTGGGGCTGTCTCCGCTTATGATGGAAGAAGATGGCACTCTCAAAGAAGGCACTTATACCTTTCCTGCAGGCACCGTCTTTTATCACTCAAAAAAGAAACAGTATTATTACCGCCATTCCAATGGGAATGATTACGCGCTTGGGTCAAATAAGGCGGCAAAATCGTTTATCGATGCGGTTCCGCAGTCCGCGTTTGCGGCAATGCCGTCCTTTGATATGCCGGTGTCAAAGAAAATTCTCAATCTTCCCGGCGCTTTGGAAGAATTGCGATATCCTACCATTCGGGTTAAGAATCACACTATTCCTCTTTGATCGTTATCCAAAGATTGGGGTCTGTAAAATACATATTTTAAAAACGACACGTATCACTATGAAGAAAATTCTTTTTTTTATTTTTCCTTTTTTTTCCTTATGCTTGCCGGTTGCGGCATTAGCAAAAATTCCGAACGATCCTTTTGCCGCGCAATGGGCGTTTGAACATATTTATGCTACGGAGGCATGGGATATCACGACGGGCTCAAAGGACGTGGTCGTGGCGATTATTGACAATGGATTTGACACATTCCATCCGGATCTTGAGTCCAATGTGTGGGTCAATACAAAAGAAATCGCCGACGATGGCATAGACAACGACAAAAACGGCTATATTGACGACGTCTACGGCTGGAATTTTTTTGACAACAACAATGATCCTCGTCCGCCGGTTGCCGAATTGAGCCAAGAGGAGAAAAATGAAGGTATTATGAGCCATGGGACGGTGGTTGCCGGCCTTATTGGAGCGGTTGGCAACAATAACCGTGATGGCGTCGGCCTTAATTGGAAGGTGAAAATCATGAATGTCAAAGTGATTGGCAATGAAGGGAGTGGAGAAATAAAGCCGCTTTCCGAGGCAATACAGTATGCGATAAACAATGGCGCCGATATTATCAACGTGAGCATGGTTGGAGATCCGGATTCATCACTCAAAAAGGCGATTGATGATGCGTATGACAAAGGCGTGCTTATTGTGGCCGCGGCCGGGAATACGTCTCAGTATCTCAACCTGTCTCCCCTTTACCCAGTCTGTGTTGACGCGAATCAGCCGTTTGATTCGGTGATCGGGGTGAGCGCCATAGACAAGAGCCACCGTATAGCGTCTTTTTCCAATACCGGATCTTCTTGTATTGACATTACGGCTCCCGGAGTGGATATATATAGCACCGTGCGATATTCCCCAAACAATGGGTTAACCGAGTCATATGAAGGAGGATGGAACGGAACTTCCTTCGCGGCGCCGCTCGTATCAGGAGCCGCCGCCTTGATCAAGGCCATCCAGCCAGGATGGACCGGCAAAGAAATTGCTCACGCCATATTACAAACGACGCATCACACCCTATCGGACGATGAAGCCGGATATGCGGACTTGTTTGGAGCGGGACTGCTCCAAGTGAACAAAGCGGTTGCGTACGCATTAGGAGAGAAACAAACATTGTCGATGTCTCTGGGGTCTTTGGCTGTGGTAAAACCAAAAACAGGAGAAGTGAGTGAAAAAAAAGTGGGTGAAAATACCGTCGCCATAACCGCCGTTCCCGCCGTGAAAGGCGCAAACAAGGTTGCGACCTTTATGGACGAGGGGAAAATACGCCATACAACCATCAAATATATTGCGGGGAAAAAATGGAGAGTGTCTCTTTACACCGATGATTGGGAAAAAATCGTTTCTTGGTTTGTCCAATCGTCTTTTGCCCCTGATATTGCAGGGGGTGCGGTTGGCAAAGGGGGGAGTGCTACCGTCTTTGTTGCGATTCCAGGCGCCAAGACCACCACCATCGAGGCATATACCACTCAAGGAAAAAAACAATACGCATTTTCTTTTTCTACCGAGGCGCCGATTGCAAGTATTGCGGTTGTTCCTGCCGCGTCAGAAGAGCCTGGCGCGCTTCTTTCTCTTTTTTCTCAAAAAGGGGTGATTCATGTCGGTCAGTATGATACGGAAGGAAAATCCGTGCAAACACTCGCGACCACTCTTCCTTTGTCGCCATACGCGCGGGTGATTGTGGCTGATATGGATAATGACGGGAAAAACGAATACGTCGTGAGCGGTCATGACCGCATCGTCATTATGAACCAAAAAGGAACAGTCGCAAAAACCATATTTCCTTATGGAGATGCGGCTGGCGAAGGATTTGACCTTGCGGTTACTGATTATGATACCAATGGAAAACCGGATATTTTGGTTGTGCCATTCCAAGGGGGAGGCATGGCGCGAATTTTTGATGGAAAAGGGAAAAAAATCATGCAATGGTGGCCATTTGAAAAGAATGCGGCCGGTCCGTTTTTTCTCCTGCAGTAAGCCCTCGTTGCGGCGCACCTTTTGGGGTTGACACGTTTCTGCTTTTTGTATATACTATTGCCACAGTTTTGGCGGTATAGTGTTTGCCAAAATCGTCCTCTTGACATGTTTTATTTTTGTCCTATGATCGCAGTTATCGAGACCGGCGGGAAACAGTACATGATTCACACCGGCGGCGCGCTCAAAATAGAAAAATTAGATGCCGAGCCTGGCAAAGAGATTGTCTTTGATAAAGTACTTCTTTTGGTAAAAGATGATGGAACCGATCTTCAGGTGGGCGCCCCATATCTGAGCGGGGTGACCATTGCCGCGTCGGTCGAGGCTCAGGGGCGAAGTAAAAAAGTGCGTGTGGTCAAATTTAAACGAAAGGTTCGGTACAAACGCGTCCACGGGCATCGCCAGCATTTTACCAAAGTCGTCGTCAAATAAAACTCATTCAATTCAGCTTACTTGTCGATGTTTGAGCGCGCTTCCGAGCGTGATGTCGTCGGCGTATTGGAGGTCGGCTCCCATAGGGAGGCCTCGTGCCAGTCGGGAGATGGTAAGGGTTGGATTTATTGCTTTGCATTTTTTTTCCAAAAACATCATGGTGGTTTCCCCGGCCAGATTGGGATTGAGCGCAAGAATAATTTCTCGGATTGGCGAGGTTTGTGTTGCGATGCGTTCAAAAAGTTCCGGTATTTTCGTTTTATGCATGGTTTCTTCGTCATCAGGGGTGAGGAGGCCGCGCAGGATATGATATCGGCCTGTATATTGACCGGTTCGTTCAATCGTGGCGGCGTCTTGCGATTCCTGCACAATACAGAGCATGGTCGGATCCCGTTTTTTATCTAGGCAAATGGCGCACGGGCTTCGATCCGAAAAATCCCAGCAGATCTCGCAACTTTTGACCGTTTCAATGAGATTTTTTAATGCAACAGTGAGCTCGGCCGCGTCTTTTTTGCCGGATTTCAAAAGGTGGAAGACAAACCGCTCGGCGGTTCGCTGTCCCACGCCGGGCAATGTGGCAAATGCCCGAATCAAATTGTGAATTGGGATGGGGTACATGACAGAGGCAATGGTTAATTCAGCCCGGGTATATTGGGCAATCCGCCCATTTCTTTCATTTTTACAGCCATAATGCGCTGGATTTTTTTTACGGCGTCATTAAAGGCTTCTTTCAATTCTGTCTGGAGTTTTTCTTGTTTGTCTTTTGACAGCAATGCTTCATCAATCGCAAGCCCTGTGACCGTGAGATTGCCATCCATCGTGAGCACAATGCTATCTCCCGCCTTTTTTATCGTTACCGATTCTTCAGCCAGTTTGCTTTGCAGATCTTTGGCCTGGCTACGAAGATCTTTGAATTGTTTCAATTTGTTGAACATACGATCATTGAA
Source organism: Candidatus Magasanikbacteria bacterium RIFCSPHIGHO2_02_FULL_48_18 (assembly GCA_001784285.1). Lineage (GTDB taxonomy): Bacteria > Patescibacteriota > Patescibacteriia > Magasanikbacterales > UBA922 > UBA10181. The sequence continues at coordinate 15,316 of MFQC01000007.1, forward strand.
TTATTATAATAATTGGATATTTGATATTGTCATTATCAAAATGACGGGATTCGTTCCACCATTGGCGCCGCCGGGGTCATGGGCGGCTCTGCCCCGCCATATCGGGTATCAAGATCGTGAAAACTGGCTCGGGGTTCATCAAAAAATACTTTCACTTGTCCGGTAGGGCCGTTTCTGTGTTTTGCAATATGGATTTCAGCGATATGCCGCTCATCTGGCGCTATATCGTCAAGCCGATAATTTCTATCCGCCGCTTTTCGATAGATAAACATGACAACATCCGCGTCTTGTTCAATACTGCCCGATTCTCTCAAGTGCGAAAGTTTTGGGATAGCCGGTTTGGTTTGTTCCACCGCGCGAGAAAGCTGTGACAGCGCAAGAACGGGAACGTTCAATTCGCGGGCGATGCCTTTGAGGTTTCGGCTCATTTCCGCCACTTCTTGGACACGGTTATCCGACGCGCCGCGATGCGATTCCATGAGTTGCAAGTAATCAATGATAATGAGGCCAAGCCCGTGTTCTGCTTGGAGCCGACGCGCTTTGGTCCGGATGTGCATGACCGTGTTTCCTGGGTTGTCGTCAATAAAGATTTTGGCTTCGGATAATACGCCCATGGCATGGCCGATCCGGGGAAAGTCTTGGCTGTCCGGCCGGTCTGATAAATTTCCGGTCCGCATTTTCCAGAGATCAACGCCGGCTTCGGCGCACAGAAGGCGGTCAACCAGCTGTTCTTTGCTCATTTCCAAAGAAAAGATGCCAACCGATTCTTTGCCGCGCACCCCCACATGGCGCGCGATATCAAGCGCAAACGAGGTTTTTCCAACCGATGGACGGGCGGCAAGGACGATAAGATCCGACCGCTGGAGTCCTGCGAGAAGATTATCCAATGGATGGAATCCAGTTGCGATGCCGCGGAGTTTTCCTTTTTCTTTATGCAATTCATCAATGCGTTCAAATGCTTCGCTCAATACGCTCCGGATGGGCGCGAATGATTGTTTGAGATGTTTTTGCGTGACGCCGTACAGATATTGCTGGGCTTCATCAAGCAATTCATCCACGTTTTCTCGCTCTTCTTCATACCCAAGCCGCACCATTTCTTGGGCCGCTCTCAAGAGTTTTCGGTGAGTGGATTTTCGTCGGACGATATTCGCATATTCTTTGACATGCGCGGCTGTCGGGACCGTATTGCTCAAAGTGACAAGGTACGTTCGGCCGCCGACTTTTTCCAGCATGCCTTTTTCTTCTAAGCGGTTGCCAAGCGTGAGGAGATCCACGGATTCATTTTTATTGTAGAGCTCGTCCATGGTTTCAAAAATGGTTGCATTGGCGTCTTTATAAAAATCTTCCGGATCAATAATATCCGCGATTTTGATCATCGCGTCTTTGTCGAGCAATACCGAACCGAGGAGCGACATTTCTGCCTCCATATTTTGAGGTGGAATTTTTTCTCTTTGGATGATGTCAGTCATAGAGCCGGGAGCAAAAGTAAGAGTATCATAGCCTATTCGTCTCATGGGTTCAACCGCGCCATGGGGAGGGAGTGTGGGAAATGTGTGGAGGGTTTTCCCATTGCCAGGAAGGCGCTCTTTGCCTATACTGAAAGGGATTATGCCACAAAAATCTCGGCTCAAAGACACATTTCCCTGCCATCCGTATGAAAAAAATCCGGGTATTTTGGTGTGTTGGCACGATGCCATGGGCGACTTAGCGAAAGACGAAGCACACCACCACGATGATGACGATGCAGATCAATTTGAGACCCACCAACTCAATGCGTGGCGGAATCTGTTTTATCATAAACAATTTCAATCCATAATCCAATCGGCTGTGCCAAAAGGTTCCCCCCTGCTTGAAATTGGCGCTGGGAGTGGGGTCGACGCGAAGGTCTTGGTTCAGGATCATCCGCTGACGATTACCGATGTTTCTCCTGCCACGCTTGATCGGCTGTCGCAATGGCTCAGAGGACCGGATATTTTTTTTATTGCCGCGGACGGGCAATTTTTGCCGTTTGAGGATCATCAGTTTGGCGCGGTGTACATGGCGGCGACGTTTCATCATTTTGAAGATCCGCAAAAAGCTACCGCGGAATGTTATCGCGTGTTGCGAAAAGATGGCATAATAGCGATTGCGGTTGAGCCAAACGCCACGTATTTCCGTCCATTAAAACGATTCCAAAACGTGTTGTACCGATTAACGCATACCGACCCGGAACATATTTCTCACGCGGATGCGGAAATGGAAGGATTCCGGAAGAGCGATTTTGAACATATTTTTGACTCAGACCAGTGGACTGATCGCAGGATCCGGCCCATGTGGTTTGTGGCGGGGTGGATCCATTATTTTTTGGAATTTTTATTCCGTGCGTTTCGTCTCAAAAAGCGGATTATTCTTCCGCTTTGGTTGGAAAAAGGTATTGTCGCGTTTGATGAAGTTTTTTTTCGTATTCCGGGGATGAAGTATTTTTGCTGGCATTGGATTGTGAGCGCGAAAAAACGATGAATGATATATATGAAAGTGTGCATTATTGAAAATATTTATCCGCCCTATGATCGCGGCGGCGCCGAACAAGTGGTGGCAAAAACCGTGGAAGGATTGCTCCATCAAGGGCATGACGTTATCATCATTACCACCATGCCCCAGGGAAATGTGGTGGAAACCGATGCACATCTTACCATTTATCGCCGCAGGCCATGGAACCTCTTTTTTTATACGGACGCACAGCATCATTCCGTGTTTGTCCGGTTTCTTTGGCACGCGATTGACATGGTCCACATCCCCATGATGTGGTGGGTAAGAGGTGTCCTTAAAAAAGAACAGCCCGATGTGGTGCATACGCACAATTTGATGGGGCTCAGTTTTCTTATTCCTCGCATGATTCGACGGCTTGGATTTCCTCATATCCACACCGTGCATGATGTTCAGCTTGTGGAGCCGAGCGCCATGATTTTAAAGACCCAAGAAAAAAGCTGGCGCTATACGGGATGGCCAACCAACATGTATTCGTGGCTCATGAACATACTTATGGGTTCGCCCGATATCGTGATTTCACCATCCCAGTTTTTATTGGATTTTTATCAATCGCGCGGTTTTTTTTCAACGTCTGAGTTTGTGGTGTTGCGCAATCCCATGACCATGGATGTTTCAGGAGAAAAAAAGAAAAAGCCGGAACGCCGGCCATTTCGTTTTCTGTATCTTGGTCAGATTGAACGCCACAAAGGGATTGTGTTTTTGATTGAGGTATTTCAACAATTGATACGGGAGAAAAATGAAAATTGCGAATTGCATATTGTGGGAAGCGGTTCCATAATGCCCGAGGTTGAATCATTGGTCCGCGGGACGCCGCAGATACGTATTCATGGCCGAATGGATCGATCTCAAATTCCGGAACTTTTTTCACAGACTGATGTAACGGTCGTGCCGTCGTTGTGCTACGAAAATTCACCAACGGTTATTTTTGAAAGCCTCACGTGCGGCGTGCCGGTCGTGGCAAGCCGTATTGAAGGAATCGCTGAGCTTATTCAAGAGGGAGAGAACGGCCTTACCTTTGAAACCGAGGACTCAGCGTCTCTGAGAGAAAAGCTCTTGTGGTGTTTGGAGCACCGGGAGCAAATACAACACATGAGTACAAAAGCTGTTCAGTCGGTGGTTGGGCTATCGCTTCGAGAGTATATAGAACGGCTCGTGGTGCTGTACGGACGGAAGAAATCCGCAGGGTTACGTTCGTAGTTCCTCCCGCTCTCTCAGAAATGAATCCAAAAAACAATATCGTTTTATGATGACGGACGATTGAATGTAAAAATCCACATTTCTCCATTGCCAATTTCTTGCCACCCATCGGCCGATTGTTTCGCGCTGAAAATAATGTGCTCTGCGTCGTCCCAATAGCGAGGAACAACCACATACGCACGATTCGTACGGGTAAGCTCAAGAACCGAGAGAACGGTTTCTTTTTTTTGTCCCTGGTATAAAAAGTCGAGGTAGGCTTTGTAGAGAGGGCTTCCGGTTGGAATGGAATAATAAAAAAGGTTTCCCTCGCCGGTTTCGTAATATCGTTCAAATCCGAATTGTTCAATGGACGCCGCGGCAGTAAGAATCGGCGAAAGAACAATGTACGCCGTTGATGAAGGAGCCGTGTTGTGAATCCATGCCGCTCCCGCCATGTCCGACGACGTCACGTTATACCCTTTTGCAACGACTTTGGGGTTGCTTTGGGGGTAGAGAAGATAGAACGATCCGGTAAGAAACACGGCAAAGAGAATACTGATGGGGATCTTGACAAAATTGATTGTTGCAATTCGGTTGAGTCCATAGACGATGCCACATAAAAAAAGCGGTAAGAGGGGGTATATCGCGATATGAAGGAGCCGCCCGGCATATTGCAGTTGATCGTATACATGGAGATCCGGAAATGTAAGCCAGGTACTCGTAAAAAACGCGTTGACAACAATAGTCGCTGAGAGAAAAAGGACTAATCGGAAAAAAGGACGAAACGGTTCTTCTGTTTTTTTTCTATGAACGATAACAAGAAGAGCGATCAAAAGAATAATCGGTATAATCATTTTTCGATAAAGGTAGAGAGCATCCCATAGCCACGCAACCGGTTCTTGGGAAAAATAGTATGGGTCTTTAAAAAATGAAAAAAAATGATTGATATTTTTTGGGATGTTTGAGAGAGAAGGAAGGGGAAGATGTTGGATGACGCGCTGATAGATCAAGAAAAAAAGAGGAATGACGAGCGACCCAACAGCGCCGCAACATATCCAGAATATTTTTTTTCCGATGAAATGTGATTTTTTTTTCTTTTCAAACCACAAAGCAAAAAAGAGGCCAAAGGAAAAAAGCAGCGCAAAAATGCCCGGAAGAATATGAATCATCGCCGATGTTACAGAGAGTAGTACCAGCGGAATGTATAATGCGCGATGCCGGATTGCAAGCGGCGCGGCAAAGATGACAAGAAGAAAAAACAGATTTGCCAAATTGTGCGGGGTCGTCGCGATCATGGTTGTAAGAGGAAAGAAGAGAAGAAGAGGAGTAACAAATCGCGATTGCTTGTCCGAGATACCAAAACCATGGCGGAGGCTTGTGACGGCGAGAAAAGGCAGAAGAAGCGACGCGAGAAGCGGGGTTAAAAAAATATCAAGAATGGTGATTGGAATATGGGTGATATGCGTGAGGATATTGACGATAACGTATTGGCCGATATAAAACGGGGTTTTGGGGGCAATAAAACCATAGTCAAAAATATGCTGTTCCGCGGCTCGGTGGAGAAACGGATCATACCCAAATCCTAAAGGGTAAAGCACGGTTGCCACGCCGAAGGTGAGAAAAAAGTGGAGCGTAATAAGAAGAAGACCGGCGGCTGTATTGGCGGTTCGACATTGGTAGAAAAGAAGAATGGCTGTTGTTATGCCGTAGAGGAGAAAAAATTTTGGGCCAACCGCAAGCCAGGGGGAGGGGAGGACTCCTGTGGTTGCCCGTGACAAAAGAAGAACAAACAAGACGGTTTGACCAAGGAGAATCAAGAGAAAAAGAATGAGGTTGGGTGTTGTTTCTTGAAAATTATTTTTCCATTTTTTCATCGTCTGCGTCTGGTTTTCCCTGAGGTCTTTTTTTCTATACATCAGGAATCCAATCATAATCGCGACGGCAGCAAACGTTGCCAAAATCGTCACTGGCGTACTTGCAAAAACAACATAGACTGCTCCATGGAGAATAATAAGAAGAGCCGTGACACACACGACGCCCCAACATGACGCATAAGGATTTTTTGAAAAAACGGTTTTCCCAAGGAGTTTTCCCAACAGCCCAATACACCCGAGGAGAGAAACCGCGCCAAGAATACCAAACAACGGCGTGGCAAAGGCCATGCCGAGCCAAATTCCTGCTATGCACAGGGGAATAATTATGCTATAATAAAAGAAATATTGGCGGAACATAGATCAAAATAATCATAGCATACCAGTATAAAATACACGAGTATTTCTATTTCCATAGAATGTAATCCAAAAAGCGATGAATAATTTTTTTGTGCGGAATCATCCGCAGTTATTTACTTTTTTACCAGCCACGGAGGTTCATCCGCACGACCATTTTTTTGCGGTTACCATTTTACGGCTGTTTCCCCGGCGCATTACTCCAAACATGATAACCACGGTTCGGGTTCTTATGACGCCGGTCGTTTTTTACATTATCCTCTTTGGAAATTATCGGCTGGGGATTGTGTTATTTTTAGCCGCCGCGTTTACCGATGCGATTGACGGCACCATGGCGCGAACCAGAAATCAAATTACGCGTTTTGGCATGATGTTTGATCCTTTGGCCGATAAGTTTCTCATTGGGTCCATGGTCCTCTTGCTGGTATTTCGCTATTTCCATTTTTTGCTCGGGATTGCCATTTTGGGGTTGGAAATTGCGATTATCGCGAGCGCGTTTGTGATAAAAATAAAATTTAAAAAAGAAATCATGGCCAATCGATGGGGCAAAATGAAAATGCTTTTTCAGGTCATCGCCACGTTTGTGACGTTACTTGCCTTATTGCTGGATTTTCCCTATTTTTTTACACTCGCCGCATGGATTTTTGGGCTTGCGATCGGTTTTGCCATTTTGAGTTTGTTTAAACATGGAATTTGAACATGAAGAAACAGACACCCCACACAATTATTCTTTTTTTCCTTGCCGGGATTTTTTTTATTCTCTATAACCTTCTCAATTTTTCCACTCCTCGGCTGTTTAATTCTCCGGACGAAACCATGCATCACGCATTTATCAAACAGTTTGCGCAAACCAATCAATTTATTTTTCCTCACACGCATGATTACGGCGACTTTGCGCGTTTTGTTTTTCCACGGAGCACGTATGGTGTGGGACCGGTTATTGTGCCGGTTGGTTTTTGGGGGCTCAATGTCGTGTATGGATTTTTGGCAAAAATCGTCGGTGTTTCCTTCGTTGTTTTTTTGACATCCATCCTGGTTATCATTGGCGTTTTTTGTTGGTATAGTCTTATCAGACATCTGTTTCATCGATCGGTTGCGTTTATTTCTTCGGTGTTGTTTTTGTGCCAGCCGGTTCTCTGGTATTACACCGAACGCAGTTTGTTTCCCAATGTGCCATTTCTCATGTTTTTGATTATAGGCCTTTGGTTTTTGATTGTCCGCCCTCTGTTTTCCAAAAGAAAAACAGCGTCGTTATTGAATGAATTATTTGGATCAATAGTTTTTTTTACCGCAATTCTTATTCGTCCAAGTGAGGTACTTTGGCTGGGAGTTGGAACCGCGATTGTCCTTTTTGCTTATAGAAAAAAAGTTGATTGGACGCGTTTTGGCATATTCGCGGCGGTTGGATTTCTCTTTTTGTGTTTGTATGTGCTCGTCAATGGCGTCTTGTTTCGCGGGCATCTTATTGGGTATGCGGCGTCTCAATCCGCAGTACTCCCTCATTGGTATAGTGTTGTTTTTCCGTTTGGGATTGATATATCACAGATTATAAAAGCAAAGTATGTGTATTTGTTTCAACTCGTCTGGTGGTATACCGTTCCTGCCGGAATAGGCATACTTATTTTTTTGAACCAATGGAAACACCGGATGCTGCCAAAAAAACAGCGGGTGTACGGTGCGGTTTTTTTCTGTATGGCTTTCTTTTTACTTGTGTTGTATGGAAGTTTTCATGACGCGCGTTTTTCGCTCCATACGATTGGTATTTCGTACACCCGCTATTGGCTCCCCATAAGTATTGGACTCTTGCCGTTCGCGGCTTTGTGTCTTTTGCGATTGCAAGAATTTTTTCATCGAGCGTGGCAAAAACAACTGGTTGGTGCGTGGATATTGTTTTTGGTATTTTTATTGAGCGCGCGCGCGGTATTTTTGGGGGACGACGGCATTATCAAAACCGGAGAAAATATTGCCCATGGTGCGGAAATAAAAACATGGACGCTCGCGGAAATACCGGAGAACGCGATTGTTGTCACTGACACGGAGGATAAATTTTTTTGGCCGGAGAGACAGGTGATGGTAAATATAAAAAATGGTGATATTCGGATGGGCATTCATGGGCTGTTGAAAAAAAGGTATCCGCTTTATTTTTTTACGCCGCGACTTGAAGACAACACGATGAAAGAACTTCAGGAGTTGCTGCGTACGTCATCACTTGAATTAGAAAAAATCATGGAATTCCCCCCGCACGAGATGTATCGCATAAAAATAGCTCTCTAAAAAAGAATCGACCCGAGCGCTCAAGCGTCCCGGGCCGTATCTCCTTGGTTGTGGTGTCCTTACGTCGGGCCACGTGCGGCGAGCTTCTGTTTCAAGCTCAAAACCGCAAACGGTATAGCTAGGATGTACGCCGCCGTTCCTGCGTAGACCGGCCATGTGTCGAGGTTGTCGTTCGCGAGCACCAGCCCGCCGGTTCCAATGAGCTCAAGCGTGAATTTGAGCTTTCCGGACATTCTGGCCTTGAGCGCACGGTCATCGACCCCGTGGCGTGTTGCGTAGAAGTCGTCCACCCGCACGACCGCGAGCCAAACCTCAACGACGAGGAGAATGGCGATCGCGGCAAACGTCGGCAGGTGGATGTACCAGACGGCGTTCATAAAGTCCGCCGTGGCGAGCGCTCCCAGGGTCACGACGACCCAAAACGCTTTGTCGCAAAAGGCGTCGAGGAAGGCTCCCAACACGCCGTCGTGCGGGTGGCCGTTCTTTTTGTGGACCATGGCCACAAGCCCGTCCACAAAGTCGAGAACGCCCGCGACGACATAGAGCCAGAAGGCGGTCGCGGTCAGTCCGATTTTTAGAAGAACGGCGACCGGGATCGCCATGAACGTTCTGAAAATTGTGACGCGGTTTGCCGTCACGAACATGACCTCGCCGTAGAACGGAATCGAGATCGTATACGGCAGGATCACTTCGGCGATCGGGCCAAAGAATTTGCGAAGACGGGCATAAAGTCCGCCAAAAATCGAAAGGACGAACGTTGTAAAAACTTCCATTGTGCCCTCCTCCAGGCAATGGGTTTCAATTCAAAACTGTTGTTGGTTGGTTTTGTATCATGACGTTTGAAGGAAAGCAAGGCTTTTTGAGTTTTCTGAGATATCTGACAAAACAGAGAAAATCTAGACAACCTGTTCAAAAAAAGGTATTCTAACCGTGGAAGCTTCCACTTCTTATTTTTGTGTCCTTCTCGTATGAAAGATTGTATTTTTTGCAAAATTATCAATAAAGAAATTCCAAACCATACGATATACGAGGATAATCACTCACTCGCTTTTTTGGATATTTTTCCTCATGCCAAAGGCCACGCTGTCGTCATTCCAAAAATTCACGCAGAAACTATATTTGATTTGAATGAAGAATTATTCAAAGAATTGTCTGTGGCAATAAAAAAGACCATGAACCGAATTGAAGAGGTGCTCCACCCGGATGGATATAATGTCGGGTGGAATCACGAAAAAGCCGGCGGACAAGTAGTGCCGCATGTGCATGTGCATATTATGCCCCGCTGGGAAGGGGACGGAGGCGGCAGTCAGCATTCGGTCATCAAAAATCCCGGGAGTATGACCGTTGATGAGGTCGCAAAGTTGTTCAGCTGATTGTTGTATGCCCAAGCATCTCAAAAAATTGTCAGAAGAAGTCCTTCATCAAAATCCATGGTGGACGTATAAACACGATACCTACGAAAAACCGAACGGTGAAACCGGAGATTATTATTATGCGGTATTGCCCGGCAATTCCATTATTATTCCAGTATTATCGGATGGACGATTGATTCTCACGCTTCAATACCGGTACATTACCGAAAAAATGAGTATAGAGTTTCCCTGCGGCGGGCGGCATGATACAGAGGCGACCGCGCTTGATACCGCCAAGGCGGAATTGTTGGAAGAAACCGGCTTTACCGCTCACGAATTTATTCATATTGGAACGTTTCAGGCGTTGAATGGTGTTGTGGATGACGAAAGTCACGTGTTTCTTGCGCATATACAAGAACAGGGCGCGCCCCAGCCGGATGATACGGAAGAAATTGAAATACTTTATCGAAAGCCGGAAGAAGTGGATGAGATGATTCGAAGGAATGAAATTTGGGATGGGCAGACCATGGCCGCCTGGGCCATGGCGCACCATCATTTTTTACATAAAGAAAAAATGGTTGATGAAAGTTAGATTGTATGGATCAAGAGCCTATCGTTCACATACCAAAAGAGGAAGAGCCGACGAACGCCCACGCCAATCACTTTCTTCAAATTTTTTTATTTGTGGACGATGCCAGCAAAACCGGACGCGTGCTTTCGACCGCAAAAATCGGCGAAGTCTATATGTCACGGTTAACGATCGAGCCGGGCATTGTGACAGGTAATTTGTACAGCAAAGAGACAAATATCATGTTTTTTGTAGAACGGGGTTCGGTCATTGCGGAATTTGAACACATAGAAACAAAAGTAAGAAAACATATTGAGATGAAACCTGGAAAAAATGCAGTGCATGTGTTTCCTTATGTGGCACGGGCTATAAAAAATGTTGGCCATAATGAAGCCGTTTTGATTTTTTTTTCGAACAGGCGACTTCGGTCAGGAGATGATTTTGAGTATCTTCTTGTATAATTTTATATTATGCGAACGATATTGGTCACCGGCGGTGCGGGATTTATTGGATCCAATTTTATTCACTACTGGATGGACGCATACCCCGAAGATCGAGTTTTGAATGTTGATCTTTTGACGTACGCGGGCAATTTGGAAAATTTAAAATCGGTAAGCGAAGACCTACGCTATACGTTTATTCGGGCGGATATTACGGATTTTGAAGTTATGAAACGCGCCATGCAGGGGGTGGATTTTGTGGTCAATTTTGCGGCAGAGTCTCATAATGACCGTGCGGTTCTTGATCCGGGTGTTTTTGTCCGAACCAATGTATTGGGGACTCAAATTTTACTTGAGGCCGCTCGTCAAGCTGGCGTCAAACGGTTTCATCATATTTCCACGTGTGAAGTGTTTGGTGATCTCGCACTTGATGAAGACCGCGCGTTCAAAGAAGACGACGCATATGTGCCTCGAACGCCATACAACGCGTCAAAAGCCGGAGCAAACCACGAAGTGATGGCGTATTTTCATACGTATGGCATGCCGGTGACCATCAGCCACTGCTCCAATAATTACGGGCCGTATCAATTTCCGGAAAAATTAATTCCGTTGTTTACCACGAACGCGCTTGAGGACAAACCGTTGCCGCTCTTCAAGAGCAGTGCCAATAGAAGAGAATGGATTCATGTGGATGACCACTCCCGCGCGATTGATATGATTTTACAGAAAGGGACCGTTGGCGAAGCGTACAACATTGGAACTGGGGTGGAAAAAAGCATTGAAGACATTACGGATATTATTTTGGACGCTTTACAAAAACCGGAGTCATTAAAAACCTATGTGCCGGATCGGCTTGGCCATGATCGGCGGTATCTCCTTGACACATCAAAAATTCGTTCCAAGCTTGGATGGAAGCCGGAGAAGGGATTTGAAGAGGGGATACGCGAGACCATTCGCTGGTATGTTGATCATCGCGAGTGGTGGGAACGGGTGAAAAGCGGCGCATATCAGGAATATTACAAGACATATTATTATGATAAAATTGGCAAACAATAATTTTATGAAAATACTTATTGTTGGCAATGGATACATTGCAAAGCGCTGCGCCAAGGCGTGGGAAAACGCGATTCATGATCCGCGTAAAATATATTCCAAAGAAGACGTGCTGGCGATTTTGGATACTCACCAGCCTGATGTGGTGTTGAATGCGGCAGGCGTGCGCGGCAAACCCAATGTCGATTGGTGCGAGACCCATCAAATGGAAACGATTTTGGGAAATACGAAATTACCGATTATCATCGCCGAAGGCTGTCAAGAAAGAAATGTATATTTACTGCATATTGGTTCAGGCTGTATTTTTTATGGTGATTCACCGCATCCGGATAAGAAGTGGCGAGAACATGATATGGGGAATCCAACCGAAGTAACCTATTCGCGCACCAAATGGGCCGCGGATTTAGTGCTGTCCACGCTTCCCAATACCGGCATCGCGCGCATTCGCATGCCGATTGACTGGATTCCGTCAGCCTTTAACATGATTGATAAACTCGCGACCTATCCAAAGGTGATTGACGTAGAAAACAGCGTGACCGTGATTGACGATATGGTGGATGTGTTTTATAAGCTTATGGAGAAAAAAGCAGAGGGTATTTTTCATGTCACGAATCCGGGGACGCTCAAACACAAAGAAATTGTCGCACTCTACGAAGCAATGGTTGATCCGACACACACGAATGAATGGATTAGCAACGAGGATTTAGTAAAGCAGGGGCTTGCCACAAAAGGTCGCTCAAACAATTTTTTGGCGTCCGAACGTCTTGCCGAAATCGGTATTTCCATGCGTGAGGTGCATGAAGCCATAAGCGATACCATGGAAAAATACGCAAAAGCGAAGAAAGAGGGGATGTCGAGTGATGAGGTATTGGCGTGTTGACATACGCAATGGCGATGATATATTTGAAGTATGTATTTTTAATTTTATTCTATGAAGGAGGAAAATAGCAAAAAAAGAATGGGAGAACGAAAAACGAATTTGGATAAACCGGTGACGCTTGGGTTGTTACTCGAGTTCACGGATGATTTTCTTATTCCACGGTTGTCTGATGTTATGTCTGACACCATAAAAAGCGAAGTCGGAAAATCCGAACATCGAATGAAGATATATGTGGATGATAAACTCGCTCGGTTTGCGGCTGAAATAACGGGAAGGTCTGAGAAACGGTTTGAGAAGATTGATAGAAGGTTTGAAACAATGGACAAGAGGTTTGAAACAATAGAGAAGAGAATGGAGAAAGGGTTTGAAAAAGTTGATAAGAGATTTGAAAAAATGGATAAGAGGTTCGAGAATATGGATAAACGATTTGATAGATTGGAACATATTCGTGGAAGAGATGTCTTGTTCAAAGAAAAAGTTGTGGATGTATTTGAAGAGCGGGGTGTTTGTGGGCCGGATGACACGGCATATTTAAGAGGAGTCATTTGAATTTTGAGCCACCCCGAGGAAGATCAAAATTTTTAAACATCAAAAAACAGCGAACAGCGATGTTGGCTGTTTTTTATTTGTCTTGTACTATTGACAGTAGGTGAGGGGGTGGAATTAAACCCAAAAAAAGGAGGAAGCCATGAAAGTGGCAACGCTCTGCTACGTGTTTCGGCACGGACAGGTGCTCCTGATTCGGGGCACCAAAAAGTACGCACCGCACTACGGCGTCTGGAACGGCCTCGGCGGCAAGGTCGAGGTCGGGGAGACGCCGGAAGCGTGCGTTCGAAGAGAAGTTGCCGAGGAGGGCGGTATTATCCTCGGCAACGTCCTGCTTCTCGGCCGGATGCTCGTGTCCGGCCTCGGCCCGGAGCCGTGGCTGGTTCACGTGTTTATTTCTTCCGACTTCACCGGCGAAGTGGAAGAAACCGTGGACTTTGGCTGGTTTGACCTTGAGGAGGTGTGGGAACTCCCGCTTCTCGAGGCCGATCGCCGATACCTTCTGCCGGCCGTTTTTGCCAGGGCCGTCTTTAGCGCCTGCTTTGTGTATCAGCACGGCGTCCTTGTCGGCGGGTTCCTCGCGGAGAGGAATAACGAGGAGGAATTGAATTAGCCCCGATACGTATCGGGGTTGCTTGTTTTTTTTAGATATTCTCTATACCATAGTAAAGAGAAACCTATGGATTTGTCGGTTATTACGGTCACGTGGAATTCTGCTGATTTTATAAGAGAACAGCTCCGTTCGGTTGTTTTGGGTTGCCGAACTATTTCTTTTGAACAAATTGTGGTGGATAATGCCTCAACCGACAAAACAGTGGCATTGGTGCAGAAGGAATTCCCTCAGGTTCGGGTGATTGCCAATATGGAAAATAAAGGATTTGGCGCGGGCAATAATCAGGGTGTTGCAGTAAGTATGGGCAGGTATTTGTTATTTCTTAATGCTGATATGCGATTACACGAGGGAAGCCTTGACGCAATGGTTTCCTGGATGGACGCGCATCCGGATGTTGGTATCGCGAGTCCAAAATTAGTGGATGAACATGGTTATATCAATTGGGACGCGTCTCCAAGACGATTTCCACGCGTATGGGAACAGGCCGCCCTCATTTTAAAATTGCCGCATCTGTTTCCGCAACTCTTGAATGGTTATCTTATGAAAACGTTTAATTTTGAAAAAGAGCAGGTGGTTGACAGTGTCCGCGGTTCTTTTTTTTGTATGCGGCGTGAACTTGTCGACAAACTTGGCTGGGCGTTTGATCCTCGGTATTTTCTCTGGTTTGAAGAGGTGGACGCGTGCCATGAAGCAAAACAGTTGGGATACCGAGTTATGTACACGCCTGTTATTTCGTGTGTGGATTATATCGGCCAAAGTTTTAAACAACGCACCACGCTCTGGAAACAAAAACAATTTACCAAAAGTATGCTCACGTATTTTCAAAAATGGGAACCGTGGTGGAAATGGGTATGGATCGCGATCGCGCGGCCGATTGGGATATCGATCGTGTGGATAGGTGAGAAAGGTAAAATTCATTTTTGACTTTTGAGTTTTTCCTTTTGGTTCTATGTCAAAACTCTCTGTGCACCTCGTCACCTGGAACGGCGCGAAATATATTCCGTATCTTTTTGATTCCTTTAAAAAACAGACGTTTCAAGATTGGCAGATGGTTGTTTTGGATAATGCCTCTGAAGATGCCACGGTTGGGGCGATAGAAAACGAATTGATATCATTTTCATACCCGCATGAATTGATTCGAAACAAAGAAAATAAAGGATTCGCGGGCGGGCATAATCAGTTGTTTCGATTGGCCATGAACAAAGAACAAGACGCTCCTGAGTATATAGTATTGCTCAATCAAGACATGTATCTTATGCCGGATTGTTTGGAGAAGCTGGTAGTATTTTTGGATAGAGAACACGATGTCGCGGCCGTGACGCCGAGGCTCATGAAATGGAATTTTTGTCTTCTCAAGGAAAAGCCAGGCATTTCATTAGAAGAAAGTTTTACGGATTGCATTGATTCTCTCGGTCTCAAAGTATTTCGAAGTCGGCGAGTGATAGAAAAATATGCAGGAAAAGAATGGGAAAACATAAAATCAAAAATGAATCTTTCTTTCCGCGCAACGCCGTTTGAACGCGATACGATTCTTGAGGTGTTTGGCGTGTCTGGGGCGCTTCCTCTGTTTCGGCGATCCGCGCTTGAAGCTATTTCGTTTTCGGACGGGACCTTTTTGGATGAACAATATCATGCATACAAAGAAGATGTGGACCTCGCGTTTCGTCTGCGTTTAGCAGGTTATCGGGCCTTTGTTGAGCTTGACGCGGTTGCGTATCATGATCGCTCTGCCGTTGGTATGGAACGCATGAGTGACACGGTCGCGGCGGAGAACAAAAAAAAACAATCGTCGTGGGTAAAGCATAACAGTTATAAAAACCATCTCATGACCCTGTATAAAAATGAATATTGGCAGAATGTCGTCTTGGATTTTCCTTGGATTTTTTGGTACGAACTAAAAAAGTTTTTTTGGTTTTTGCTGTTTGATCGGTCTGTATTGAAAGGACTTGGGGACATCTGGCGTAAGCGGAACGCGTTGAAAGAAAAAAGAACACATATTCGAGCAAAAAGAAAAATTTCTTGGAAAGCAATGAGACAGTGGTGGTAAAATGAGAAACGAGAGTTTTTAATATATTTTTATGGAATATCTCACCTTTCATAATGGCACAGCAGTGCCGCAGTTGGGATTGGGGACATGGCAATCACCAGCAAGCCACGTGACAAACGCGGTTGTGTTTGCCATCCGAGACGCGGGCTACCGCCATATTGATTGCGCGGCCGTGTATAAAAACGAACCGGCGGTTGGTGACGCATTTTCTCAGCTGTTCCCGAGGGTCGTGCCAAGAGAAGACGTTTTTGTCACGAGTAAACTATGGAATTCCGCGCATCATCCTCATGATGTGCGTCCGGCTTGCTTGCAAACGCTGAAAGATCTAGAGCTCGAGTATCTTGATGTATATCTCATGCATTGGGGCATTGCCACAAGGGGGGGGTTGGGCGGCAATTCAAAAAAAATGGATCATTTGGCGCCAGTGTCAATTCAGGAGACCTGGCACGCTATGGAAAAGTTGGTTGATGAAGGGCTGGTGCGCCATATTGGCGTCAGTAATTTTACTGGAATTATGTTGGTGGATCTTTTGACGTACGCGCGCTATCGTCCGGTTATGAATCAAATCGAACTCCATCCATATAACGTCCAGGAGCGGTTGGTGCAGTTTTGTCAAGGCATGGGTATGTGTGTTACCGCGTATTCACCGCTTGGCAGACCTGGCAATGCGATCACCGAGGCAGAGCCGGACGAGAAAGCGCATCATCTTTTTAACGAACCAATCATCAAAGATGTCGCCGCGTCCCTTGGAAAAACACCCGCACAAGTGGTGTTGCGGTGGGCTGTCGAGAGAGGAGTCTGTGTTATACCGAAAAGCACCTCTGAAGAACATATTATGGGTAACAGCAAGATTTTTGATTTCGCGCTAACCAATGAACAGATGCATCGGATTTCATCTTTGGATGAACATTTTCGTTTTGTTGACCCAATTGCGTGGGACGAGGTTCCGTATTTTGATTAGTACCCTTGTTTGTTCAGTGGGTGTGTGGTAGGGTAGCCGCCGGTATATGAGAAACGTATGAAAGATGTAAACATCGTATTTTTGAATTATTTTTGCAAAGACGACATTTTGAATGCCGTGGATTCTTTGGTTCAGGATATCAAAGATTGCCCGTATGACGTGCAGATCACGGTTGCCGATAATTCGGAAAATAAAGACGGTATGAAAGAAGATCTTCTTTTGCGCTTTCCACAGGCGCTTTATGTGGATACCGGCGGCAATGTTGGCTTTGGCAAAGGAAATGTTTGTGGGTTTCAAAGGACCGTCGCGCGATATTATTTTGCCTTAAACAGAGATACCATCATTCCCGAACAGTCAAAAACAATTCAGCGTATTATTGCATTTATGGACGGGCATCCCCAGATCGGATGCATCGGCCCTAAATTATTAAATATGGACGGCACGTTGCAATATTCGTGTTATCGTTTTGATTTGCCTTCCATCCTCATCAAACCGTTGAAACAAATTCATTTTGATCGAAAATATCGATGGGTAAAATTGAGAACCGATCATTTGCTTATGACGGATTTTGATCATGAAAGCACGCGTCCCGTTGACTGGGTCCTTGGCGCCGCCATGGTGGTTCGCAAGGAAGTGGTAGACCATATTGGATGGTTCGACGATCGGTATTTTATGTACTTGGAAGATTGCGATTGGTGCCGACGGATGTGGGACGTGGGCTGGCCGGTGTATTATGTTCATGATATAGTGATACGGCATAAACACGCGCGCGATTCCGCAAAAATTCCAGGTTTGTTGCGCGCGTTGTTTAAAAATAAACTGGCCCGCATTCACGCCTCAAGCTGGATAAAATATCTTCTCAAGTGGCGGGGCAAACACAAATATTATGCTTCAAAATTATCCTAAGGTCGCGATTATTTATCTTTCGTTTCATTGCGAACCCTATATTGACGATGTCGTATCATCACTCAAAAAATTAACCTATCCGAGAGATCGGGTTGAATGTATCGTGGTCGACAACCCGCATCCGGAGTTCGGGCCATCGGTTCGTTTTCTGGAAGAAACCGTTTTGCCGCTTTCTCAAAAAGAAATTCCACATGTGACCCTGTTGCCCCAAAAAGAAAATACCGGATTTGCGGGCGGCAACAATGTTGGCGTTCGCTGGGCGCTCGCGCACGGGTTTGATTATGTTTTTTTCCACAATAATGACGGATTTATGGCGTCCAATTGTCTTGAGCCAATCGTTGAGGCAATGGAAAAAGACAAGACGATCGGCGCCGCGCAGTCGCTCATGTTGCTCCACCCGGAGACGGATCTTATCAACAGCACGGGGAATTCATTTCATTATTTGGGGTTTGGATTTTGCGATCAGTACCGTATGAAATTTGAGGAACTTCGACTTCCTCCCATCAAAGAAATTTCATACGCGAGCGGCGCCGCGCTGTTGATGCGCGCCGATCTTATCCGCCAGTACGGCATGTGGGATGAAAATTTTTTTCTCTATCATGAAGATTTGGAATGGTCCTTGCGTTTGAGAGCGGTGGGATATCGCATTGTGCTTGTCAGCGACTCCATTTTTTATCATAAATATCAATTTAGCCGGAGCATTACCAAATTTTATTGGATGGAAAGAAACCGGTATGGCACGATGCTCATGTTTTTCAAATGGCGCACGCTGGTTCTTCTTCTCCCCATAGGGCTTGCGCTTGAGCTTGGTCTTTGGTTTTTTGCGTTCAAAGGCGGGTGGGCGGATAAGCGAGTCCAAATTTATCGCTATTGGTTGCAACCAAAACACTGGACACTGTGGCTCAAAAA
Source organism: Candidatus Magasanikbacteria bacterium RIFCSPHIGHO2_02_FULL_48_18 (assembly GCA_001784285.1). GTDB lineage: Bacteria > Patescibacteriota > Patescibacteriia > Magasanikbacterales > UBA922 > UBA10181. Next base: position 33,798 of record MFQC01000007.1, read on the forward strand.
ACGGAAGAACATTCAATCGATGCGGAAAGTAAGCGACCGATTTTTGCTGTCATTTTCCGTTGCCGGTATTTATTTTCAGGATAAATCGGTGGATAATCCGCTCGTGCGGTATATTGCCAACCCTGTGATGACGCTCTATTATTGGATTGTGGTGAAGGGGCTTATTTGGTGGTGATATGAAAATCAAAAAAGCAGTGCTTACCGGCGGCGGCCGCGCCACGCGGCTTCATCCGATTACCACGACAATTAACAAGCATCTTTTGCCATTGGCGAACAAGCCAATGATTTTTCATGCTATTGAAAAAGCGGTCGAAGCGGGTATCACCGAGATTTTTATCAATATGAATCCCGGAGAGACAGAACTGCAAAAGTATATCGGCGATGGCGGGCACTGGGGCATTCGCATCCGATTTTACGAACAAACCGGCGGTCCGCAGGGTGTGGCGCATGTGGTCAAAGAGGCCGAGCGTTTTATCGGCCATGATCCATTTCTTTTTTATTTGTCCGATAATATTCTTTTGGGCAGTTTGAAAGAAATGGTGGATTCGTTTACGCGTGAGCGGTACGACTGCATGCTCGCGCTCTCCCAAGTTGAAGATCCGGAGCGTTTTGGCGTGCCGGTATTTGACGACCGCCGTCATATTATTGATGTATTGGAAAAACCGGCGAATCCGCCGAATAACTTTGCGGTTACCGGCGTGTATCTCTACGGCCATCGAGTCTTTTTTGACGCGTTCGATCATATCGAAAAAAGCGCGCGCGGCGAATATGAAATTTCGAGTATTCATTCCTATTTGTTGCATGCCGGCAAAAAGGTAGGCTATAGAGAAATTACCGGCTGGTGGAAAGATACAGGGAAAGTGGAGGATTTATTGGTTGCCAATCGCTTGCTTTTGGATCAGCTTGAGCCGGGAGAATTTTCAAATCACGGGACCGTGCATCATGATACTCAGATCAACGGCAATGTGAGAATTGGCATTGGCACACAAACCCAGGAGGGCGTGGTTGTACATGGGCCGGTTATTATTGGAGAGAATTGCGTTCTTCGGAATTGTGCCATTGGGCCCCACGTCACGATTGGCCCGGGAACGGAAATACGAGGATCCACTATTTTCAACTCCATCATTCTCGACAATGTCGTGATTGACGGCGATATTCATATTCGCGACAGTCTTATCGGAAAAAAGGTGGAGATACGAAAACAAAACGATGACGCGGCGGCCGGTCATCGAATGATTGTAGGAGACAAGACGGTTATTGAAATATAATTGTGTCAATAGGCGAGTTCAAAAATTCCTTGTTCTTTATTCACTTCTCCAAAAAAATAAATTATGCGTTTTTTGACGTCCACGCCGAAACTTTCTATACGCACGTCCGAAAGAACGGTTTGGCTCATATGGTAGTCGGGATGAAACGCAATGAGCGCGTTTTCTTTTGCAATAAACAGCGCGCCATGAATATCCAGAGCTTTGACATCCTTCATGGGTTCGCTCGTGCGATTGAAAAGAGCCAAAGAGCCATTCTCATAAATATTCCATAGTTCCCAAGGCGACCAAAGGACCCACTCGGAGACAAAAGGGTTGTAATACCACGAATCAACAGCAACCGTCTTTTTTCCTTGTATGTCAATGCCGTTGCTTCGGGAAAAGATCATGACACCTGCGGGGCCATGCGCAATAAGGCGATTGTCGTTGATGTCAATAATCTGATCGATTTCTTCCTCAAGATATATTGCTGATTGATTTTTTGGCGAACGTTCAAGAACATTTTTCTCAGGGGCATACGAAAAAACCGTTTGATGATCATCCACATACCATATCGAAGAGGATGAAATGGCGATATTTTTTTCACTGAGCGTATTGATGCGCTGGATCATGTCTTCCTTTTGGATGTATACGCCTTGTTCTGTCTTTTGTTTTGGCCATTGAGAGACATGTGCGCTTTTTGTGGTTGTCACTGTTGCCGTTATCGCGGGGTTTTTGGCCGAGAAAATCGTTGATGAAACGATATCTTTTTCCATTTCTCCGATAAGCCCATAATGCCCTGACCATGACCAGGAAAGAGAGAACGGCGCTGTTCCCGCGGTTGTGCTCACAGGAATACGTTTTGGCGGTCTTTTGGAAAAATCAATAAGGTCGACTGTTATACCCGTTTCCGTTTGTTGTTGCGCCATGGCATACTGCCCATCATGCGAAAATACGACATGTTCCGGAGTCGTCGTTGCCGAAAAAAAATTGAGCCTCACCGGAGAGGCCTTTTTCATAAGACTGAGGTCTCGAATATAGGTGGTTTGGGTGCTTTCGACCGGCATCTCTTTTTCCCACGGATAATATCCTTCTTTTTCAATTCGAATGCGATAGGCGCCGGGTTTGAGATTGGTGATGCGGGCGCTGGTTTCTCCGGAGAAAATGCCTATTTTTTTGGAAGAAACGGGTAGAGCATTGATAAAAATATTGGCATCTGCCGGCCGTATGGTGATGCTCACGACACCGGTTTGCTGTACATGAAATGTCCGAAAATCAATCCGGTAACCGATGGTATAAAAAATGAGCATGGGCGCCGAGATAGAAAAAATGGCAATCAAGCCAATCATAATGGCTCGTCTCAAGCGGCGCGTAAGAAACGTATTGGGATAGGTCATAGGGATTGCCTTTTTCTTTTCTCTACGGTATAATCCTATCACATTATGTGTCAAAATCAACCGGTATGGGAATGTTTTTGATTCACGGCGGAAAACAATTGCATGGAACCATTGATGTCACCTCAGGAAAAAATTCGCCCGTCGCTCTTTTGATGGGTTCATTGGTGATCAAGGGCAAGGTGCGTCTTGAAGATATGAGCCGCGTCGAAGACGTGGAACGCGTGCTTGAACTTTTGGAGAGTATCGGCGTTTCCTACGCGTGGGAAACGGAAAAAATCGTTGTCCTCGATACGTCAAAACCGCTGACGCTTGAGTCCATTGACCGGCAGGCATGTCGAAAACTTCGGATTTCGTTATTATTGTTTGGCGCGCTTTGCGCTAGAGAACGTTCATACAAATTATATAAATCCGGAGGGTGCAAGCTCGGCAATCGTTCGATATTTCCCCACGCGCACAGCCTGGAAAAGTTTGGCATTCGCATTATTTCAAAAACCAGATGGTACGAGGTTGTGACGCGCAAGCTCGCGGCGGCGCACGTCGTGATGTATGAATCCGGGGATACAGCGACCGAAAATGTTATTTTGGCGGCAGTTCTTGCCCCCGGCACTACCACCATTACCTTTGCGTCGGCCAATTACATGGTGCAAGACCTGTGCCACATGCTGGTTGCGGCGGGCGCGCGGATTGAGGGCATTGGCACGACCACGCTCACGATTACGGGAGTAAAACGCTTGCACGATGTCTCGTTTGCGGTTTCCCCCGATCCAGTGGATGCTATGGCATGGATTTCGCTCGCAGTCACCACGCAGTCGCCGCTCACCATTCGCCATTGCCCCATTCAGTTTCTTGAATTGGAATTGGAAAAGCTCTCTGTCATGGGACAGAAATACCGTTTGGGAAAAAAACGAAAGGCAAAAAACGGCAAAACCGATTTGGTCGATGTGACCATCCGACCTTCCACGCTTTCCGCGCTTCCCGATAAGTTGTATGGCAGGCCATTTCCCGGGTTGAATATTGATAATGTTTCATTGTTTGTTCCACTATTAACTCAGGCAAAAGGGCGGACGCTGGTGCATGATTGGTGTTATGAAAACAGGGCGCTCTATTATTTGGAATTGCAAAAATTGGGCGCCAAAGTGACACTGCTTGACCCGCATCGCGTGTTTATCGAAGGACCAACGCCGCTTATTGGCAATGAATTGATTTGTCCCAACGCAATACGGCCGGCCATGGCGCTTCTTATCGCCATGATCGCGGCAAAGGGAACATCGGTCCTGCGCAATACGTATCCTATCGAGCGCGCGTATGAAGATTTGGTGGGCAGGCTCACTCATATTGGCGTCAGCATTCAACGCGTGGACGCAAGGCCCGACAGTATCGTATTTTAAAAAAAAGATGCATATGATGGAGTATCCTCTTCGGAACACTCAGAGAAAAAGAAAAAAGATTATCGTGATTTTTTTGGTTTGTCTTTCTTTTGGTCTTGGTTTTTTTGCCGGTGATTTATGGTCCGTCGGCAGGGCGGTGACGAATGAATCCGGCCAGGTGGACATTACCAAGGTCGTGGACCTTTATTCCAAAACACGGTCGCCATCGGTGAGTTTTTCTCAGTATTGGGATATTTGGGACAGCATTCAGTCAAACTATGTCGGGAATAACACCGATGACGTGTCGCTATTTTATGGGTCGCTCGAAGGGCTGGTCAACAGCCTTGACGATCCGTATTCCGTCTATTTTCCTCCCAAAAAGGCGGCAGAATTTGCCCAGGATTTGTCTGGAAAATTTGAAGGCATTGGTGCGGAAATCGGCGTAAAAGATAAACAAATTATTATTTTAGCCCCACTGCCATCATCACCGGCCGAACAGGCAGGCTTGCGCCCGGGCGACATGGTTCTTGCGATTGATGAAAAAGAGACATTTGGGATGACCTTGGAAGAGGCGGTATCGCGGATTCGAGGTCCAAAAGGGACGTCCGTCCGATTGAGCATTGTCCGCGAAGATGCGCTTGATAAAACGCGCAATATTGTGATTACTCGCAACACCATAGACGTGCCGAGCATTATGTTTGAGATGAAAGAGAATGGCATTGCTTTTATTCGAATCGGCTATTTTAATGAAAAGACAAAAAAAGAATTTGACACCGCGGTTCGTTCGTTTTTGGAAAAATCAGGAAAAGGAATCATTCTTGACATGCGGAGCAACCCCGGAGGGTATTTGGACACGTCGATTGATGTGGCAAGCGAGTGGATCGCGGAAGGGGTGATTGTAAAAGAGGCATTTCGGGATCCCGCGCAGAATCAAGAACATGCCACAACAGGAAACCATCGTCTCGTTGGCGTGCCGACCGTGGTTTTGGTGGATGATTTAACGGCGTCAGGCGCGGAAATTGTTGCGGGCGCCCTCCAGGATTATAAGGCGGCCACCATTCTCGGCCAACAAACTTTTGGGAAAGGATCGGTCCAGGATTTTCAGTTTCTTCCCGACGGATCGGCGCTCAAATTAACAGTGGCAAAATGGCTTACCCCGAACGGAAGACATATTGATCAAGAAGGCATTCTGCCCGATATCATTATTGACCCCATGTTTCGTCTGGTTGACGACCAAAATCAGCCGCTCGAGAAGCCCGTTGATGAGGGAATGGAAAAGGCAATGGAGATATTGAACAAATTATAAGATTTATTTCATAATTTTTATTTTTTATATGACCGACATGAACGAGGCGCATCAAAACGATGGGGGCACAGCATCGCACCCAGACGATGTATCACCAAAGAAAAAAACATCCCACCCCGGAAAAATGTTTTTGTATGGCATTCTCACCCTTATCGCTCTCGCGCTTATTGGCGGGTATTATATGGTGCGTGTGGGCGCTCAAGAGCTGTCTCCTGCGCCTTACGTAGTGAAGGCCGCGACGGTCATGCGTCTTTCTATTGGCAGTGTTAACGGGCAAAAGATTCTTTTTTCCGATTATGCGAAAGATTACACCAGTTTAAAAACGTTTTTTTCACAGCCGCGGGAAGGATTTGAAAGCCCTGAAAAAGAAGAATTGCGAAAAATTGTCGCACAGCGTTTGTTTTTGAATGCCCTGGTCAAGAGCGCCGCCAATATGTTTGGTGTCTCCGTGACGAATGATGATTATGAAGAAGGTAAAGCAGACCTTATTGCGTCTCGAGGGTCGGAAGAAGTCGCGGCCGGGGAATTGATGGATCAATATGGGTGGACGATCGACGATTTTCTGCACCGCGTCATCGGGCCATTGGTGCTTGAGCGAAAATTACGGGAAGCATTTGGCGAGAGTACCGACTCCGCGTATGAACAATATGAGACCGGAGAAGAAGAGGTGCGGGCGAGCCACATTCTTTTTCCTGTCGACACCGCCGATCTTGAAGGAAAAGCGCCAGAAGATGCAAAGGCGCAGGTGCGTTCAGCGGCTCAAGAAGTGCTTGATTCCATGTCGTCCGATACCGATTTTGCGGCGCTCGCAAAACAATACGGCAGTGACGCGACCGCGCCCAAAGGCGGGGATTTGGGATGGTTTGGCCGGGGAGACATGGTGGCGCCTTTTGAGGAAGCGGTGTTTGCCTTGGACATCAATCAGGTAGGTCCGCAATTGGTTGAAAGCCAATTTGGGTATCATATCGTCAAGCTCACCGGCAGGCGGCAGGCAAAAAATTTTGAAGCGTTTATGAACGATCAACTGCGGAATGCAAACGTGAAGATGTCCGCCAATTTGGAAAATCCATTTGTTGAAATTATCCAAAGTTTGGACGCCCCTGCTCCTGCTCTTGAAGATGCGCCAATCAGTATTGATGAAAATGAAAATGGTGATGGAGAAAATCCTGCGGAGAGTGTTGAGCCTGTTCAATAAAAGATACGCGGCTTTGTATGCCCCGGATCAAAGAGGGACGTCGCACCGTCCGGGGTTTTGCGGGTGTCGTATAATGGCTATTACGCCAGCTTCCCAAGCTTGATACGGCGGTTCGATTCCGCTCACCCGCTCAAATAGCATAGTCGTGTTTTGCCGATGTAGCTCAGCTGGTAGAGCAGACCCTTCGTAAGGGTAAGGTCAGCGGTTCGATTCCGCTCATCGGCTCTTCAACATTCAATACAGATACGCTATGGTTGTCAAAGAATTTTTGCAATTTATAAAAGAATACAAAATTATTTCCCTTGCGATCGCATTTGTGATGGGAAGCGCGAGCACGAGCCTTGTCAATTCTCTTGTGAAAGACGTGCTCATGCCCATTCTCAATCCGATTCTTTCCACACAATCATGGAAAGAAATAGCCCTTCACGTTGGGCCGATCAGAATTCCATATGGCTCGTTTTTGGCGGAATTGTTTAATTTTTCTATCCTCGCGCTTATCGTATTTATTGTTGCCAAAAAAATTCTCAAAGAAGAAGTCGTAAAGAAAAAATAATAACCAAAAAATCCTCTGAAAGATCAGAGGATTTTTTAATGGTCGGATTGGGCGTCTCGTATCGCCCTGGAGTCCGACCGGCTCCGTGTTGCCCCCCTTGTGGTGCCCCCAGCTACCCGCCCTTGGCCCGGGCGAGCTGAAGTATCCAGACGCAGACGATGGCGCACTTCATCGCCTGCTTCGCGTTGTCCGGCGTGGCGAACAGGCGCTGGGCCATGCGCCCGGCCGCGGCCGAGATATCGCCACCATTGGCCGACATCAGAAAATCGAGCATGTGGCATTCGTTGTCCGTCAGGGCGAAAGTCTCGACGCACTCCCTCTCATCGACGGTGCATGTCTCGAGGGCCTTGGCGACCCTCCGAAAGAGTTCAATGAACATGACAGACCCGTCCGGCGCCGCGTGCCGGACGTTTGTGGTGATCAGGGCACGAATCGCGCCCTCGTTCGCGGCCTCGCGGACCAACCGGTCCACGAAGGCCTCGCCTTCCTCTTGCGTGTACATGAGCCCTCCGGTTGCGAGTTGCGTGGACGTTAGCATAGGTCATTTTCTTTTTCAAGGGGCAATACCATCTATATCGCTTTTTTATTTTATGCTATACTTTTTATAATTGATCGCGTTTTTGGTATGATCACCCTTAAAGGATTAACAAAGCAATACAACAAAGACACGCTGGCACTTGATAATATTTCGGCCCATATTGGGGCAGGAGAGTTTGTTTCTATTGTCGGCCAAAGCGGAACCGGCAAAACCACGCTGATCAAAATTTTGATTGCGGAAGAAAAGCCCACTGCCGGAACTGTGGAAATAGGGGGATGGGATATTTCGGGTATTCGCAAATCGGATATTCCTTTTTTGCGTCGCCAAATTGGCGTTATTTTCCAGGATTTTAAATTATTGCCCAAAAAAACAGTTCAAGAAAATGTATCATTTGCGCTCCAGGTGGCCGGGGAGACCCAGCATCGCATTCATGATGTGGTCCCGCGCGTTCTTGATATTGTGGGATTGGGGTATAAGGCCGACCGATATCCCGGGCAGTTGTCCGGAGGAGAACAACAGCGCGTTGTTATCGCGCGGTCGCTTGTCCATCGGCCAAAAATTGTCGTCGCGGACGAACCAACCGGAAATTTGGACGCGATCAATACATATGAGGTGATTGAAATTTTAAAAAAAATCAATGAATTTGGAACCACCGTCGTTCTGGTGACGCACAATAGGGAAGTGGTCAATAGTCTCAAAAAGCGCGTGATTACGCTTCACAACGGCAAAATTATTGCCGATGAACAAAACGGGAAATATCGCCTTTAAATTTTCTTCCATGGTTTCTTTTTTGCGTGTTATCAAGTTTGCGTTTCAAGATTTGGCCCGCAATATCAGTTTGTCCGCGATGACAGTTCTTATTTTGATTCTCATGCTTTTGTCCGTGAATACATTATTGGTGATTCGCGTATTGACGAGAGAGGCGATCACATCCATCAAAAGCCAAATTGACGTGAGCGTCTATTTTGAAAATGCCGTGTCTCAACAAAGTATTGACGAGGTGATTTCATTTGTCACTTCATTTCCCGAAGTGATCGGCACGGAATACCAATCCAAAGAGCAGGTGCTTGAGGCATTCAAAAAAACCCATGAAAACGATAAACATATTTCAGAAGCGCTGGCTGAACTGAAAGAAAATCCGCTTGGCGCTGTTTTAATTATTCAGACGCGCGATCCGGCAGAATATAAAAATATCATTGATGCCCTATCTGTCCCGGAGTACGAAGATATTATCGAAGCAAAAACGTTTGACGACACAGAAAAAGCGATCGAACGCATTGATATGATTACCAAACAAGTGGAACGATTGAGCTATGCGTTGACGATTTTTTTCGCGGTTATTGCGTTTCTCATCATTTTTAATACCATTCGAGTGGCTATTTATACCCAGCGCATTGAAATTGCCATCAAAAAATTGGTCGGGGCCACGGATTGGTTTATTCGCGGGCCTTACATCGTTGAGGCCTTTCTATTTAGTGTGTTGAGCACCTTTTTGACTGCAGTCATTGTTTTTTTTGCATTTCGCGTTCTTGACCCCTATGTCGCCGCTGTGTTTGAACAGCCGTCCATCTTGACACAATACTTTTTTTCCCATATATTATTGTTGCTTGGCGGACAGTTTATGGCCGTCCTCTTTTTAACTATCATGACCAGTTTTCTCGCTATGCGAAGACATCTTCGGGTCTGAGAAAATATATAATTCGGGGCTCGTCTAATGGTAGGACTTCAGGTTTTGGTCCTGACTATCGGGGTTCGAATCCCTGGCCCCGAGCAAATACAGGTTTACTGAGTTTTCTTGGTTCTCTCAGTTTACTAAGTTACAAAAATAACTTAGTAAACTCAGTTAACTTAGATCAACTAAGAAAACTGAGACAAATTCGGCGGTAGCTCAGCGGTAGAGCAGTTGGCTGTGAGAAAAGCAGCTCTCGATAGAAATATCGGGATGAAAACGAGGTGAATTGCTGGAAGTCCTCATTCCAACGGTGGAGCAGGATAATCAGCAGCCAATCTTTTGTTCAGGGAGAGAACAGTGCTTTCGCACTGTAACCCTGTCGGAAGCAGGTTCAGAGACTATCCATTTATTGGAGTACCTTGTGCCGGACGTACATTGTCTGTCCGATACTGGGGAAGCGCCTCGCACCCTAACGTTTCCGATTCAATCGGAATTTGGCGAGGGTGATAATATAGTCCATCCTTTTGGGAAACCGGAAGACTGATGTAACCAATTGGTCGTCGGTTCGAATCCGACCCGCCGAGCAAAAAATCCCGTGAGGGATTTTTTGGTAGAAGAAGATCAAAAAGTTATCCGTATAACTTTTATAGAGTTGGACGAACGGCCACTCTTGTGTTATCATAATTTTTATATGGTTTTTTCTCTTAAACAAATTGTTGCATTTCTCCTATTTTTCGTCCTTCTATGGTCGTGCGTCGGTGTTGGGATTGGCATGATTGGCCACACACTGCTCAGTGGGCACGATCCTGAACACACAGAAATAGCATCGTCGCAGAACTGTTGCGCCACGGACACAACAGGAGAATCTTCCGAGAATACTACGGCCACTCATCATACGCTCGCATCGGCTGTGTTGGTTTCTTTTGAGTTTGCAGTTTTGGTATTGGGTATCGCCTTATGTATCTCCGTATTGCGTCCCTTGCGTGCGTTTTCTCTTTGGTGTCGTTCGTATCTTCTTCAATGGAAATATCATTGGGCATATTTTGCCCTGCTGTTTCGGCGATTATTTTCAGGAGGGATTCTTCATTCCAAGGCTTGGTAATGCGCGCATGAAAGCGTCCATGAGTACTGATGTGCTCATTTTTTCATTGTGTTATACATCCATATGAAAGAAAAAATCTATTTTATCGGCGGCATGCATTGCGCCTCGTGTGAACTCTTAATTGAAAAAAGAGTGTTGCAGGAAAAAGGCGTCAAGGTTGCCGATGCATCACTTGGAAAGAATGCTCTTCGGATTGAATATGAAGGGAACGCGCCGCATGTGAACGAATTAAACGGGTGGTTCAAAAACGATGGCTATACCTTTTCTGAAACGAAACCACAGCCGAAAAAACAGCCGTTATTCTATGTTCAAAAAGGACAGCAGGGTATACGCTTGGATAGAAAACTTCTTCGAAAAAAGCTTGGTACGTTGGCTCGCGTGGGGCTTGTGTTTTTTGCCCTCTATCTTATAGAAAAAACAGGCGCCGCGACGTACGTGAATGTCAGTGACAATTCGTCGCTCGGTATTTTTTTCCTCTTTGGGCTGGTCGCAGGGCTCTCCAGTTGCGCGGCGTTGGTTGGAGGAATTCTTTTGTCGCTCACGAAACAGTGGAATGGGCAATATGGATATGACGCACCCACAAGGAAAAAAATGATCCCGCATTTCTTTTTCCATGGGGGGAGATTGTTTGCCTATGGGCTTTTTGGTGCACTGCTTGGCGCCCTGGGGAAAGCGATTGCGCTTGAGCAGGTGACGCTCTACGCCCTTATTACTCTTTTGGTTTCGTTCGTCATGCTGATGATTGGCCTTCAAATGGCAGGGGTCACGTGGGCGGAGCGATTTCAGATTCGCATGCCCAAAATAGTGACGCGACGTATTGCGGGGTCTGAAGGAAAAAAGGGGAATCAGCTTCCATTTGCGATTGGCGCCGGCACGGTGTTGCTCCCATGCGGGTTTACGTTAATCGCCCAAGGAGTCGCGCTCACGTCCGGAAGCGCCACTCGCGGGGCTTTGATTCTTCTGTTCTTTGTCCTTGGGACGATGATTCCTCTTCTTGGCATTGGTCTTGTGAGTGTCCGTGGAACAGCCAACCCAAATCGAGCAAGAGTGTTTTCCTTTTATGCCGGCGTTGTTCTCATCATTTTTGCGCTGTATAATGTGAATGGCCAATTGAATGTCTTGGGGTTGCCAAGCGTGAGCGATGTGTTGGCAAAAGATGCGGCGAACGAAAACGTGGAGGTTGAAGAGCCTGCAAACACAACAGGAGAACAACAGGTGACCATGGTTGCAAAAGGATTTTCCTACACGCTCACAAGCCAGTCCACCATTCGTCCGGGCATTCCGACAAAACTGATTGTGAATAATCAAGGCATCCAAGGGTGTGGGGCATTTTTATCCGCTCGAGGGCTCAAAAGCGGTTTTGTACAGTTGCAACCCGGGAAAAATGTGATTGATCTTGGGAAGCCGAAAAAAGGAACATACAAAATTACGTGTTCGATGGGCATGGTTGCGCCGGTAACGATCCGGGTGCAATAGCGCATAAATAGTGTATTATCCGGAATAATCTTCTATGTCAAATTCTGATCCAAAGCAACTTTATGCGGCATTGACTGCTAAGCTTGTGTTGCTTCGACGCCGTGCTCGGAAAATTCGAAAGACAATGCAAAACGATATTGATCGCGAAGAATTGGAAAAGACAAAGAAAAACATTGATGCCATGTAATAATTTCTATGCCCGAGACTACTGAAGATCAAACACATCTATTGGTCGAGGCCGCCGCGCAAGAGGAGGGGGAAGAGGAGGGAGCCACTCTGGAAGAGGAAATTCCTGATCACGAAGCACCCTTAAAAGAAGCTGTTGTTTTTTTAGAACGGGGATTACATGATATTACTTCGGTTACAGAAGAAGAACGGCAAGCATTTCAAATTCTTCTTGACCGCACAGAAGAAGAACAGCTGCCTCCGGAAGTCCGGAAACGCTATGCCGAGCAAATTCAGATGATGCTTGATCAGTTCACCTCTCTTTCGTCCAAGTATAAGGAGGAACTGGAACATTTCGTAGAAGGAATGGTTGGGTCTAAATATGGAACACAAGATTTTTTTCAATTTGCGAACCAAGAACGCGTGGCGCGTACAAAATATGCCGCGTCCGCTGATATAGAGAAACACACACGTCCCTTTGTTGAACGTCTTGATACTTTGGAAGATCAAGAACATCACATCGACGAAGAACTGCGAACATTAGAACTTCAAGAAGGCACGCTTCGCCAGATGGCTGACTTTCGTCGATCCCTCATGAAGGAGATTCTTCGGAATGATGTTCTTGAAACAGAACAATACGACGCGTTATCAAAACGGGTCGCGGATCGGCTCAAACGAGAATCGTCCGAATGGGCCGCGTATGAAGAAGAAGGGGTTGACGCATTTCAAGATGATCTTGTGAACCAACCACGATTTCCAGAAGCAAGCCGAATTGTGTTTTTGGATGCGGATCGCTTATCCGAAGAAGAAAAAGCAACGCTTCTTGGCGCAAAACACGTGGAAGAGATTATCAACATACGAGATGCTTATAATCTCCCCTGCACAACCGATGAGGAATTATCCCACATTCAGCGCGCGGTGAAAGCGGGGGGATTCTATACACAGGATGGCCACTTTATGAGCGAGCGTTCTTTGGTATACGTTACCGGCAATCAACCCACAAAAAAAGAACGGATGCGCGGTCTCGCAAAGGACGGCTCTCTTCCATACAATTATGGGTTATTGGTCCATGAACTGCGCCATGCCACGCAAAGTAGAGTCTCTCGCGGAGTGTTGGGGAAATCTCGCGATCAGGCGGTCACAGCGCTTGTTGAAGCGCAAGCCATGCATTCGGCGCCATTTGTGGACACTATTGATGCGCGAAGAACATTGAAAGGACGCCAATATGGCATAGACGAACCTATGGCGGATCAAGCATGCACTGTTATAGAAACACTGAACGCAATGGGTTTTTCTCAAACGGATATTGCCATTTTTTTGCATGGCACAGACAAAAAATATGATGTGCTCAAGGATCAATACGGGGGCATACAACGGCGAATAAAAACTGTGATGAAAGAGCGCGGTATTGGTTATGGCGATCTGGAGCGGCGCAAAGAACGGCAAAAACGTCGTCATCGTATTGGTCGATTAGAAGCCAAAGCCATTACTCAAGAAGAATATATGGCGCTTGCGGATCCGGAACAAGTGAGACAGATTGGCGCTCGGGTAAAACCGGATGTGGAGGCGCGTCTTTTGGATGGGACTCCTATTATTCCAATTTTCAGTAAGGAGGAAGAGCCCCTGATTGATATTGAGTTGGTTATCTTTCCAAATGATAGTGACCATCCTTATACCTTAGAAGAGCACGTTGGTTATGCCATGCGGCTTGATGCAGAGGGAAGTCCGTTGTTTCGACCCATTCGACAATATCTGGAAGATGGCGCCGTAAAAGAAGAAAATATTGAAAGAGATGAACCTTTTGATGAACAAGAGGTTCTTGCGGTGTTATCCGAACGGGCAGGTGAGGGGAGGCTTGGTTTTGGTGTTGATTGTATTGTTAATCATCCGGGGTATGACGCATTTGAGAAAAAAATGGTGGCGGCAGGGAATCGCTCTTCGACCCATCCATCCCCTTGACATCGTGCCCTTTTTCTGCTATACTCGTATATTCACTTATGTCCCGAATGGAGTTTGGGACGACTCGAATCTTTATGGTGTCAATGTGTGACCTCGAAGACTATCGGGTCACACATTTTTTTTATGACACAACAGCACGCCACCGGTCGTTTTCACGACCTTGGAATAAGCAAGAATTTTCTTGATATTCTCACAAAAAACGGGTTTGATACGCCGACCCCCATTCAGCACCAGGTTATTCCCGGGGCGCTTGAAGGAAAAGACATTGTGGGCATCGCCCAAACCGGCACCGGAAAAACGCTTGCGTTTGGTATACCAATCATCCAACGACTTGCGGTAAACAAAGGACAAGGACTTATTTTGGTACCCACCCGAGAGCTCGCGCTTCAAGTGGAACAGGCGCTGAGACAAGTCGGCACGCCGCTCGGATTGCGCTCTGCCGTTATTATTGGCGGCACATCGCAGCAGCCGCAAGTACGCGCTATTAAAAATAATCCGCATATTGTGATTGCAACCCCCGGCCGTTTGGTGGATCTTTTAGACCAAAAGCTCTATCGGCTGGACAGAGTGAATATCGTGACGCTTGACGAAGCTGATCGCATGCTTGACGTGGGATTTTTGCCCCAAATCAAGCGCATTCTCCAAACCGTGACAAAAGATCGGCAAACCATGTTGTTTTCTGCCACCATGCCCCCATCCATTTCGTCCCTGGCGAGCGCATTTATGAAAATGCCTTTGAGAATTGAGATCGCGCCGCAGGGCACGTCTGCGGAAAACGTGGAACAAGAAGTATTTGTCGTATCAAAAAATGACAAAATTCGGCTCTTGGATTCTCTGCTTCAAAAATATCGCGACGATATTATTCTTATTTTTTCTCGAACCAAGCATGGCGCAAAGAAAATCGCGCGCGATATTCGAAACATGGGACACACGGCAACGGAGATCCATGGCAACCGGTCCCAGCCGCAGAGAAAAGCCGCGCTTGAAGGATTTGTACGAGGAAGATTTCGTATTATGGTCGCGACCGATATTGCCGCCCGCGGCATTGACGTCAAGAATATTTCGTTGGTTGTTAATTTTGATCTCCCTGATAATTCCGAAGATTATGTCCACCGTATCGGCAGAACCGGCCGCGCGGGTCGTTTTGGCAAGGCCATTTCGTTTGTGACGCCGTCAGAAAAAGCGGATATCAAAAAAATTGAACGCCTTATTCGAAAATCTCTTCCTATTCTTTCTCTTCCGGCACTGCCGCCGGAAAGGGCGAAGCCGCCTCATGAAGATTCGCGAGAGCCTGCAGGACAAAAACAGTTTGGAGGCCGCGGTCGCGGTCAGCATTCGCATGCCGCACAGCAACGACGAGCGCCTCGTCGGCGTCAGCATTCCCGTTATTAACCATCTCTTTTTTTCTTCCTCGATCTTTTTTTATGCTATACTTTGCCAATACTTCTCTCGTATGCCCCAGGAGCATATTTTGTATAGCATAAAACGGCACCGGCAAGCCAAACGGCTTCGTATTTTGGTCCACGGGAATGGCCAGGTGGTCGTGACCGCGCCCATGAGGACAAAACAAGGGCATATTGAGAGGGCGGTCCGCAATCATCAGGCGTGGATTGTTCAGTCGCTTCAAGATGTGTTTCAAAAACAACGCCGTTGGGAAATACCGGATCATATAACGCAAGAGCGCTACAGCGCCTGCCGGGCGCGGGCAAAAAAATTTATTTGCGAACGGATGAATGTGTTTAATACCCACTATGGTTTTGCGTATCATGCCATTACCGTAAAAGATATGCACAGCCGGTGGGGGAGTTGTTCCCACAAAAAAAATCTCAATTTTCATTATCGCCTGCTTTTTTTGCCGCTTTACCTCGCGGACTATGTCATTGTGCATGAGATATGTCACCTGAAAGAGCTCAATCATTCCAAAGAATTTTGGCGTTTGATTTCTGAAACAATACCCGATTATCGAGAACGACAAAATACATTGCGTCAGTTTGCACTATAGACAGGAAATTTTGGTATGGCTTTCCCTTGGAAAAAATTATTTATCCGAAAAGAGTGCGACCTCCCCACGTTTGGCGCGGCCATTCAAACGGCCTATCATATACTTTGGCGTTTCACAAAATTAAAAAAAGAATATTTGTTCGCGCACCTTAAAGGAAGAGATATTTATTACTACATCCATGATGTGGACGAACGAGCGGTCGGGCGATCGCTCTATCAGAAAAAATACAGTACGCCATTGCATATTCAGGAGAGATACGCCGAAGGCGTGGCCTTTCTCAAACAAACCAAAATAACAGCCCGTTATTGGCAAAAATCCTTGGCAAAAAATTTTTCACGCGACCATCTTTCTCGCGCGTTTGCCGCGTTTCAAAAAGATTTTGCCATCATTAATAATGAGTATAGTATTCTTCCGTGGTGGGCGCTCGAATCATGGCAATATGATTTTTTGGAGACCACTCATGCGTTGATACAAAAGAAAAAAGCCGAAGCATATCAGGATACCATTCTTGCCTCGCTTTTACGGCCATGGAAGCGGACGGCGGTTCAAGACATTGAGCGAAAGTTTCACAAAGGGGTTCCGGTATCTCGGTTGGTTCACGATTATCAATTTTTACGAAGCTGGACGGTTGTTTGGCATACTCCTATCACCGCCGAATGGATTGAAGACGTCTGCAAAAAAGTGGCTCTCCCAAGACAGGATGCTTTTTCTCAGAAAAAAATTATTCAGCTTCTTCGGCCAAATACACAAGAAAAAAGATATATTGAAGCCGCTCCGTATGTCGTCTTTTTTAAAGATTGGCGCGATGATGTGCGCCGCAAGCATGCATTTCTGTGGACGTTTTTATTTGACGGACTGTCGCGGTATTTTGATGTCGCGTATGATGATATTGGGTACTCTCCGTTATGGGAAATTGATACCGCGTTGAAAAAGGACAGAATTGACCGCCAGAGTATTCAAGAAAGAAAACAGTATGGATGCGTGTTAACGTCTGCGCCGCGTGCCCTTGATATCAGGGTGATAGAACGGCCGCGTTATGAACGATATGTCAAAAGAGCGCTGGCAGTGGATATGGCTTGGACATCCATGGAAATACATGGAATCATCGCTCAGCGGGGTGTGGCGCGGGGGAGAGTGCGCGTGGTGAGGAAGTACGCGGATGTGTTCCATATCAAGGGAGGCGATATCCTGGTTGCCAACACGACGCACCCGAATTATCTCGTGGGCATGAAAAAGGCGGCAGCCTTTATTACGGACGAGGGCGGTATTGCGAGCCACGCGGCGATTGTAGCAAGAGAAATGAAAAAACCTTGTCTTGTGGGAACGGGAAACGCCACAAAAGCGCTTCGCGACGGCGATATGGTGGAAGTTGACGCCGAGCGGGGAACGGTGTGTACAATACAATAATTTTTTATACGAATATGAAATGGAACAAATTTTTCATATACATTATCGTACTCCTTATGGTATCGGCGGGTTTTGTTGTATATATCATATATGGTTTTGGAAAACCGAATGCCAAACCTGCAATACCGACGCCGATAACCACATTTGAGGAATGTGAAAAGGCAGGATACCCGGTGTATTTTCCCCGTCCGCGTTTGTGCGTGGCGGACGGAAAAACATTTGTGGAAACCTTGCGTTGAATAAAAATTTCCCCCCCCATAGTACAATTTCTTGACAGTTTTTTTTGCTTTTGAGTATACTCAATGATATTATTGTACAATGTTGGTCTGATTTATTTTTTATTTTTCATCTATGACGTACACGCATCGCCCGCTTTTCCACTGGATGACGGCGGCATGTCTTCTTTCATCCCTTCTTTTTGCGCCGTTTTTGGTGGTCCGCGCGCAAGTCTCTGACGAAATCCTTACGGAAGAACCTGTTGTCTCTCTTCCAGAAACAGCCACAGACCTGGAGGACAGCAGACCACTTTCCTACACAGCCCTTATGCGGCGGTTTCATGCGCTTCGCACACAGGATCAGGATACTGTGGAGGATGCCGAGCGCACAGCGCTAAGAGATGATCTTGCCGCATTTCTTGAACAAGAAAAAATCAAGACTGGCGGGTTACCTGTTTCTCAAGAAAAACAGCGCGCGTATATTGACCGGCTCGAAGCCATGATACAGATATTGACGCCGCAAGAAACTCCTGAAGAATCGTGGTGGAATCGTTTTGTCCGCACGATTACGGAATGGTTTCACGAGGACACAGCGCTCACGTTTGATGAAAAAGAATTTCGCGCGCCGGACTTTCCATCGCAATTTCAATTTGCTGATGACGTTATTGAAGTAAAAGAGCTCAAAAATCCTGTGGTTAGAGTTGCTGAAGGGGAAACAATAACCGATGCGCTCAAAAAATTGGTGCGCATTGAGGTGGCGTCTGCCGATACCACGCTTCCGGTCCTTGCGGATATCAAACCGGACGGAGAAGCCGTTATTCCAGAAGAGATACGCACCCTTGCCAAAGATTTGGACAACAATCCTGTTGCGATTATGAACTATGTGCAAAATGCCATTCAGTATGAGCCGTATTTTGGCGCAAAAAAAGGAAGCGTGGGATGTTTGCATGAAAAGGCATGCAATGATGTTGACGCCTCGTCGCTCACGATTGCGCTTTTGCGCGCCGCCGGGATTCCGGCTCGGTATAAGACGAGCATTGCAGTTTTTTCCATGGATCAGTTGAAGTCCCTTCTTGGCGTTGACGAGGCAAACACGGTCTACGCCGCGTTCGCATCCAATCATGTGCCGGTGTACACTATTTCCGGCAATCCGCTTCCGGAAAAATTGGACGATGCGAATCTTTCGGGTGAGACCCATCTTGCGCTGGAATGGGTTTTTGCCGAAGCATTTTATGATTATGACGAACGCGGAGCCAATATCCCCAATACGCTTGAGGCGGGTGGCGCGCAGACGTCGGAGGAGCTTCACGCGCTTCTCGCGCCATTTCCAAAAAAGCAATGGATTCCGATCGATGTCATTGTTCGTTCCTATATACACACGAAAAATCCGATTCTCGCCGAGTCGGCAAATTTTAACGCTGAGTCATTTTTCTATGATTATCTCGCGTATCAAGGAAATTTGGATCCGGTGGAAAAATACGCCGAAGAACTGAAAACAAAAACAGGAAAAACGCTCGAAAGTTCTTTGTCCACGAAGGGGTACACCGAAAAGTCTTTGGATATTATCCCGATTACCTTGCCCTATCTCTTGGGCGAAGGATCAGCAGAAGACGGAAGCGTGGTTGCGCCAGAGGCATTTTCAATCCTTCCGGAAAGTTTTCGCTATCAGCTAACGCTTTCCCTCCTTCAAAGTTTCACTAATGAAAGTGTCTTGGAAACGACATTCCTGGCAAGTGTCGTGAATAATGCAGAACTTAATGTTTATTATGAAGGGTTTACCCCGGAAGACCAGGCAATTATTGATAGTTATGGCGGCATTCATCTCACCCCGGCGGAACTGGTTGATATTCGGGCAATGCTGAGGACAGAGGATGCCATATTTTCCGGAACAAAAGCGATTGCCATTGGCGAATCGCTCGTGATGAAATTTCGGCTGACCCTGAACGGGGAAGAATTACATATTGATGAAAAGTTTTCCACAGCCGGAAACCATGAGGGTGTGTATCTTGCGTTTTCAAAAACAATTCCCCATCCATTTTTGATCGACGACAATGATCCGGACAAAAACAGCAAAATTCTTCTTGAAGGAAATACAGCGGTGGCGCGAGAGTATCTCCGCACGATTGAAAAACAAGGGGCACTCCTCAAACAATCACTTGATTATGAATATCAAACGCTTGTCACGCGCGCGGTCGTCACGCAAAATCGTATTTTGAATACGGCAAACGGCGTGCCGACCACGTTTGACTTCCAAGGCCTTACGATTGACGCGACCACCTTTGTCGCGGATTATTCCAATCGGGGAAATTACAAAAATCATCGCAAAGATTTTCGGCTTCTTTGGGGGCTTATGGCTTCGTATGAAGAAGGACAGGTCTTTACCGACCTTGCCGGCTTGAACGGCATTTCAACGGTCAAAGGCCTGCAATATGCCTATGGAAATCCCGGGACCTATACCATTCATATTATTACCAGCGCCAATAAAGCGGTGATCGACACCTTAACGCTTTCCGAAAATACGAAAGAGAATATGAAGGCGGATGTGGATAAAGGGAATACCGTTATTACGCCGCAAAAAGCAATCGAAAAAGGCAAATGGAAGGGTGTCCTCTATATTTCGCTTGATCCCACCTGGACCGGCACATACGCGATCGGCGAGCAGGTGAGTCAAAATGGGGGATTTACGACAGATGATTTGGAAGTGGCAAGCGTGTATGACCCGGAGGTTGCATCTTGGATAGATTATTATTTTAAAACCATCCAGCTCCTCTCTGAGAATGCCAAGTTTGGTTATCAAGATATGCCCAAATCTATTGGAAGTGTCGCTTGCACGCTCAAAGAAACAACGTTTAATGCCATCAAAAGTGAATCTGGCTGGAAAACGGAATATGGATTTCCCTGTCGGAAGGATATTATTTCGTTTGGTCCTGTCGAACATATATATATTTTGGCTACAAATGCCATAAAATTTTACAGAACCGGGCAATATAATTACTGGACAAAACCGGCAAATGTTCTTCAAAAAATAGATAAATACATCGAAGAAAATACAGCCATAAGCAGTCAAGATATTCAAGGGAATAAAGATCTTGGACTTATAAAAATGGGGAATGATTTTACAACATATGGTGTGAGTTTTTCTACTATTTTGGGAACATACAAGACAGGTGCTTGTGAAAATCAAAATTTGACATATTGTCCCGATGATGAGGAAAGTGTGGTGTATTATAGTCCAAACGGCAATGGCGGGGATGTGTTTCGGGTTATAGGTGAACTGTTGGAAAAATTGGATGTACAAAAAAATGGCATACCTAAATATGCGGTTAAACAGGTTGGTTTCCCGGTAAGTCATGAAGCATATGCGGGCACAAGCCCGATTGGCACCCAGGGCACATATCAAAATTTTGTCAATGGGCAATTGTACAAACAAACAAATGCATCAAAAAGTGTTGCGTACGTCCCTCAGGCGATTGTGAATGTATTCAATGGAGAAAATGGGACATGGGGAAAACTCGGATTTCCTTCAGGGGATCCCTATTCGTGGAAAGGGACACTGGCACAGGATTTTGAGACAGGAAGAATTGAAGGGTGGGGATCTGGCTATGCCGTGAGTCCGATTTGGTATTCACAAAAAGATAGTCATCACTTCCTCATCGTGAATTTGAATCCAAATGCAAGCAAGCGGGCGTGCTTCAAATCATATATTGGGCTTGCTGATGGCGTTTCAATTGGAGACAAAAATGTGGATGGAACATTAAAAAAACAATTTAGTGCACGGCATTTTGGCGATATTTTATTCTCGACGGTTGCAAGCGTGATTGCAAATAGAAAATTATCAGGGTATGAACCGGTTGCCGGGATAAACGCGGATTTCGTTGATAATAGTGCTCCAATGGGGATCAATTTTAGTCTTGGTCATGATTATACGGGGTGGCGTGACTTCTGGACTGCGATGGGAATATCAAAAAACAACGAGGTTATATTTAGCGGGGATAAGGGAGTGGTAGAGGAAAAATATAAGCACGCCATCGTGGGGGGAGGACCAAAAATTATTACAAAGGGGGAGATGACCAAGACTTCTTGTTCTGATTTGATCGGTTTTGCAAATTGTAATATTGCCCATGATCAAAGAACAGCGGTGGGTATCACTGGCCAAAATTTTATGATTGTTTTAGTGACTGACGATGGCCCCTTTGATGATTTGCCCAGCATATTGAACACCTATGAAAAAAGTTATGGAAAAGTAAAAGAGGCAAATATGTTCGATGGCGGCGGTTCTCCGTCTTTGATATTTGAAAATGGAATTAAAAGAGAAGGGGGAAATACATTGTCTTCTCTCCTGCTTATGTATTCAGGAGATGCCTGCGCAAATCTATGAGCGGACAATGTAAAAAAGTAAAAATTATATTTTTTATTATTTTCCTTTCTAGTGTGTCGTTGTGGCTATCCACAATCATGACACAACGAAGCGCTCCCTTTTCAGGAGAAGATACTCCTGAATGGCGGTGGGGATTTCCTATTCAGTATGTGATAGATAACAGAGAGGGCGAATCAGTAGATCATATAAGTTTCAGCGATGATGTCATTCTTTGGGATAGGTTTAGTTTCAATGTCATTTTTTTCCTGCTTTTCTTTTTTACGGCATTGGGCGGTCTTTTATGGAAACAAGTACCCGGAATGATTTATTTTATCGGGGTATGTGTTGTGGCGCTCCTTTGGGTGAATCTTTTTTTTGTCAGCGGACCGTTTGAATTTTTTGTTCATTCATGGGAAGCCCGTCCGAGGCCTTTAACAATTATAGAAAAAAAATCAATCGTTGGCTCACTGTTGGTTATTGACGCAGTTTTGCTCCTCTTTTCCATGGGTGTGTATTGGCTGGTGGGTCATATGAAGGCAAAAAAAGTACGATATGAATTATGAGTATAGATGTGACACAAACGAAAAGTAAAATAGTATCAAAAGTAATCCTCCGAAAAATAAATAATAACTTTTTTCATATGACCACGCGCACCATTGCCATACTCCTCACGTTCTCGCTTGTGAGCCTGGAGTTTTTTCCTGCCTTTCAAGTAATAGCTCAGGAAGAAAGAGGCGAAACCCAGCTCGAAACAAACGAGCCGCGCGCTCTTCCAAATGCGCCACTTCCGCTGTTTGATGGGAGGGATCGGTTTGTGGAACCGATCCCTGTTATTCAAGAATTACACCCTGATTTTCGCGCGCTTGAGGAGCGTGAGCTTCCTCGGCCCATACAGGCGCGCGTGATTGACGGGCGGACCCCATTTGAGAAGCGCATGCTTCAGTTTTCCTCAAAAGCTTTGCAGGAGCAGTTTCAAAAAGGAAATATCGCGCCTCAGCAAAAAGGCGAGGTTCGCTTGCACAAGGTCAGTGAGCGGGCGTCTTCATGGGTGCGCGCCCTCTTTGCAGATGACGTCCATGCGGCAGAGTTTGTGCCCATTATGGATTTTTATGATGGGATTGAAGATGTCCCTATTGATTATGCGTTACAGTATCTGTCACAGCACCAAAATTTGGATGGCAGTTTTGGCGCGTATAGTCGGTATGAGACAACCTTTTTGGTTTTCTTTTCACTGATTGAGTGGGGGAAAACCGACAATGATCAGTATGATCTCGCGCTTGAGTATTTGACAAACGCAACCCCAACAAACAATCGTGAACGCGCGTTCAAAATTCGCGTGCTTTTTGCCCTGGAACAACCGTACGCGCCCCTGCTTTCCGAACTTTTGGCAACGCAAAACGACGACAACGGATTTGGATTCGACGCATATTATGCCAGTGATGTATTAACGAGTCTTGAAGTGCTTTTAACACTCAGCCAAAGTGAACTTTTAAATGCGAATTTTCTTACGTGGGGAAAAACATTTGGGTATGTGGCAAATCACATTGAAAGTGATGGAACCATTCGTTTCACCGAGGAAAGCGCTCCCAGTTTTTATCTCATGAATCGAGTCGCGAGAGATATGTTTCCCATGAATGGGTATGTCGTTGAGCTCAATGGAAAGACATACGATATTGAAGATATAACGAATTCGGTCGTAGGGTTTTTGGACAATCAGGTTAAAACAAATCCGGAAACGCTCCTTGGTGCGGTCGACCCAATCGACTATGCGCTCACGGCCGAAACATTGGCTGTGTATGAAAAACAAAGCGCTGTAGCAGTAAAAAATTTGTTGGAAGAAATGCAACAGGCAGATGGCGGTTTTGGCGGTATTTTGCCGACGATGTATGCGCTCTCCGCGCTTGCACAGGGCGATCTTTCACTCACAGGTCTGGTTCCTCTTTCCACGCTCACAACCGGGGTTCCTGGGTCATTGAATGTTTCTATTTATAACAACGGCATCGCGCCGGTTTCTTCCGGGAAAGTGTACCTCTTTGCAGATCAATACCAGCTGGACTTTTTGTTTGATTTTGCAGGACAAAACGTTGTTTTGCCGCCCGACGCAACAATGGAACTTGAGTGGCCGCTTGATAATACAAACATGTTTGTTGGGACAACAGAGTTTCGATATTATGCCGAAGCTCTAAATGAAATGCGGTATACCAATAACTGGATCCAAAAAACATTCACATTTGCAAAACATCCGCAAAATATGCCGGCGTCGCCCGTTTCTTATATTGCCTATAAAAGCGTGTTCCAAGGAACGCCGGCGGTTCAATTTGTATGGGCGAAAAAATCCGATCCATTGCGGAAAAACTATATCATTATGTCTCGCGTAAAGGGTGCAACTCAGTGGAAATTTTCCGCTGTTGACCCAAATGCCGATCAGATTATTCTCCATTCTTTGGAGCAGGGGAAAGTATACGAAGTGACCGTCGGGTCGCTCGCCATGAATGGCACAAGCGTGATATTTCATTCGACCATTACCGACGTAACGGTGAGTGCCAGTCAGGCAAATTATTTGGGAAACATGAATGGGGTTGTCACCGTGGATCAAACACCGGCGCAGGGCATTACCCTTGCCGGGTATGTGATCGGCGCCTTGAGCGGTGACAATGGCGTATTCGCAAAGAATAATCTTCCCAACGGGTCACAGTTTGTTTTTCCGTTTGATCCGCAGTATGTTCCGCTCAAAATTCGTTATACCGTCAAACCCGGACAAACAACCAACAACGTCCGCGTATTTACGAGCTTCACTCCGGACACCACGCCTCCAGTTGGTTCAAATATCGCCATTCTCGAGGCCGTCAATAACGCAATTTCGAATAATACAGAAGTCACTATTGTTGCGAATGGAACTGATGCGGTTGCGATAAAAGATGCGGATTTCTTTTTTTATAATCCTACCGAGGGCATCTGGGAGTATCTTGGGACGTCTCCTGTACAAAATGGCGAGGCAGTCATACCGTGGTTTGTGCCGGACACACTCAAAGGCAGTGAATACAAAATTCAGGCAATGTTTTCCGACTATCAAGGAAATATATCGAGTCCAATTGTCTTTGGTCCGTTTATCATTGACGATACCACGCCACCAATAGTTGATACGGATGGAGACGGTATTCCAGATACCAGCGATAATTGTGTATTTGTGTCAAATCCCACTCAAGGAGATTATGACCAAGATGGGAAAGGGGATCATTGTGATCTTCCGAAGGGAGAAGTAACAGGAGACGGCGCTATTAATGTGGTCGATGTGCAATGCACAATTTTAACCGCATTGTGGGAGTTGGCCGGGAAAAATGGGCCAATGCCCATTTGTCTTTCACCACAGGAAGTGGATAATGCGGATCTCAATTGTGATGGCGCGGTTGATATTGTCGATGTTCAAATGACTATTCTTCTTTCGCTTGATTTGGAGTGTGATGCCGGAACCGGCATGTGCTCGCCGATATTTGTCACTGAGCTTGACGCAAATCAAGATAATATCGCGGATACGTGTCAGGCGTTATAACGGTTTTCCTCCGTAAAAGTTGTTTTTGGCATTTATTGGCGGGGTGGTATACTGTATCCGTTCGTCTTCTTTGTGTATGATGCCCTCTTTTCGCCTCCGCCATTTTCTTCTTCTCTTTTTTTTCGTTGTGATGGGTTTTTTTATTGCATTTCCCTTTGGAATTGTATCGCACGGGAAAAAACTCTCCTATAAAACAGGAGAAGATGTGGTACCGGTCAATGTCGCCATTGTTTTTGGCGCAGGACTTACCGCAAACGACCAGCCATCAGACGTACTGTACGATCGGTTGCGCGTCGCGTCCGAGCTTTTTCATCAGGGAAAAGTGACGACCCTCCTCGTGTCCGGCGATAATCGGTTTGAAGATCACAATGAACCCGAGGTCATGAAAAAGAGTCTTGTTGACGATTTTTCTGTTCCCGAAGGCGCTATTGTGGCCGATTATGCCGGTCGGCGGACATACGATACCTGTATTCGGGCCAAAACCATTTGGGGCGTTGACAGGGCGGTCTTGGTGTCGCAGGGGTTTCATTTGTATCGCGCCATTTGGACGTGCGAGCATATGGGTATTGAAAGCTCGGGGATTTCCGCGAGCTTGCGTCCTTATATATTTGGGACACAGTATAAGGTGCGGGAGGTTCTTGCCATTTACAAAGCGTTTTCTGACGTGTATTTTTTGTCTCCGGCATATATCGGCGGCGAATTTATTATTGATATTGATGTATGAAACGTCAGCTCTTTTTTTCTCTCGGTGTGCTGAGTAGCTGCACCATTGGCTTGTATTTTTTTTCCCATATCTTCAGCACCCTTGATCGGGCGTATTTTCGCGCGAACGAAGGCATTTTGACGCATTCAGAAACGATAGTAACCAACGGATCAATGGTGACAAATTATACCTACAGCCACACGCCGTTTTTTTATCCCATGATGTTCTTTTCTTTTGCCGCGCTTTTTGTGCCGATTTTTTTGGTATGGTTTTTAAGCGTGCGATTTTTTCGTGTTTCTGTTGGCAAAAAAACGTATGTCCAAAGCCTTTTCTTCCCCCTTGTCTACGCGCTCATCAGTATCATTTCATTTTTTATTGTTATGGATCCCGCTCTCGGCTGGGAGTATTCGGTGGGTATGGCGCTCATGTTTATCGAGATTGGGCTGGTGTTTACCGTTACGGCGATCGTGAATGGTATCATGTGGAAAAAAAAGAAAAAGAAGTCTTTCTAAGGTTATCTATGCCGCAAAAATATTGGTTCAAACCAGAAGGGGGATAAAAAGGGACAATGTGGATTATAAAAAATAGCTAAAATAAGCTATTATTTTCTATTTTTGTTACTTGTTGACATGGTAGGTAACAAAAGGTAGTATGTATATGTATGGAAGATAAAAAATTTTTTTCTACCGCTGAGCTTGCCCTACTCCTTGGCATCAGTCGGGTGGAGGCGTTTCGTAAAATTCAAAAGGGTCAAATCCCGGCGAAAAAAGCAGGACGGAATTTTTTAATTGCCAAGAAAGATGTGGCGCACCTGCTCTCGCGTGAGCTAACTAATAAGGAAAAGAAAAAAATAGATATGGCAGTTGATAAAGTGATAGAGGAGTATGGCGAAACGCTAAAATTACTTGGAAAAGAATGATATGGCAAAAATAGCACTAGTAGCCGTGGCAGATGTTGAATATATCGCCCACAGACTTGCCAAGCGGTTCTTTGAATGGAACGAACCAATTCCAGATTTTGGCACGCGGTTTCCAAACATATTGGAAAGTTGTCTTGCGGTTCCGTTTCAAACATTTGCGCGCCAGACGCTGTATAAAGGTTTGCTGGGGAAATCATCCATTTTATTTTATGTGATGATAAAGAATCATCCGTTTCAAAATGAGAATAAACGAATTGCAATAACGACACTACTTATATTTTTGCGTAGAAATGGGAAATGGCTGAAAGTGGACAATCAAAAATTGTACAATTTTGCAAAGTGGGTGGCGGCGAGCGAGCCGGAAGTAAAGGACGCCACAGTGACAGCAATTCGAGATTTTTTACGGAAGTATCTTATTGATATAAGTTGAGAGAAACGCCACGATGGCAGGTGGAATGAGTATGCAATCATATAAAAAAATTTATTGTTTTCTATTTGGAAGTATTGCCTTTGCCGGGCATGTAATTTTTTGCCATGGCGCAGCTCGCACAATCATTTTTCCGCCGGCCGGTTCTTGAGGTCGCGCCGGAACTTTTAGGAAAACAGCTTGTCCGTTCGCTCCCAGCCGGAGATGTTTTCCGGTATCGCATTACCGAAGTGGAAGCCTACGACGGCTCAGCGGATCTTGCGTGTCATGCGTCGCGCGGAAAAACACCTCGGACCGCGGTGATGTATGAGCCGGGCGGTGTGTGGTATGTGTATTTGGTGTATGGCATGTATCATATGCTCAATATCGTAACCGGCGAATCAGGGTACCCGGCCGCGGTGCTCATCCGAGGTGTGGAAACGATTTCAGGTCCAGGACGTCTCACAAAAAAACTTTTTATCAATAAAACACTCAACCAAAAAAAAGCGATAAAACATAATGGACTTTGGATAGAAGATGACGGATTGGCCGTGTCAGCCTTTGCTGTCACCCGCACGCCGCGCATTGGTGTGGCGTACGCCAAAGAGTGGGCTGAAAAGCCCTATCGGTTTGTGTGGCAAACATGATTATGGCCAACAATAAAAAGTTTTGTCTTTTGGGCCATTGACAATGGCGAGATTCTTCTTTATACTTGTGCTTTCGCTATAGTAAGCTTTTTTTGGTTATGGAAATTCGCAATGTCGCCATTATCGCGCACGTTGACCACGGAAAAACGCGTCTTACGGATGGGTTGATGCGCCAGACCGGCATGGTGACGGACGACACCGTCAGTATGGATTCAAACGTTCTTGAAAAAGAACGCGGCATTACGATTTATTCAAAAAATACGTCTGTCTTTTATAAAAATACAAAAATTAATATCGTCGACACGCCGGGGCACGCGGATTTTGGCTCCGAAGTGGAGCGTGTTCTGCGTTCGATCGATTCCGTTATTCTTGTGGTGGATGCGCAAGAAGGCCCCATGCCACAGACCAAGTTTGTTTTGAAAAAGTCGCTCGAGCTGGGATTAAAGCCCATTGTCGTTTTGAATAAAATCGATAAGCCGGCCGCGCGGCCCGAGTGGGCGCACGAAAAGGTTCTGGAACTTTTTATGGATCTCGGCGCAAACGACGAACAATTGAATTTTCCAACCGTCTATGCAGTGGCCAAAGATGGGGCGTCAAAAATACATCTTTCCGATGCTCTTTCCGATCTCACACCTCTTCTTGACACCATTCTCTCTCACGTTGAACCGATTTCGGGCGATGTCGCCAAACCCTTTGCGTTCCAGCCGTTCAATCTCGCGTACGATACGTACCTCGGCCGATTGGGGATTGGCCGCATGTATCAAGGTGTTGCAAAGGCCGGCGACAAGGTCTTCATGAAAAAAGTTGACGGCGCCGTCGTGTCCGGGACCATTTCAAAATTGTTTACGTTTGAAGGTTTGCGACGAAAAGAGGTGACAGAAGCGGTTGCGGGGGATATCGTTATGATGGCCGGCCTATCGGATATTTATATTGGCGATACGATATGCGCGGATCCGTCGCAAGAATCCCTTCCGGCGATTTCCATTGATGAGCCGACGATTTCATTGAATTTTTTGGTCAACAATTCTCCGTTCGCGGGAAAAGAAGGAACGTTTGTCACGAGCCAGCAAATAAAAGGGAGATTGGAAAGAGAGTTGGAAGTGAATGTGGGATTACAGGTTGATTTTTCTTCCAATGATTCATACATGGTGTATGGCCGCGGCGAATTGCATATCGCCGTTTTGCTCGAAACCATGCGCCGCGAGGGATTTGAACTTCAGGTATCTCAGCCGCATGTTATTATCAAAGATATTGATGGCGTGAAACACGAACCATTTGAAGAAACAACGATTGACGTGCCGCAGGAATATACGGGAATTGTCATCGAAAAAATGTCAAAACGAAGAGGGGAGATGACGGAAATGCGTCCGGAGCACCAGTATACGCGCATGATTTTTCGGATTCCAACCAGAGGACTGTTGGGGTATCGGAGTGAATTTGTGGTGGATACGCGCGGGGAAGGCATTTTATGCAGTGAAACCACTGGATTTTTTCCCATGGTGACTGGCGTTATTGAAAAGCGTCAGGTGGGGTCGATGGTTTCCGGGGAAAAAGGCAAAGTGCTCTCGTATGCGCTTGCCAATCTTCAAGATCGGGGCACGCTCTATGTGGGGCCAAATGTGGAGGTTTATGAGGGTCAAGTGATTGGGAATACCGCGAAGGGCATGGATATGACGGTCAACCCAACCAAAGGAAAACACCTTACCAATATGCGCGCGTCGAGCGCGGATATTGCGGTTCAGCTCACTCCGCCGCTCCTTTTGACCCTTGAACATGGGCTTGAAATTATGGCAGAGGATGAATATCTGGAGGTCACGCCCAAAAGTGTTCGTCTGAGAAAGCAGTATTTGACAGAAGTAGACCGGGTGCGAGCGACCAGAAAGAAAAATGCATAACCCTCCTTGAACCTCCCCCTGCGGGAGGTTTTTTGCAGAAAAATAGTAATTCATATATACTCTATTTTTTACAGAAAGAACAAGCAATAAATTGTTCCTTCGCCGACAATCAACAACTATGCAAAACATTCAAGAAATTTTTGACCGGGTTCAAAAAAATAAAGATGAATCAAAAAAAATTCGCGGCATGTACAAGGATTCTTTATCGACGAATGGGGAATATGAAGAGATCGGAGAAAAAATAAAAACCCTGCGGGAAAGAAAAAAACAGATTGAACTTGCCGTGCGTCAGGGCATGGAAAAGGAACTGATGACGTTGGAGGATTTGAAAATTGATATTGCCTCGGATATGGAGCTCTTGAGCGATTTGGCGCTTTCAGAGCTCGTCAAGGGAGAAACGGTTGCGGTAAAGGACGCGGCAAACAACGAGTACGAACCGATTTTTAGCGTAAAATTTAAAAAAGTGTCCTAATGCTGTATGAAAGAAATTGTTTTTGATATTGAAACCTATGGCAATATAAAAGACCAGGCCAACATGAAAGTGACTGTGGTATCGGTTTATCACTATGAAACAGATACATATCGCTCCTTTGACGAGACGCAATTGGGGGATATGTGGCCCTTATTTGAAAAAGCGGATCGCATTATCGGTTTTAATAGCGAACATTTTGACATTCCCATTCTCAATAAATATTATACGGGAGATCTTTTTCGTTTTGCCCACCTTGATCTTTTGAAAGTGATCAAAGACAGCACGGGAAGGCGGTACAAATTGGATGATTTGGCGAAAGCCACGCTCCAGATGCAGAAAAGCGCGGACGGGCTTCAAGCGATGCAATGGTACGAAGCGGGAGAAATTGAAAAAATTAAACAATATTGCGAACAGGATGTGCGCGTGACCAAAGAATTGTACGAATTTGGGAGAAAAAACAAGATGATTTATTATCCCACACTGACCGGCGACATTATTCCCATTGCCGTTGATTTTGATCCGCCCGTGAGGCACATCAATACTCCGGATACTGGCCGGAGCATCAATCTCACGCTTCCTCTGTAAAAAACGTTATCAAAAAATTTCAAATTTGATCGCCTTCGCGCTCGCTCCTTCTTGCAGAAGAATGGTTCGGACATCTTTAATCATTTCTCCATTTCCGCACAAATAAAAAAGATCGTCCTGGCCGGGGGTCGGGAGATGGCTCGTGACTCGGCCGCTCAGTCCTTCCCACGATTGGCCGGGCCGCGAAACGGTAAGCTGATAAGAAAAATTGGGGTGCGTTTTTTGCAAATCGTTCAGCCGCTCAGTCCAAAAAATATCTTTTTCCATTCGAACCCCAAACAGGAGACGAATCTCGTGGTTGGTTTTTTTTGTTTCGAGCTGATCTCGTATGATGCTCAAAAGAGGCGCAAGACCCGCGCCTGTGGCAACGGCGGAGAGCGGTTTGTTCGCATCGTTCATTACAAAACGTCCTTGCGCTTTGGTACAGAGGAATTCTTCGCCCTCGCGCATGCGCAAGAGGTGTGCTGACGCGACGCCATTTTCGATCATTTTGACGCAAAATTCCAGATATGGATCTCCCGGAATAGACGAAATGGAATAAGCCCTTAACGCCAGTGATCCGTCGGAAGACGGCACGGCAAATTGGACGAATTGGCCTGCCGTAAAAACAAACATATCCGGCTTGGCAAACCGGAAAGAATACACGAAATCGGCAATATGTTTTTTTTCGAGAAGGGTGAGGGCGTATGTTTCCATATCTTGACAAATAGCTGGGAGAAAGATACCATACTCTCTAAGTATGAATTAACCTTTTTATACCATGATTATCCTCACTCGACAAGTAGATTATGGCGTACAGTTTTTAAAAGCGCTTGCCGTTCAGAAAAACGGAAAATCGCTCAGTGTACGGCAATTCTCTCATGATTCTACCATATCGTTTCTCTTTTTGCAACGCATTGTCCGAAAGTTGAAGCTCCATGGCATTATCCATTCCGAACGAGGACCCTCCGGAGGATATGTGCTGGCTCGTCCGGACATGTCCATTTCTCTTTCCGACGTGATTGAGGCGGTTGAGGGACCTCATGGCATTGTCCAATGTCTCAAGGCCGGAAAAATGTGTGAGCGCAAAGACGTCTGCACCGCGCGTCCGACGTTTCAATCCGTTCAAGATACAATGAATCATATGTTTCGTGAGATCCGGATTGTCTAAGTATGGCTTCTGTTTCATTTCCCGCACGTCCAAAGCAAATTCGCGAGATATATTTCGATTATGCGGCAGGCGGCCCTATGTTGTCATCTGTTTTTGTTGCCATGCGGCCGCATCTCACAAATCGTTTTGCCAATCCGTCGGGTCTTCATGCTCTGTCTCAGCGGGAGCGGGTCTCTGTTGAAGAGAGCCGCAGTCTTATCGCCGATGTGCTTCATGCCACTCCGGATACGGTCATTTTTACGAGCGGCGGCACCGAATCCATCAACATGGCCATTCTTGGGGCCGCGCGGGCATACGCGCAAAAAAAGAAAACTGGAAAACGTCGCGGCCATATTATTACAACCGCGATTGAACACGCGGCCGGCATGGCTCCGGTCCGGTATCTGGAAGTTTCCGGTTTTGATGTCACATATCTTCCAGTCGATAGCAACGGTTTTGTGTCGGTCAACGACATCAAAACCCATCTTCGCTCTGATACTTTTTTGGTGTCGGTCATGTATGCCAATAATGAAATCGGCGCCATTCAGCCCATTTCCGATATTGGCCGAGAAATTCTTGCGTGGCGCAAAAAGCAAAATTCTATTTTTCCGTTATTTCATTCTGACGCATGCCAGGCAATTGGGTTTTTGCCCGTTGACGTGGAAAAATGCCATGCGGATCTTTTGAGCTTTAATGGAAGTAAAATTGGCGGTCCGAAGGGGATTGGCGTCTTGTACAAGCGCCGCGGGGTCGTTCTCGAACCACTGCTGTTTGGGGGAGGACAGGAGTTTGGGTTGCGGAGCGGGACAGAACATGTGGCCGGCATTGTCGGTATGGCAAAAGCGCTCACGCATGCGGCGGCGTCAAGAGCCACAGAAGCAAAACGTTTGGCCGCGCTGTCCGTATATTTTTGGAAAGGAATTCACCATTCTATTCCCAATGTGAAACTGAACGGGCCGGCATTGTTTGAAAATAATACAATGCGCGGGAAGCGGAAAGAGAGCGGCATGGCAAGACTTCCCAATAATGTTCATGTTTCTTTCCCCGGCCTTGAGGGCGAAGCGCTGGTTTTGTATTTGGAGCGGTATGGAATTTTGTGTGCCACAGGTTCGGCTTGTAATAGCAATAAAGAAACGACATCGCATGTGCTTTCTGCAATCGGACTTACAAACGAAGAGCGGACAGGAAGCATTCGGTTTACTCTGGGGCGGGAAACCGCCAAAGCCGATATAGCCTATACTCTGAAATATCTTCCTCCGGTCGTGTCAGCCGTGCGCCGCATGCGCCAGGTCATTTCCGGATAACTTGTTGTATGCCAAAAAAAACGAAAAAAAATTCTGTCGCGTTTGTGCCCGAAAACACGGCGTTGTATGAACAAGCGGATAATGACCGTTCTCGTTTTCGCGCAGAACCGGGGATACATGAAGCGGTGATTCGGGAAATTTCGAGCCAAAAAAAAGAACCGCAATGGATGCTTGAAAAACGGCTCAAAGCCTATGAATTTTTTTTAAAAACGCCGGTGCCAACCTGGGGTGTTGATTTGTCGCTCCTCAATTTGGATGAGATTGTTTATTTTGTCCGTCCGGACGCAAAAGAGTCTGCGCGCTGGGAAGACGTGCCGGAAGAAATCAAACGAACGTTTGACCGTTTGGGCATTCCGGAAGCGGAAAAAAAATCATTGGCAGGCGTTGGCGCGCAGTATGATTCCGACGTGGTGTATCATAATATTAAAAAAGAATTGAGCAACAAAGGCGTTATTTTTGAAAACATGGACGTGGCGCTAGAAAAATATGAGCCGATGGTCAAAAAATATTTTATGACGCAGTGCGTTCCAATCAATGACCACAAGTTTGTCATGCTCCATGGAGCTGTGTGGTCCGGCGGGACATTTATTTACGTGCCAAAAGGCGTCACAGTGGGCCTGCCGCTCCAGGCATATTTTCGCATGAACGCGGAACAAGGCGGCCAATTTGAACACACCCTTATTATCGCGGACGAAGGAGCCGAAGTCTCCTATATTGAAGGCTGTTCCGCGCCGCGCTACACGTCCAATTCTCTTCATGCCGGCTGTGTGGAAATTTTTGTAGGACGCGACGCGCGCGTAAAATATTATTCCATTGAAAACTGGTCAAAAAATACGTATAACCTTAACACGAAACGCGCGCTGGTAGATGAGAGCGGCACGGTCGAGTGGATTAGCGGCAATATGGGGTCGCACGCGACCATGTTGTATCCATCATCCATTTTGCGGGGGAGAGGCGCCAGATCCGATAGTTTGGGCATTGCCTTTGCGGGTCCCGGCCAAAACCAGGATATTGGCGCAAAAGCCATTCACGCGGCTCCCCAAACGACGTCCACGATTCGTTCCCGATCTATTTCTGTTGGCGGCGGTGTTGCCACCTTTCGCGGGCTGATGAAGGTGTTAAAAAAAGCAAAAGGGAGCATGTGCTCCATGAGCTGTCAGTCACTGTTGTTGGATGAGGCATCGGTTGCAAATACCTATCCGGCGCTCAAAATTGACACAAGTGATGTATCCGCGACGCATGAAGCGACCATTGGAAAAGTAGGAGAAGATCAGTTATTTTATCTCATGAGCCGGGGCTTAAGTGAAGAACAAGCGATGCGTCTTATTGTGTCCGGATTTGTGGAGCCGGTGATTAAGGCATTGCCGTTGGAATACGCGCTTGAATTAAACCGATTATTGGAATTGGAAATGGAAGGAGCGGTGGGGTAAATTATATGAGTCTAATATCAAGACAACAGTTTCCCATTTTCAGAAACCACCCCAATCTGGTCTATCTTGATACTGCCGCAAGCGCCTTGGTTCCGGATTCTGTTATTGCTAAAATGAATGAGTATTATGAAGAGTATTCTGTCAATATTCACCGCGGGCTTTATGATTTGAGTATTCGGGCAAGCCGGGAATATGATGCGGCGCGCGGGACGGTTGCTGATTTTATCCACGCCAAGCCTGAGGAGATCGTGTTTACATCAGGGGCCACTCACGGACTGAATTTTTTAGCATCGGTTTTGGCGGACACGATGAGCGAAGGCGATAACATTGTATTGACTCGGTTGGAACACCACGCCAATCTTTTGCCATGGCAACGTCTGGCAAAACAAAAAAAAACAGAGCTTCGGTTTATCGAACTCACCAATGATTATTCCCTTGATTGTGATTCTGCCCAAAAATTGATTGATGAGAGGACGAAGATCGTGAGTGTGACGATGATGTCAAATGCATTGGGTACAGTCGTACCGGTTGAAAAAATTGTGGCAATGGCAAAACAGGTTGGCGCGACAACCATTATTGACGCGGCGCAGGGCGTGGCGCATCGAGCGATTGACGTGAAGAACATTGATTGCGACTTTTTGGTTTTTTCCGGCCACAAAATCTATGGCCCGACCGGCGTCGGAGTTTTGTATGGCCGGCGAGAAATGCTTGCCTCTCTCGAGCCTTTTTTTGTTGGCGGCGACATGGTTCGCATAGCAAGTTACACGGACGCCGCATGGACAGACGCGCCGCAAAAGTTTGAAGCCGGAACGCCGCCCATTGCTGAAGTTATTGGACTTGGCGCGGCAATTTTGTTTATGCAAACGATTGGTTTTGAATATATACAACAACAGGAACACGATCTTTGCGTGTACGCAAAAAATATTCTTGAAAAAGAAGTAACCCTTATTGGCCCGAAGGAACATATCAATCGGTCCGGCGTCTTTTCTTTTGTCATTGATGGCATCCATCCGCATGACGTCGCCGATATTTTAGGGAGTAAACATATTGCGGTCCGGGCAGGCCACCATTGCGCCATGCCGCTTATGGAACATTTGGGGCTAGTCGGCACCGCGCGCGCCTCGTTTGGTGTCTATACAACAAAAGAAGATATTGACCGACTGGCTGAAGGTATTCAAGAGGTAAAACGGATTTTTCGTTGTGCTTTATAATATGGCCATTCTTTCTGCAGACGTTTACAAAGAAATGATTCTCGATCTATACAAAAACCCGCTCCATCGAGGTGTGCTTGATCCGTGCGACGTGTGGCACCGAGATGGAAGCATGTTTTGCGGCGATGATATTACTATTTTTATCCGTTTTGGAAAAGGCAAAATCATTGAAGATATCAGCCACAGTGGCCATGGTTGCGCGATTTCCCAAGCGGCCGTATCGTTATTAACCGAGCACGTGAAAAAAAAGACAAAGGACGACGCGCTCCATATCACCAATGAACAGATGGTCGCGATGCTCGGTATTCCAATTTCGCCTGCCCGAATGGGCTGTGCCCTTTTAGGTCTCAAGGCGCTCCGCGGCGCGCTCGAGAAAGAAACATAATACTATGAATGCTCTTCACGTAGACAATCTCCATGTTGAAGCTGATGGAAAAGAAATTATCCATGGATTATCGCTGACTGTTTGTCCTGGCGAGATTCATGGTATTATGGGTCCAAACGGCAGTGGAAAATCCACCTTGGTTAACGCGCTTTTGGGTCACCCGTCGTTTGTGATCACGAAAGGAAGCGTTGTGGTTGACGGCGTGGACGTGACGCGCATGTCTCCTGAAAAACGGGCGCGGCATGGATTGTTTCTTTCGCTCCAGCATGTGCCGGAAATCCCGGGGGTAACGGTCGCCAATTTTTTGCGCGCCGCGCTTGCCGCGCAAACCGGAAAAGAGATTCGGCCGATTGAATTTTATAAGGCGCTTGAAGAAAAAATGAAAATATTTTCCATTGATCCTTCGTTCGCAAGCCGTTACTTGAATGTAGGTTTTTCGGGAGGAGAAAAAAAGAAAATAGAAATTTTACAGATGAGCCTGCTTCTTCCCCGGTATGCCATTCTTGACGAAATTGATTCCGGTCTCGATGTGGATGCCTTGAAAGTTGTTTCTCGCGGCATCAATCAGTTTCATACAAAAAAGAATGCGGTGTTGTTGATTACGCATTATAATCGCATTCTCGAGTATGTCACGCCAGATAAAATTCATGTTATGTCCCACGGCATTATTGCAGAGACCGGAGACAAAACACTGGCAGAGCATATTGAAGAAAAAGGATACACCGCCTACGTATGATTGCCAAAGAGCGTATTATTGAAGAACTGGAAACAGTCATGGATCCGGAAATCGGCATTGACGTGTGGACATTGGGCATGATTTATGGGATTGATTTTTCCGACGAACAAAAGATAACCATTACCATGACCTACACGACACCGTTTTGTCCGTATGGTTCGGTTCTAAACGAGGAAGTGCGACAGGCCGTGGAACGCCTTGGTTTTATGTCGGCCAACGTCGTTATTACGTTTGATCCTCCGTGGAAACCTCCGGCAAATCTCCGGGAGATGATGGGAATATAACACGCCTCTATGAAAAAAGTTCGTGTGTGCTCGGGCCGTTCATGCACCGTATTTGGTTCAAAACGGCTCATGGAAGAAATACAAAAACAAACCGGGTTGAAGCCGGGGGAGTCTCATGGTACCATGGATCTTGATTGGTGCGGCTGTCTTGGGTATTGCGGCCGTTCACCCAATATCGCCGTCAATGAAGCTACTTATATTTTTGAAGCGAGCCCTGAGACCGTGATGGATGATATTGACCACGGCGGCGAAGATATGACTGGCCGGGTGATTGATCCAGAAAATATAGCGGCGTTTATTGACGATCCATTGATATGACACACAATAACGATGATATAAAAATTCCTTCTGATTTGCCGGAAGAATACTCCCAAAATACCAGAAAATCCGGGAAAATCCGAAGAATTGTGGTGGATCGCCAAGGATGTATTGGCGCTCGGTCATGCGTGGTGGTTGCGGAAAAGGTCTTCCAAATGGATGACAAAAATCTTGCCTATGTACTTGACGACGTGGAAAGCACTGATGAAGAAACCATTCATCTTGCCGCCGAAGCTTGCCCGGTTCTTGCCATTCATTTGTATGATAAAGATGGCAACAAAATTTTTCCCAAAGAGTCCATATAGATATGTTGTTGGTTGACTGCGTCAAAACCGGCATCGAATGCAAAAATGGTGGGCCAACCGTTCTTGCCAGACGTTGATAGAATCAATAAGGAGCCCAAGCCCCACGATTCCCATAAAAAAAATAATCGGTTGTGTCTCAAACGCGGGCAGTGAAAATGTGGCAGGAAAGAGGGACGTAACAAGAAAGATAATGGTGAACCAAAAAAAAAGCCCCATCATACACACAATGCCCCAATGCGTGAAAAAAAAAAGGATTCCCATAAATTGGGAGAAAAAACGCTTGTCTATCTTGGTAAGCAATCGGATCCATGATGAATTTTCCCTGCGTCGTTTTATAGCTCGGAGCAGTTTGTTGAGGGCAACTCCGAGTATACCTAAAACAATAATCGTCACGAGAATATCTTTTCCAATAGCGCCGAAAGTCGGGTATGCTGTTTTTATGGTGCGAACCAGTGGCGTATTGCGAAGAGTCACGGAAGAGGGGAGTGTCATGGATGTCCACAAAAATAAGGCGCCAAGAGCGCGGAGTGGCCAAGCAACATACCAAGGTTCTTTGGCGTGGGTGGGGCAAATGGTGTCAGTCATATTTTGTATAGTATAACCGAAATAAAAACAAAAAAACACCCCGATGGCCATCAGGGTGTTTTAGCGTATGAATTTTGCTTTTATCCGATATATTTTCGGTAGCGATTTGCCAAGAGGCCGGTCCACGCGATAGAGACAACGACGCTACTGCCAAAGACGAATCGAAGCCATGCGGGAACATCCTCGTCCGATTCGGTATTCTGCGCTATTTGTTGCGCGGTTTCTTCTGGCGCGGTTTCGTCGGAGGTTGATTCTTCAGACGTTTTTTCTGCCGTTGTCTGTTCTTCATTGGATGGTGTTTGCGGTACCGGTCCAATGCTTACTCCAGGGACGCTCGGTGTTGGGATTTCCTCGGTTGTGGTCGGTGTTGATGGAGGTATTTGCAACCCTGGGGTTCCGGGCTGTGTCGGTCCTGTTGGCCCTTCATTTTCAATTGGCGTGGATTCGTCGGTTGCCGGTCCTTGTCCGATAACCGTGACGGTCAGGGTATCGCTGTCTTTGGCCTGGTTGGAATCTTGAATCTGCAAGGTTACCGTATAGGTGCCCGGCGTCATATAGGTGTGGGTCATGGTGCTGTTTTCTGTGGAAAGATCGGATTCGTTTCCATCGCCAAAATTCCACAAGAAGAAAATGGCATTTTTGTCAGGGTCAAAACTTTCACTGCCATCGAACACAACGGTTGTGCCAACCTCTACCACCTGGTCATCCCCGGCAATGGCCGTTGGGGGAGTATTCGGTGGGAGAATGCTTCCACCGCCACCGCCACTTGAAGGTGGTTCAGGCTCCGGTTCAGGCTGTGGTTCCGGCTCCGGTTCAGGCTGTGGTTCCGGCTCCGGTTCAGGCTGTGGTTCCGGCTCCGGTTCAGGCTGTGTGGGGTCGATAATAGTGAAGCATTTTTGGATGTTTCCGCCTTTGAGTGTTGTTGGGAAGTAGAAAAAACAATAATTTTGACCAATCACAAATGTGGAATTTTCTTCCGAAAGGAAGTAGGAGAAAATATTATCAACCGGCGGGCCGATGTCTTCTGTAACATCAAATAATTCATCTGTTTTCATATTGCGTAACAGTATCTTGTCATAAGAAACAAGTGTACTCGGCAAAACCGCCTCATCGCCTTTTTCAACCTGGGTAAAGTAGAACAAGATGTTTTCACCGATTACTCCTTTTTCCAGTCCGGGGCTTCCTTTTGTCTTGGGGGCATAAGAAAGAATAATATCGTCATGGAGAATCGTGATTTGTGCCGATGCGAGCGGGATGCCTGCAAACGGGTCCATGCCCTTGTCCATTATATTAAACGCATAGGTTCCGACCCCAAAGTCCGCGATGCCATATTGATAGAACGTGCCGACTGTTTCAATGTCTCCAATAAAAATTGGTTCGGCGGCGATATCGCTGTTCTCATCTAAAAAGTAGACATCGGCGAGGGCTGGGTCAACCGCAGGATAGACATTGGTAGTAACCACTTCATTTGTTTTTTGCGTTGTGATAAGGTACTCAATTTTTTCTGAATTTTTAACCACGATGAATGAAGTGAATCGTTCGAGTTCATTCGAGAGAAGGGTAAGGGAGCAAATGTGGGTATTGGCATCTCCGGCAAAGAATTCGTTTTCCGCATTTATCGTATATAAGAATGCTCCATTTTCTCCATTGTCTATGTCTTCGGTTATTGATAATGACCCTGGAATATCCATACAGGTGATATTCACATCGAGATTGGTCAAGCTAAGAATGTCGAGCGTAGTATCCGCGCTTGGCATTTCTTCTTTGCCAAGAAAAAACGATATAGTTTCGCCAAGGCCGGCGGTTGTATTCGGATTCGTCACGGCAAAGACATCATAGAGCGCATACGGGTCGGTCACTTCCTCAACTTGAATGCCAGGCGTAAGGAGCACAAAACTGTCCGACGGGGAGTCTTGTTTTGAGAGGAAGATAACGTAGATGCCAGGCTCACTGAACGTAAACGCATATTCTCCGGTATTCACATAGGCTTGTGTGGCAGTGTCAACTTGCGTCAAAATTGCTTTTTCAACATTGAGCGAAAAGACGCGGAATTCAAAATTTGATGGAATGTCTGAAGGAAATCCCACAGCGGCGCTGTCAATTTTTTCCCCGATCGTTATACTCATGGGTTCATTCACCCAGCTTGATATGGTATCGTCGCTCTCAGGATCAAGAAAAAATAATGAATGAACAAGGAATGTGTGGCTTCCGACTTCGTCGCCATCGCTATCGCGCCAACTCATGGTATAAGGTCCGGGAATGGTTCCCGCAGGAATTGCAAGATCTGCGGTGAACGGAAGGGCTTCGACGAGAGACGTCACTGTGGTATTTGCGGAAAAGTCAACTTCTTCTCCCGTTTCATTAAGAAAAACGTACGTAAATTTTTCCGGGATGGCAGTCATAGGGAGGCCCTCCGGGTCATTCATGGTCACGGTAAAACTGACCGTATCACCGGCAATATCGCTCACAAAGAGCGGGTTTCCTTCCAGTGAATTTTCAACAGCCACTGAAGAGACGGCCGATGTTTGCACATCAATCGCTGGCGATATCAAAAAGATATTTTCTGTTTCCTGTTTGTAGAGATATATGGCAAAAGTTCCTTCTTTCGGAAAGGTAAAGGAGTACATACCGAGGCCGGTATTTTCTTGTGTCACGATATCCGTCTCAGTTGGCACTAACCCGTCAAGTAAAAACACATGGAATTCAAAATTTGATGGGATATTGGCCGGTTCTGCCGCAATGGTAGCATCACTTTGCTGACCCACCGTCAGCGTTAATGGTTTGTTCGTTTTTGTGGAAACACTGTCACCGACGGGGTCAACAACAGACAGGGTGGCAACCGTAAATGAATTGGCTATTAAAACCTCGTCTGAGGCATTTTTCCAGATCATGGCATACGTGCCTGGCTGGAATAGAGAAGGAAAAGCCAAATCCAACACAAATGGCAATTCTTTGTCCGGAGAATTATTAATGGTATAAAAACCAGAGAAATCAACTTCTGTGCCGTCTGGTCCGGTAAACGCAAAGCTCATTCCCGCAGGAATGATGGAAAGCTCTGCTCCGAGCGCGTCCTGCATGGTGGTCGTGAATACGATGCTGTCTCCCATGAGATCGCTGGTGTAGAGTGGATTTGCGCCAAGAGAATTGGAGACAGAAATACTGGGGTCTCCTTCTGCCGCATAAGTGGCAAGCGGGGTGAGCACCTGGCCAAAAAGTACGATAGCCGCGATACTTCCCAAGA
This sequence comes from Candidatus Magasanikbacteria bacterium RIFCSPHIGHO2_02_FULL_48_18, assembly GCA_001784285.1. Taxonomy (GTDB): domain Bacteria; phylum Patescibacteriota; class Patescibacteriia; order Magasanikbacterales; family UBA922; genus UBA10181. The sequence goes on from MFQC01000007.1 coordinate 75,858, forward strand.
GCCATTTTTTATTTCTTTTTCTTTGGAACATAGAAAAATAATACATGAGATGAGATTATTTTTTGGGGTTATCCTTTAGAGAAAGAGCATGATACTGGTAACGACCGCGACAATAATTGCCACGATCCAAATGCCGACGTGGTGTTTTTCTTGCTTCACAAATTCCTTCATACAAGGGGGTTAAAAATAGTCAAAATATGGTAAAAATAATAAAGAGAAATAACGAACAATTATATCACACTTTTTTTCTTTTGTCAAGAAATACAGGGTTTGCGGCCCGTATAAAAATACAAGACGGGAGAAGAACCACTTTTATTACATATCATAAACATACCCATTTGCAAAGATACCGGAGAAAAGTACACAAATAAGGCTGAGATAAGCCTTATTTGAGTCTTTTTTGTGAGAGCGCGATTAGCGCAAGCGAATAGCGATTTCGTTTTTTTCCGTGTCAATAACCACGTTTGCCCCTTCGTGGATTTTTTGATCCACAATAAGAAGCGCAAGTTTGTCCAACACTTCGGTTTGGATCACGCGTTTGAGCGGCCGCGCGCCAAGATCCGGATCAAACCCTTTCTTCCCCAGCCAATCCTTTGCTTTGTCCGTCACCGACACAGCTATTTTTTTCTCGAGGAGCCGCTTTATGACTCGTTCGAGCTGTAAATCCACAATGACTCGGATTTGTTTTTCGGAGAGCGGATGGAACACGATAATATCATCAATACGGTTCAAAAATTCTGGTTTAAAGTGGTCTCGGAGAGCCTCCATCACTCGTTCGTTTATTTTTCGCTCTTTTTGTTTTTGCGCCGACTTTCCGGACGTTTTTTCTCCAAAACCAAATTCGCCTTTTTTATTCATGTTCATGATAAGGTCGCTTGCGATATTGCTCGTCATAATAAGAACCGTATTTTTGAAATTGACTTTTCGTCCTTTGGCGTCGGTGAGGCGGCCATCTTCCAAAATTTGGAGCATGATATTAAAGACATCCGGATGCGCTTTTTCTATTTCATCAAACAGGACAACGGCATACGGCTTGCGGCGGATAATTTCCGTCAATTGACCGCCTTCGTCAAACCCCACATATCCGGGCGGGGAACCCACCATTTTGCTCACTGCGTGCTTTTCCATATATTCACTCATGTCAACGCGGACGAGCGCTTCTTCATCATTGAACAAAAATTCGGCCAATGTCTTTGCTAATTCTGTTTTTCCCACCCCTGTCGGCCCCATAAAGATAAAGGAGCCAATAGGGCGTTTTTCTTCGGAAATGCCGGCGCGCGATCTCCGAATGGCATTTGCGATTGCGGTAATGGCTTCGTCCTGGCCCACCACTCGTTTGGACAGTTCATTTTCCATGCGGGCCAATTTTTTTGTTTCGTTTTCAAGCATTTTTTGAACCGGGATGCCCGTCCATTTGGCCACCACGGCCGCGATGTCTTCTTCGCTTACTTCCTCTTTGAGAATGCCTTTTTTCTTTTGGAGCTGAATGAGTTTTGCTTCATCGTGTTTTATTTTTTGTTCAATATCCGGAATTTTGGCATACCGAATTTCGGCGACTTTTTGCAAGTTGCCTTTTCGTTCTTCAATTTCCGCCTGTTGTTTCAATAGGTCAATATTCTTTTTTGATTCGCGGATGTCGGTAATTACGTCTTTTTGATTTTTCCACTGGATTTCCAATTCGTTGACCTGTTCTTTGAGATTGGCGAGTTCTTCTTCAATTTTTGCTTTTCGCTCTTTTGATTCCGGATCTTTTTCTTTTTTGAGCGCGGTCAATTCCACATCCAATTTCATGGCCCGCCGTTTCATTTTATCAAGCTCATCTGGCATGGATTCGATTTCCATTCTCAAGGCGGACGTCGCTTCGTCAATAAGGTCTATGGCTTTGTCCGGGAGAAATCGGTCCGAAATATAACGATTGGAAAGGTGCACTGCAGAGACAATAGAAGCATCGGTGATGCGGACGCCGTGATGAATTTCGTATTTTTCTTTGATCCCTCGAAGAATGGCAATGGCGTCTTCTTCGCTCGGTTCATTGACCATAACCGGCTGAAACCGGCGTTCAAACGCCGCGTCTTTTTCAATATATTTTTGATATTCTTTGAGCGTGGTCGCGCCAACGGTTCGAAGCTCTCCTCTTGCGAGCGCTGGTTTCAGCATGTTGCTTGCGTCTACCGCGCCTTCGGAACTGCCCGCGCCCACAATGGTATGAAGTTCGTCGATAAAAAGAATGATTTTTCCGTGAGATTCCGTTACTTCTTTAATCACAGCTTTGAGGCGCTCTTCAAATTCACCGCGAAATTTAGTGCCAGCGACAAGAGAGCCCACATCAAGGCCGATCAGCTCTTTATCTTTTAAGCTTTCGGGCACATCGCCATTCACAATGCGCTGGGCAAGTCCTTCCGCGATTGCGGTTTTTCCCACGCCCGGCTCGCCAATGAGGACCGGATTGTTTTTGGTTCGCCGTGTCAACACTTGCATCACGCGGCGAATTTCATCATCTCGCCCGATAACCGGATCCAATTTTTCTTTTCGCGCGAGGTCGGTAAAGTTTTTTCCGTATTTTTCCAAAGATTGATATTTGGTTTCCGGGTTTGGAGAATCCACTTTTTGATTGCCTCGCACCTGAACCAGCACTTTGAGAATAGCATCGTATGTTGCGCCATAGTTGCCGAGAACGCCGCTGATCGGATTTTTATTTGTGACAAAGGCAAGCAGGAGATGCTCGACGCTAATATAGTCGTCGCCCATTTTTTTCGTTTCTGCTTGCGCGCTGTTCAAAATAAACATCATGGCCTGGCCCATGAGCACCTGCCCCATGCCGCCTGTGATATTGCCAAATTGTTTTGGCAAAGTATTGATCATCTGTTGGACGTGATTCTCCAAAGAGGGGATATCCACGTTGAGCTTGTCAAATACAGACTGGACCACGCCTTCGGGCTCGGTTAAAAGCGCCAAAAACAGATGTGGCGGTTCAATTTGAGGTTGGCCGTTTTCATGCGCTATTTCTTGCGCCCGCTGGATAGCTTCTTGAGATTTTTGGGTGAAATTTTGGGGGTTCATAAGAAGGAAATTATCACTCTCAATACGAGAGTGCTAATATCATAGCATACACGAAAATACTGTCAACATTATGGAAACTATGATAGCATGGCATGTAGTATACCACTCAAAAGGTATTATGACATCCGTGCATATTTTTGGCGTTCGCGTTGATTCTCTCTCAAGAGGCGATTTTAAAAAAAAGATAGCTGATTTTTTGCATGCAAAGACACAACACACGATATTTACACCGAACCCGGAAATGCTTCTTGCCGCGCGCCGCGACACGGTATTTCGATTGTTGTTGAACAACGGCTCTCTCAATATTTGCGATGGACGGGGGATTCAGTTTGTTGTGAAAGAACCTATCGAGCGTATTCCGGGAGTAGACGCCATGCTTGATATTTGCCGCGAGGCCGCAAAAAAAGGAAAAAAAATATATCTTCTTGGAAGCAGAAATCAGGAAACAGTCATACAAACACGGGTGGCGCTCGAATCGCAGTTTCCAGGAATTCAGATCGCTGGCGGGCATCCGGGTGTCCCTCTTTGTGTGGAAAAAAACGTTCTTGCCACCGATGAAAAAAAAGATAAAGAAATCATTGAGGATATTCGGCATGCGTCCCCGGATGTTTTATTTGTGGCCTTTGGCCACAACAAGCAAGAGCGATGGATTGAGCGATCGCTTCATTCCTTGCCGAGTGTCAAAATTGCCATGGGCGTCGGCGGCGCTTTTGATTTTGTTTCCGGGCGTGTGCGCCGCGCGCCGCGCTGTATGCGTTCTCTCGGGCTGGAATGGCTCTGGCGGCTTTTTCGCCAGCCGTGGCGCGTTGGGAGGATTTTTCGGGCGGCCGTTGTATTCCCGGTGTATTATTATTTTTCTAAAAAATAGTGCTGTACCATATGAGCTATGCCACATAGAATATGCTTTCACAACATATAAAAAAATATCTTCGCCAGTTGCAACAAAAAAAGTTTCGGAATGAGTATGGCGAATTTTTAGTCGAAGGTATAAAAGGCGTTGCCGAAGCGCTTGCTTCAGCCTATGCACTGAGCATGATTGTGTTTGAAGAAGCCAAAAAAGACGATGCGCCAATAAAAGCGATCATGAAAGAGGCGGAGAAACGATCGGTCCCCATTCTCTTTTGCGGCAATAAAGATATTGCAGGCATAAAAACGACAGAAACATTTCCCGGAGTTTTGGCGGTTATAAAACAAAAGAACATTGCAAAAGAGGATCTTTCTCATGGGCCTATTCTTTGCCTTGATGGCATTCAAGATCCTGGCAATCTGGGGACCATTATTCGCACCGCGGATTGGTTTGGTATTCGAAACATGGTTCTGTCTCACGATTGCGTGGATGCGTATAATCCAAAAGTGGTGCGGAGTACCATGGGATCGTTATTCCGAACGGCGGTGTATGAAAGCCCTGCTGTTTTGTCTGACCTTCTTTTTTTCAAAGAACAGGGGTATGCGGTGATTGGCTTTGACGCAAGCGGCAAAAATACGCTTTCCGACATTGTTCCTTCAGACAAAATCGTGTACGTCTTCGGCAGTGAATCTCACGGCATTCGCGACGAATTGTTGTCTCTTTGTGATGGGACATATAGGATTCCGGGAGAAAACACCGCAGAATCCCTCAATGTCGGCGTGGCCGTGGGAATTGTGTTGTACGAGATCGCAAAAAAATAAAAAAAGCCGCTTGTTTTTTCTCTTGTATTGGGGTACTCTAGCCCTTATATGATTCGTACTCGTTTTCCCCCGAGCCCAACCGGCTTTTTACATATTGGCGGACTGCGCACCGCTCTTTTTGCGTATCTTTTTGCAAAACGCAACGGCGGAGATTTGATTCTTCGCATTGAAGACACCGATCAGGAACGTTTTGTGGAGGGCGGTATAGAAAGTATCGTCCGCTCGCTCGAATGGGCCGGCATTATTCCGGATGAGGGGGTCGCAATGGAAAATGGGGCAATTACTCAAAAAGGAAGCCATGGCCCGTATATTCAATCCGAACGTCTGCCCGTCTATCAAGCCCATATAGAAACACTGCTCGGGAATGGCCATGCCTATTATTGTTTTTGCGATCGCGAGCGCCTGGAAGAGCTTCGCAAAATGCAAGAACTCAACAAACAGCCAACGGGCTATGATGGGCACTGTCGTGATTTTACGGAAGACGAGGTGGAAAAACGTCTTGCCGCGGCAAAAAAAGCAGGCAGGGCTCCGGTTGTTCGGCTCAAGATGCCCAAAGAAGGAGAGACCGTCTTTACGGATTTGGTCCGAGGAGATGTCCGTTTTGACAATCGTCTGATTGATGATCAAATTCTCATGAAGTCTGATGGATTTCCGACGTATCATTTTGCGGTTGTGGTCGACGATCATACTATGAAAATGACGCATGTGATTCGCGGTGAAGAATGGCTCTCGTCCACGCCAAAGCACGTGGTCCTGTATCAGATGTTTGGCTGGGAGCTCCCACAGTTTGCGCATTTGTCCCTTTTAATCAATGAACAAAAACAAAAACTCAGCAAACGGCATGGCGACGTATCGGTGGAAGATTTCAAAGAAAAAGGATATTTGCCCGAAGCGTTGGTCAACTTTGTTGCCTTTTTGGGCTGGAATCCAGGGGGTGATCGAGAAATTTTTTCTCTTGGCGAGCTGGTAAAAGAATTTGATTTTCAACATGTTTCAAAATCAGCGGCGGTGTTTAATCGTGAAAAATTGGATTGGTACAACAAAGCGTATATGAAGGCGCTTTCAAAAGAAGAACTCGCCAAACGCGCGTTGCCATTTTTTTTACAAAAGGGGAGTATACAGGGAATTACAAGCGATGGTGACGTGTTGGCCGATGGTTTTGTCACCCTTGCGTGGCTTGAAGAAGCGGTTGGTTTGGAGCAGGAGCGCGCCGCGACTCTGGTCGAGCTTGTGGATAATCTGGATTTTCTTTTTGCCGCGCAACTTCAGTACGATGCAACCCTTTTGGTTTGGAAGAAAAGCACTGCCGAAGAAACCAAAAAAACGCTTGGCGCGCTCTTTACTGTTTTTCACGCTATTCCCGAAGAGTCTTGGACAAAAGTGCATTTGGAAAAAACAATTATGGACTGGATTCAAAAGAGCGGTTTGGGCGTCGGCGATGTGTTGTGGCCCATGCGCGTTGCTCTTTCGGGGCAAAAAAATTCTCCCGGGCCGTTTGATATTGCAGGGGTGTTGGGAAAAGAGAAAACGATGGAGCGGGTGAAGAGAGGTTTGGAAAAGAGTGTCGGCGTGGTATAGTAGACCAATATGTTTCGATTTCGGCTTCCTTTTTTCGTTTTTTGCCTTTCTTTTGTGGCATTGTTGCCATTTTTTGCGTTTTCCGCGCCTTCCGAAGAAACCGCGACAGCAGAAATTGATGTGCTCAATCAAAAAATCAAAGAAAAACAGGAAAAAATCAAAGAAATAGAGTCCACGATTGAAGCATACAAAAAACAAATCACCGTCAAAAAAACGCAGGCAATGTCGTTGTCAAACCAAATTGCCATTTTGGACAATCATATTACCCAGGTGAATCTCGATATTGAAGCCACGCAAGAGAAGCTCGAGACGATTGAACTCGAAGTGGAAGCGCTTGAGCTTGGCATTCGAGACAAAGAAGAAGATATCACGCGGCAAAAGAAAATTTTGGCTGGCCTTATCCGCATGATTCATCAAGAAGACAACAAACACATGCTCGAGATTGTCGCCGCGTATGATTCATTTTCCGATTTTTATGGCGGCATTCGCCATATCCGCACATTGGAAAAAAATTTGAATACCAGCACAAAAAGCCTGCGTCTTGCACAAATGGATTTGGCCGAAAAGAAAACGAAAGCAGAACAAAAGCAAGAGGCGTATGCATCGCTTGCCGACACGCTCGAAGAGCGAAAAAAAGATTTTGACAGCCAGGTATTTGCAAAGGAAGATTTGTTGGTCAAAACCCGCTCTTCCGAATTGGAATATGCGAGCCTTTTGCAACAACTCAAAGCCCAATACCAAGCGATTGAAAGCGACATTTCGAGCATTGAACGGGAAGTGCGGAAGCGCTTGGAAGCGCAGGACGTTCTTGATGAAGCGGAAGGCACGTTCGACGGACAATTGTCATGGCCGTCTCAAAGCCGGTATATCACCGCGTATTTTCATGATCCCAATTACCCGTTTCGCAATGTGTTTGAACACAGCGGCATTGATATCCGCGCCGCTCATGGAACGCCGATTAAAGCCGCAGGTTCCGGCTATGTGGCGACAGCCAAGCATTGCACTGTGAGTTCGTGTTATAATTATGTTTTGATTGTGCATACCGGCGGCATCTCGACTGTGTATGGCCATCTCAGCAATGTCACTGCGGTTGCGGATCAATTTGTGACTCGCGGAGATATCATCGGCTATTCCGGCGGGACGCCCGGAACAGTGGGCGCCGGCCCGTTTGTCACCGGACCGCATCTTCACTTTGAAGTGCGGAAGGATGGCATTCCGGTCAATCCGTTGACGTATTTAGTAAAGGATTATTGATGATGAATGGGTGAGATAGGGAAAGAAGGCAATGGTTATCCACATATTTTTTTGTGAGTGGGCAATTTTCATGGTAAAAATGGAAAAAAAGTGTATAATTGAGGTAAATTTATGCCTCAAAAATTATCATTTTTTTTTCGCAAGCATCAGGGCATAGATAAAGAGCGCTCTTGGAAAGATCGCTTTTTTAGCTTATTTCATTTTTCGCGTCGCGTAGTTTTATTTCTTCTCTTCGTAGCCGGCGGATGGATCGGCATGAGCCAGTCTCGTTGGTTTATGCCAGTGGTCGCCGCACCGGATGAATCACCGCGTGTAACAACGCCAGCATCCTTTTCGCAAGCGGTTGATGGGAGTGGCTATGTTACCCTAAATGTCGATATGAGTGATGCGGATACGGTTACCACATCGCTCAAAGTGGAATATTCAGAAGAT
>MFQC01000008.1:0-44216 GCA_001784285.1 Candidatus Magasanikbacteria bacterium RIFCSPHIGHO2_02_FULL_48_18
GACCGCATCTCGGAAAACAGATGCATGGACTGACACCCGAAGAAAAATATCTAACTTTTATTGAAAAGTGTCACCCTTGAAGGTGAACCGTACAGAGGAAAAAACCAGCTATTTGAGGGCTTGCGCTCTCGTTGAAAAACAGCTATACTGCGCATGCGTTTCTTACTTTCTCTGTCTTCGTGATATGCATATTTCATGGCTTGGCGGGACGGCAATAAAAATACAAACTAAACCGTTTGACACCGATATCACCATTATCATAAATCCCTATAAACCGGTCCAGGGCGACTTTCCAAGAAGTCTGTTATCGGATATTGCTCTTTTTTCGGCAAGGTCACACAATACTATCACTCTCATGGGCAACCCCTTCCTTTTGGAAACCCCGGGAGAGTGCGAAATCAAAGGGGTGCTGGTGCATGGCATTGAGGGAAAGACGCCCGAAGAAATCTTGTTTCGCATTGACAGCGAACATATGAGCGTCGCCCATCTTGGATCCGGAAAAACGCCTCTTGGCAACCAGCAAATTGACGCCCTTCAAGGCGTGGATATTCTTATTTTGCCTGTCGGCGGCGTCGACACCTATGACGCCGAAACGGCGACAAAAATTGCGAATATGCTTGAACCCCGCGTCATTATTCCGGTTGCCTACCGATGCGACAACGACCCCAAGGCCGACCCCATTGAGACATTTCTGAAAGAAATAGGCATTCCAGGAGAGAAAACGGAAAAAAAAGTCATCCTGAAGAAAAAAGACCTTCCTCAAGAGGAAACCAAAATTTTTGTCGTCTCCAAAGAATAATGCCCGCGCACGGTATGCCCAAAACATCATCTTCAAAAAAATCAAAAAAAAGAACACTCGAGCCGGTATTTTCAAAGCAAATTGCCGCTGACATCAGTGAAGCGGTTGAAAAAATACCCGACATGGTGCGGCGCCATCTCCGTTCTTCTCCCGTGAATTTGTATGCCCCCCAACCCTCCGCTCTGAACCGCGAGATCCAGCGCAAAAAACAGCGCCTTCTCTGGATTGGCGTCCTGTCGCTTGCCGTTGTGATTTTGGCGATGTGGGCATGGAACGCAAAAATTCTGTTGTATGCCATGAACTACCGTGAAAAAAATCCTTCTCTTCTCGAGACTGCGCGAGAAGATTTTTATGATGCCGTAAGGACGGTCAATGAACACAATCAATTTCAAGAAATTATCAGTAAAAACGACGACGACAGACGAAAATCAAATAAAAAAAATGACGCGATTTTGGACAACTCCCTCTCGCTTATTACGGCCGCGCTCCGGTCCCAAACCGCCTCTTCCACCGAATCAGCCTCAACCACGAACGCAGTCTCTGAACCAGACTCGCTTTGATCCACGTTTTCTATCCCTCGTGTATGTCCACACCCACTGACCCAACGCAACACGCATTATCAATCGGCGCCATACAACCGACAGAATTGATTGAAGAGATGAAGACCTCATACCTCGATTATGCCATGAGCGTTATTGTCGCGCGCGCGCTTCCCGATGTCCGCGACGGTTTGAAGCCGGTTCACCGGCGCATCCTCTACGCCATGTGGGATATTGGTTTGAAACACACGACAAAATTTCGAAAATCCGCGCATGTGGTGGGCGAAGTTATGGCCAAATACCACCCCCATGGAGATTCGGCAATTTACGACTCCTTGGTTCGCATGGCCCAAGATTTCAACCTTCGCCATCCGCTGGTGTACGGGCAAGGCAACTTTGGATCCATGGATGGCGACAACGCGGCCGCGATGCGATATACCGAAGCAAAATTGCACGCGATTGCGGAAAACATGCTTGAGGATATTGAAAAACAAACGGTTGCATTTGTGCCCACGTATGATGGTTCGCACAAGGAACCGCGCGTTCTGCCAAACAAACTCCCCAATCTTCTTCTCAATGGGAGCATGGGTATTGCGGTCGGAATGGCAACAAATATTCCTCCGCATAATTTGGGTGAACTGTGCGACGGCATTATCTCTCTTATTGACCGCCCAAAAGCCACGATCGAAGACTTGATGGAACTCATCAAAGGACCGGACTTTCCAACCGGCGGCATTATCTACAATAAAAAAGACATCGCCATCGCCTACGCCACAGGACGAGGCGGCATTGTGATGCGGGCAAAAACCGACATTGAAGAAACCAAAAAAGGGACATTCCAGATTATTGTATCCGAAGTCACCTATCAAACCAACAAAGCAAACCTGCTGGAAAAAATTGCAACCCTGGTTCAAGAAAAAAAGATCGACGGCATCAAAGACTTGCGGGATGAGTCCAACAAGGATGGCGTCCGCATTGTGATTGAACTGAAAAAAGAAGCGTACCCCAAAAAAGTGCTCAACCGCCTTTTTCAATTGACGGAATTGCAAACGACTTTTCACGTCAACATGATTGCCCTCGTTGACGGCATTCAGCCGCGTCTGCTCAACCTGAAAAGCGTTCTCGAAGAATTCGTCAAGCACCGCCAAGAAATTATACGCCGAAGAACCGAATTTGATCTGAACAAAGCAAAAGAGCGCGCCCATATTTTGGAAGGACTGAAAAAAGCGCTGGACAAAATCGACGCCGTGATCGCGACCATTCGAAAATCAAAAGACAAAGACGAGGCAAAAATAAACCTGATGAAAAAATTCGGTTTTACCGAACGCCAGACCGTTGCCATTTTGGAAATGCGGTTGCAACAGCTCGCCAATTTGGAACGACAAAAAATTGAAAACGAATTACAGGAGAAAAAGTCCCTGATTAAAAAATTGGAATCCATTCTTGCAAACCCTAAAAAAATTCTTGGGATTATCAAGGATGAAACAACGCAATTGAAAGAACAGTACGCCAACGAACGGCGAACAAAAATCGTCGCGCAGGGCGTAAAAGAGTTCAGCATTGAAGACGTGGTCCCGAATGAACCGACGATTATTCTTGCGACGAAGGATGGCTATATCAAGCGCATGCCTCTCGACACATTTAAAATCCAAGGCCGCGGCGGCAAGGGCGTGATCGGCCTTACCACCAAAGAAGAAGATGTTGCGGAACACCTCATCTCCACCCACACTCACGACAATATCCTCTTTTTTACCACCCGCGGCCGCGTCTTCCAATTGCGCGCGTACGACATCCCCCAGGCCACACGCACCGCAAAGGGCCAGGCGCTTGTTAATTTTCTTCAGCTTGCGCCAAACGAAAAAGTATCTTCCATTCTTTCGGTTGACGACGCGAACGCATATAAATTTCTTGTGATGGTCACCAGCAAAGGCGTCATCAAAAAAACCGCTCTCGAAGATTTTACAAATGTCCGACGCTCCGGTCTCATTGCACTCAAAATAAAAACCGACGACATGCTGGAGTGGGTGCTCCCATCAAGCGGCAAAGATGATATTTTGCTCGTGACGTCTCTTGGCCAAGCCATACGGTTTAAAGAATCCGGCGTGCGATCAATGGGCCGCACCGCTAGCGGTGTTCGCGGCATGCGCCTCAAATCACATGACGCCATTATCGGCATGAGCGTGATGGAGCCGGGACTCGTCAATAAAAAAGTGCTCGAACTCCTGGTCGTGTCTGAAAACGGATTGGGCAAGCGGACGCTCGTCAATGAATACAAAATTCAAGGCCGTGGCGGAAGCGGCATCAAAACCATGAATATTACTGCTAAGACCGGAAAAATTGTTGGCGCGCGTGTCATCAACAATACGGAAAAACACGACCTCCTTATGATTTCCACAAAAGGCCAAGTGGTTCGCATTGACCTTGATGCGGTATCAACGCTCGGACGAGCAACGCAAGGCGTCCGAATCATGCGTTTTTCCGCCCATGGCGGGCCAAAAGAAGAGGGTGATACGGTGGTCGCGAATATCGCAATTTTATAATATCAATCTATCGCGTGATTCTCCGTAGCGCCTGCCGCAAAACCTCTTCGACGGTTTTGCCTTCTGTATCACAGTCATGAGATACCCGACGCGCTTCGTCTTTGCTGTACCCCATCGCAACCAAACCATCAATCACATCGCGCAACACCCCGCTATCAAACGCAGTCGAAGGTTCATCTCGTCCTTGGCCTACTTTTGACTTCAGTTCCACAACCAGTCTTTCTGCGGTTTTTTTGCCCATTCCTTGAACCGCAATCAAATACGCGCTGTCTCCTCGGCCGATCGCGTTCTTTACTTCAGGGAGCGACCCAAGAGAAAGAATGTTGAGTGCGCTCTTTGGCCCAATGCCCTTGACGCTGAGAAGCAGGACAAAAAAAGAACGCTCATCCGTCGTTTCAAATCCATATAGCTCCATCGCGCTCTCCGATACTTTGAGGTAAGTATGGAGGGTGATGATATCGCCGGGAAAGCAAGAGAACGAATGCTGTACACGAAGCTCATAGCCAACGCCGCCATTGGTTTGCACGAGCACTGTATTGTTACCTCGCTCAATAACGGTTCCATGGATCAAGGCAATCATACAAAGAGATGAAAAAGAAAAAAAATTATGGCGTGTGCTCCATTTTTTCCCATTGATAAAACGGTATTTTCTGCAAATGCCACCGCTCTTTCCAATTGCAATCATGCCGGCCGGCATAAAATATTTTGGCGCCGATCTCAATGGCTTTTTGGATATTGAGCAATATCAAATAGTTGCCAATGTTGGGAATGCCCTTTTTGTTGGAACCAAACAAAACCAGCTCGTACGTATCTTCGTACACCATTGAAAAAGAAACGGACTGCACCGCGCCGTCAATGTCGAGGCTCATAAAGGAGGGAGTAAATGGCTCTCGCATGAGGTTGTGAAAAATTGCGACGTTTGACGGGGTATGAAAAATAGATTCTTCCCCAATGGCTTCTTTATTAAATGCGATGAGGGGGTCGATGTCTGCCAATCGATTTTCAACCAATACAGGATGAAGCGCTTCCATATCTCGGACAATCCGCTTCAATCGATTCCGGGTCTTTGCTTTGAAAAAACGATCCAAGTAATCCATATACCCGGTCATATCATGAATGTCCAAAAAATATCGGTACACATACGGCGTGTGGTCCGCGCCGGGCGGAATATCCCCTTCAATGCTTGTTAATGCAAATGGAGCCGGGACACGGGCATAAAAATCCGGAATATGCGATGCAAAACGCGGATCCGCAAACACGCGGTTGCCTTCCATAAATGGTCCGCCAAAAAAATCCACAAGTCCTGTTTTTTTATTTCTTTCAAGCGGGAGAACCCCAAAAGGGACGCCGTTTTCTTCCCCGACGATAAAAAAATAATCGCAATTGTTTTGTTCAAAAAAACAATGCCGAAAATCCCAATCGTCATAGACGATCCGTTTGGGTGAAAATTGTTTCCACAGCGTTTCGCACGTTTCTTTGCTCTGCGCTATTCTCAAATCAATACCCATATTCAGGCTTTTTCCCGATTGTATCGCCGAATCGCGACGCGAATAATTTCTTCCAGGACATCCCCATACTCCATTCCCATCACCTTGGCCGTTAACACCGTGGAGCTGTCAGGATTAAGGCATGGATTTGGGTTGATTTCAATCACAAAAGGATTGCCGTCTTTGTCAACGCGCAATTCCACCCGTCCATAATCCCGGCAACCAAGAATGCGATACGTATCAAGCGATATTTCCGTAATAAGCGCCTCGAGACGTTTGCTGATATTTTTTACGGGCCGCTGAATGGTAATGTGTTTGTAATTGTAGACAGGGTGATTCTCCCACTTCATTTCGTACGAACACACGGACCACCCGCCTTCCGGCATGTGGTAGACGTACCGAGAAAGGGGCAATACGCGCAGATCGTCGCGGTCATTGCCAAGAATCGAAACATCGTATTCGTCCCCTGCGATAAACTCTTCAATAAGAACCGGATTCTTGAGTTCTTCAAGGATAAAGCGTATTTGTTTTTTTAGTTGGTGGGCACTGGTGACCACGGAATCTTTGGTAATGCCGATTGAATTGTCGCTATTGGCCGGTTTCACAATAAGCGGAAATTCCATTTCCTTATCCACATCGTCATCAAGGTCATAGACATAATCCCATTTTGGCGTCGGAATGCTATGATAGGATAAAATCTTTTTCATCCGAATTTTATCCATGCACAAGGCAAGCGAAAACGAGTCCGATCCGGTATATGGGATTTGAAGAATGTCGAGCATCGCGGCCGCCTGCGGCTCAAGAGCGCCTGACCCATGCACTCTTTCCGCCAAATTAAATATGAGATCCACCGAACTAGCCTTTATGTCATGAAATGCTTTTTCCGGATCATTCAAATCAAAAAAGGACGTGGCATATCCGATTTTTTGAAGCGTCTTTTGCGCTTCGGAGGCCACAAACGCGATCTCCTGCTCTTCCGGGGCATGGTTCGAGTCTGCGCCATTTCCAAGAATGCCCACACGAAGTCCGCGCTGATTTTTGAGCGCAATGCGGCGAAACCGCTCTTGTTTGGAGGCTTTTACAATAAGATTTTTTTTCAATACCGCGGAAGAAAAGCGCGTCCCGCGCAAGGTTTTTCCAATAGACGAATCCGAAGCAAACTTGGCAACTTTATAGGATACGCGCTTTCGAATAGATTCCATATTGTCCTCTGCATCAATCGAATTTTCTCCGGACACGGTCAGCCACCCCAGATAATCGTACCCATCCGGAGGAATAAAAATCGGATCGCCAATTTCTTTATAAAAATGAAATTCTTCCACATACTGCTGTTTTTCTATAGTGTCGGGTATGTCGAGTTCAGACAGCACGCCGGAGTTATCGGCAAGAAAATATTCGCCGACAATATATTTTTTTGGTACAGCCGGTTTTTCTACTTTGCTATAAATGCCGCACGCGACTTTTGCCGCGTATTCAATGAGGTCAACTCCCCAAGCGCCTTTGACAAATGAATACACCTCGTCGCCTCCCATGCGCAGGTTGACTTCAATCGGAACCGGGCCGCGCTTGGTTGACTTTGCCTCAAAGTGAATACAGCCGTTTTGGACACCCACCTTTTCCAATGTCTCTTCGGCCATCTCTATCAGCGCCCGCTGGTCTTGTTCCGGGAGGCTCGACGGTATGGCTTGACCTGTTTCTACAAAAAATGGCTCCCGCGTTTGATAATTGTCCGAGATGGAATAAAATTTTATTTTTCCATTTTGAACCAAAATATCCATGTCCACTTCGTCGCCATCGATGTATTCTTCGACCATCATGGAAAGATCTTCCCATTCATGACAATCTTCATGCGTATAAAACTGAGATTTTGCGTACCGATAGCTTTCCATCAATTCCTCTTTATTTTCCACTTTAACCACAAAAGCGCTTGATGACCCGTAAATCGGTTTAAGTACCAGTGGAAATGGCATATCTTCACCCAGGGCGGATAATGCGGCTTCGGATTGTATCAATTGGTGCCGAGGAACCGGCAAGCCATAGGTGGCACACGTTTCTCGGAACAGATATTTATTTCGGATGTTTTTGGAAACACTGTATGGAATGCCAATAAAATTAAAACGGTCAATAATCTTGGACGTCAATAAGACGCTTTCTTCCCAAAAGGTGAGCGCGCCATCAACCACGACATCACGGTTGATTTTGAAAAAACTTTTGATGGCGTTGAGGCATTCGCTGTGATTGTTGGTGTCTGCCAAAATCCAATGGTCAACATAATTTTCCGCCCAATTTTTTTCCTTGTTCAGCATAACGAGCGTCACCCCTAATTTTTTTAACCGCTGAAGCGTAAACCTCTTTTTGGGACCGCCGGTGTGAACGACCAAGAGCGTTTTTCCTGTCAAACTGCTCTCTTTTTTCGCTTTCCTTTTTTGATGGTCAATCATACCAAAAATAAAAAAACCAAGATGCCGCAACCGGCCCTTGGCACTGTATGGATAGAAAAATATTGAGAGGAAGATCCCCCTTCTTCTGAGTCTTCTGACCATGCAAGGTCCATAGAAAAATACGGGACGAATGGGTAAAATGAGAAAGTTAAAAGCGACCCCCTAAGTCCGCATTGTACCACCCATAAGACAAAGATCAAGAGGTGTGGATAAATATCACCGACGAATATACTCAATGAGTGTTTCTATGCCAAATCCATTGGCGCCTCCGCGGATCCACGGCTTTCCTTTGCCGGCATAATACGCGCATGACAAATCAATGTGCGCCCACGGATAGTGCGGCTTTCCGGTTTCCAAATCTTCGGTAAATACCTGCAAAAATGCGGCGCCGACCGACGCGCCGCCATAGTACGGCCTCCCCACACCGCCCAAATTTTTGACATCCGCGACATCGCTTTTGATGGATTCACGAAATTCCTCGCCAAGCGGGAGCCGCCACAATTGTTCGCCGGCTTCGTCTGCAACAGAGAGCAACCGAGATGCAAATGTGTCTTCCGGAGAAAACAAACCGGAGCGCTCGATGCCAAGCGCGACCATGCATGCACCGGTCAACGTCGCAATATCAATCACTTCTTTTGGCGTGTATTTCATGCCGGCATACGAAAGGGCATCGGCCAAAATCAGCCTGCCCTCGGCATCGGTATTCACGATTTCAACGGTCGCCCCGTTCATGGCCCGCAAAATATCGTCCGGCCGGTACGCCTCGCCGCCGGGCATGTTTTCACAGCTGGGAATAAGCCCCACCACCCGCCTTTTTGCCCCCAAGGCGGCAAGCCCGCGCAAAACGCCAAGAACGGTTGCGGCTCCCAACATATCAAATTTCATGTCCGAAAGATGTTCGCCCGGCTTGAGCGACAGCCCGCCGGAATCAAAGGTGACGCCTTTCCCAACCAATACAACCGGCTTTTCGTCTTTTTTTCCGCCCTGGTAATCAAGAATAATAAACTTTGGCTCGTGCTGTGAGCCGCTTGAAACGCCCAAAAGACACCCCATCCCCAATTGTCGGATATCCACCCGAGCAAGAACCTTTGTTTTTATTTTTGAGGAAATTGTTGCCAAGCGTTCGGCCTCTTTTCCAAGGAGTGCCGGCGTCATAATAGTGGGCGGGATATTGCCCAAGTGTCTCGCGTAATTGATTGCTTCCCCAACGATTGCGCCATCCTCAATGCCGCGAGAAAAATCACGTTTGTTTTTTGTTTCCAAAGCGGCGACAAAAGAAACGACCTTTACTTTTTTTACCTGAGATTTTTTTTCTTTATACTCATCAAAAGCATATGCCGCAATTTCTGACGCGATAACCGTTTCTTTGAGCGCCGTATAGGGCGTCAGCGTTTTGATAACGTCTTCCGGAAGAAAAAAAGAAAGATGGGTATATGTTTTTTCCTGCATGGCGCGTACAGACGCGCCAACCGCTTTTTTCCAGGATATAAGAGAAAAATCTTTTTTGTCTCCAAGACCGAGCAAACAGATGCGGGGGAATTTTTTTTCTTTCGTGTATACCAACTGCATGTGCATTTTCTTCCCTGCAAAATCATTGAGCGCGACGACTTCCGCTATCATGGCTTGCGCGTCTTTTGAAAGGCCGGGCACGCCAACACTTGCTTTTTTTTCAAAAAAAGGTAAAATAAAAACCTCAGATTTTTCCGGCGCGGATGTAATGTGATAGGAGGCCATAAGAAAATTCAAGAAAACAAAACTAACGGTTATGTTATCTTACCACAAATTTTTTCTAGGTCAAAGATGCAATTCCGTTATTGAATAAAGGGCACAGATAAAAAAGAAAAAACCTCTCTTTCTCTTTTATTTGCCCCCTTCTCAAGGATGTTCCACCCCGGGATGTCCTCAAAAGGCGGGTTTGACCTTTAGAAAAGCTGAAAAAAACCAAAAAGGAGAAGGACCAACCATGGCGACGACAAAAAAAATTAATGTCCTCTTTAGCGCTGAGATGATCCGGCGGCGGATTCGTCCGCTCGCCTACGAAATCAGCCAGTGCCTCGACACCAGCCAGGAGCTCGTCCTGGTCGTGATTCTCAAAGGGGCGGTAATGTTCGGCGCCGACCTCGCCCGAGCGCTGGCGCCTTTCTTTCCTCTTCTGAGGGTCGAATTCATGCGCCTCTCGTCCTATGGCAACGAGAGGAAGACCAGTGGCGAGGTAAAAGTCGAGCTTGACCTCAGCCACCCCATCGAGGGGAGGCAAGTGCTGGTTGTCGAGGACATCATCGACACCGGCACGACCCTCGGCTACCTGGTGCGGTTGCTCCAGGCGAGGCGGCCGCGGACCCTTCAGGTCGCGGCACTCCTCGACAAGCCCTCCGGTCGGCATGCCGGCAACGGAGGCGTCCACGCCGACTACGTCGGCTTTGAGGTGGGGCCGGTCTTCGTCGTGGGCTACGGCCTCGACGACGCCGGGTTCTACCGGGCGCTCCCGTACGTCGGGGTCGTTGAGGATTAGCGTCCTCGGCGCCCCGCGTGGTGGTGGTTTCAACTTCCCGCGTCGGCAGTATTCACTGTTCGGCGCGGGAAAGAGGTTCTCACAACACAACGTGTTTGCGTTTTGAGCATCTTCTTATTCTCACGCAGATGAATCCAGTGCCAACCGAACGACATGTCCGTCGATGTCTTGTAGCTCTCCGCCAACATCACTCTCGATTATTCCTGACGCCACAACCTGTTTTTGTATTGCATCCGCATAATCCTGAAAGACTTGATGAAGCAAATCATCATCGGTTTGGTAACGAACAATCGCGGTATCGTGAATCGTAAGCTTTTGTTCTTTTCTCAACATATTGATCGCACGCACAATTTCTCGAACCAACCCTTCTTTTTCCAATTCTGGCGTTATATCCACGTTGAGGGCAACCGACACCTCCGGCGTTTCTCGGCCAACCCATTTTCCCGGCAAACCGGTCACATCGTTTTCTATGATTACTTCTTTTACATTGAGTTCATCCGCGATAATATCGTGATAGTGTTGAAGACCGGGCACGGTAATGGCAAAAATGGACAACGGCTGACGCACTTTCATCCCCGCTTCTTTTCGCGATGACAATCCCATTTCAACAATTTTTCTGACCAATTTCATTTTTTGGAGCACGTCTTCATCAAAAAGGGCGGGGGTAGCCTCTGGCCAAGTTTCCAAATGTACACTTAACTGTGTCTGACGTCTGACGTCTGACGTCTGGCGTCCAACTATCTGATACATTTTTTCCGCGAGAAACGGCGTAAACGGCGCCATCACTTTTGAGAGCGTTAAAAGCACCTGGCGAAGCGTTGCAAACGCCGCCGCTCTCTCTTCTTCGTTATCGCTCTTAAACCGGTCCCGTGACCGACGGACGTACCAGGTGGAAAGATCATCAATAAATTCTTTGATCGGCCGGCCCGCGCGCACCGTGTCGTATGCGTCCATGTGCATCGTAACCTCACGCACCAATTCGTTCAGCCGCGCCAAGATCCATTGATCCAAAATATGAAGCGCACCAAATTTCAATTTCGTATCTTTCGTACTGTTCGTAGTTTCGTACATGGAGTAAAACTCGACGACATTCCACAAAATATTCACTATTTTGTTGTATACATCACGTACTTCGCGATCGGAAAAAAATAAATTTTCCGCCTGCATGACGACACTCGTCATGAGATAATAGCGGAGCGCATCAACACCATATTCTTTAATAATAATCCACGGATCCGTATAATTTTGTTTTGATTTTGATAGCTTTTCCCCTTTTTCATTCATGATGGTTCCGGTCGTAACGACATTTTCAAAACTGATGTTGTCAAAAAGAAGCACAGCGACCACATGCATATAATAAAACCAGGCGCGCGTTTGCGCGATATACTCGGCAATGTATTGACCAGGAAAACGAGCTTCAAACACGTCTTTATTTTCAAACGGATAATGAAATTCCGCGAATGGCATGGAGCCGGACTCCACCCAGCAATCAATCACTTCCGGGATACGTTTCATATCGCCGCCGCACGCGTTACAGCGAAGAACAATTTTGTCCGCATATTGTTTGTGCAAATCCAATTCCTCAACGTTGTCGGTGGAAAATACGTCATCAAAATTGACCGCCTTTTCTTTCAACTCCGCAACAGAACCAATACAGACAACATTGTTGCATGTCCCCTCCTCTCCTCCCGTCGAGGGGGAGGCTAAGGGAGGGGTGACATGCTTCCAAAACGGCAATGGCGTTGCCCAATACCGGTTTCGGGAGATATTCCAGTCCGGTGCGGTTTCCAAAATATTCAAAAATCGTCCTTCTTTGAGATGATCCGGATACCAATTTATTTTTTTATTGAGCTCAATGAGCCTCTGTTTGATATTTTGGATATTGATAAACCACGCGGAAATGGCGTTATAGATGAGCGGCGTATCACAGCGCCAGCAATGCGGATAGGAGTGCGTATTTTGTTGTTTTGAAAAAATCAGTCCGCGATCTTCCAAATTTTTTTTAATCAATTTTTCCGCCTTTTTATAATATTGTCCCTGAACAAATTGAGGCGCGACATCATTGTAGTGCCCGGCCTGGTCCAGCATGGGCACCATGGGGAGATCAATGGCAACACCCAAATTATAATCGTCCTCGCCATACATCACAGCCGTATGCACAATGCCGGTTCCTTCATCAGTTGTCACAAAATCTCCTTCTGCAACAAAATAGGCCTTTTTGCCGCTCTCTTTCATTTTTGGCATGTCAAACAGCGGCTCATATTCAAGGCCGACGAGATCTTTTCCATAGCATTCTTCAACAACGGCATACTCTCGTCCTTGAAAAACATCCGAGACCCGTTCTTTTGCGACAATGTAATACGAGCCTTCACTTTCTATCAATATGTATTCAATGTTTTTTCCCACCGCAAGCGCCACATTTCCCGGCAATGTCCAGGGTGTTGTGGTCCAGGCAAGAAAATATATTGGCCCACCAACATTTTTCAATATCTGAAGTCTGAAGTCTGAAGTCTGAAGTCTGAATTTTACAATTACCGCCTCCTCCGTCACATCTTTATAACTATTATCCATCGCGACTTCTGCTTTACTCACCGGCGTTTCACAGCGCGGACAATAGAGGAGCACTTTCTTACCTTCATAAATCAACTCCTTGTCCCAAATAGTTTTGAGCGCCCACCACACGCTTTCCATGTACGTGGCATCCATGGTTTTGTACGCGTTGTCAAACTCAACCCATCGGCCAATGCGGTCAACCATTTTTTTCCATTCTTTGGTATACAACAATACTTTGGACTGGCAGGCTTCATTAAATTGGTCAACGCCGATATTGTCTTCAATTTGTTTTTTCCCGGAGACCTGCAATTCTTTCTCAATGAGACTTTCAATAGGGAGCCCATGGCAATCCCACCCCCAACGGCGACGTACGCGGTAGCCTTTCATGGTCCAATAACGCGGCACCACATCTTTAATAACCGAACTTAAAATATGCCCGTAATGCGGGAGTCCGGTTGCAAACGGCGGCCCATCATAAAAGACGTACGGTTTATTTTCCGGACGCTCTTCCACGGATTTTTTAAAAATGTCGTGCTTATTCCAAAACTCGAGGATATCAAGCTCATTTTTGTCTGCATCGTACATAAGCAATTGTTATAAAATAAAAACACCAACGTCTCGAGGGGCCCCGATGGACATCGGGACGGTACCACCCTCATTGGTGCTTCGTTGACAGCGATAACGGGCTTGCCCGGCCGAGTCTACTCCCCCGCCGTAGGCGGGGTTTCTGTCGGCAGCTCTCCCGATGATAATCGGGATCAAATGCTTTTGAGATTGTTATAGACACAATAAAGGAAAAAAACTGGTTTGTCAATCAAAAAATATATCCCCACGGTTGCCAGATATGGCCGCCTATCATATACTATGGATGTTTTACGATTTTTCGTATATGTACACCGGCCCCCTCTTTATTGCCTCAGACCATGGCGGATACCAGCTCAAAAAACGCCTGGTTCGCTTTATGAAAAACGAACTCAACCGGGAAATCACTGACCTTGGCCCGCACGAATACGTGGAAACCGATGATTATCCCGACTATGTCATTCCGCTTGCGAAAAAAGTGGCGGAAACAAATGGCCGCGGCATTGTCATTTGCCGCAATGGCGTTGGCGTATGTGTCGCGGTTAATAAGGTGGCCGGCATTCGTTGCGGTATTGGCTACAACATTGCGTCGGCCGAAAGCATGATGAAAGATGACAATACCAATGTCTTATCGCTTGCCGCAGATCATTTGTCCGACGACCATGCCATGGCCGTGGTAAAAAAATGGCTCGCAACAGAATTTTCCAGTGCCGAACGCCATGTGCGGCGGTTAGAAAAAATACACGCGCTAGAATAATAAAAATCCCAACCTCACTTTCGTATTTTTCCGCCAAAGGCGGACAAGCGTACATATCTATGATTGACATTATTCCCTCTCTTCTCGTCCAATCGGAACAAGAATTTCTGAAACAGTACCGCGGTCTCAAAAAATCGGTCAGCCAAATACAGCTCGACATTGCGGATGGCGTCTTTGTGCCCAATGCCACGTGGGGAAATCCTGAAGTCATCAAAAAAAAAGTGGACATGCGGGTGGAACTCCACCTCATGGTCAAAGAACCGCTCAACGAATTAAAAAAGTGGCAATCCGTAGAGCAGGTTGTCCGCATTTTGGTCCATTACGAATGCATGGATAACCTCAAAGATATTTTTCCAACGCTCCATGCGTATGGCTGGGATATTAGTATTGTCCTCAATCCCGACACGCCGATTGCGGCGCTTGATCCATATTTGCCGGAAATAAAAGGGGTGATGTTTATGGGCGTCTACCCGGGGTTTCAAGGCCAGAAATTTATTTCAGAAACAATAAACCGGGTCAGACAGTTCAAAGAAAAAAAGACGAATCATGTGGTGGAACTCGACGGCGGCGTAAACATGGAGACACTGCCGGATATTGTAAAAAGTGGCGTGGATGTCATTTGCCCGGGCAGTGCTATCTTTGGAAATGAACGCAGTCCGGAAGAAAATGTCAAGCGAATGAAAACAATTATCAGTACGTGAGTATGTACGAAATACGAACAGTACGAAAATACGAAAGCGTTGTTAAAAATATTTCGTAATTTCGTACATTTCGTAATTTCGCATATATGTACGATCTTGTCATTATCGGCGCGTCTGCCGCCGGATCCGCCGCCGCCATTTACGCGGCGCGGCGCAATCTCAACTTTCTCGTTATTGCCAAAGATACGGGCGGTGAAGTGGCTCTTTCCGGCGAAGTGGAAAATTGGCCGGGCGTTATTCATACGACAGGAATTGAATTATCTAAGCAATTTACCAACCATGCAAAGGCGTATAACGTGAAGATTGAAGAAGGATATGATGTTCTCGGCATTACCCAGGCAGACGGCCACCATGTTGTACACGCAAAAGATATTCTGGGAAAAGACCAAACCTACCCGGCCAAAACGGTTATTATTGCAACCGGTATTCATCCGCGTGAACTGAATGCCGAAGGAGAGGCGGCGCTCAAAGGCCGCGGCGTGACCTATTGCACGGTGTGCGACGGCCCGTTATTCAAAGGAAAAACTACCGCCACCGTCGGATCGGGCAATTCGGCGCTTGAATCCGCGCTGATGATGGCCGGCATCGCCAAAAAAGTGTATCTTCTCAGCAAGTATGCAAAAGAAGAAAAAAACGGCTTCCCAAAAGGGGAAGATATCTTGGTGCAAAAAGTGAACGCTCTTGCGAACGTTGAGATTATGTATCGCGCATCAACAACAAAAATTACCGGAAATGGACTGGTACAAGGACTGACCTACCGAGACGACGCCACACAAGAAGAAAAACATCTCGCGGTGGATGGCGTTATGGTGCATATTGGCGCGATCCCCAATTCTCAATTTGTGGATTGCGTCAAAAAAACGCCTGGCGGCGACATTGAAATCGATCTCCTTTGCAAAACGAGCTGTCTTGGTATTTTCGCCGCCGGGGACGTCACCAACATTCCCTACAAACAAATTGCCATTGCGGCCGGGCAAGGGGTGGTGGCCGCGCTCACGGCCATTGATTACATCAATAAATGGAAAGAATAGCTGAGACAGCAAGAAAATCCGGCAGTGTGTTATACTCTATCATAATCCCTTGTCTATGGACGTCGCGTCTTTTGCCGCTTCAATAGCGAACCCCGCACTACATATTTTTTTTATCGTGGGCGTGTTGGGATCGATTCTGCTTATGTATTCCCAATTTGTCGAAGCGGAAAATCGCCGCGATCTTATTCGCATGGTTGGCGCGGCGGCGCTCGCCGTGTACGCCATATCTATTGGAAATATCTTATTTATTATTACGACGACAGGCATTTTTTTTGCCGCGCTTATTGAATTTGTCGAAATTTACCTTGGTATTCACACGCATTTTCCCGCGGAGATGAAAACGATGATACAAACATATAAAAAAGGCGAAAAAAAGTAATATGTTCGACCTTATTACCATTGGCGACGCCACCCTCGACCTCTTTGTCGTGATTGACCAACATACCGAGGGTTGTAGCATTGATAAAAATAAAAAACACCTTCTCTTGAATTACGGAGAAAAAATTTATATTGAAACAACCACCCAATCCATGGGCGGAAACGCGGCAAACGTGGCCGTTGGCGCACAAACGCTGGGACTCAAGACGGCGATTGCCACCGAAGTCGGGGCTGACATCAACGGATACGCCATCATGCACGCATTGTCCGAGGCAGGCGTTCATACATCACTGGTCAAAGCGCTCAAAGGCAAAGAAACGCGGTATTCGGTTGTGCTCAATTATGAAAGCGAACGCACCATTCTCTCGTATCACACGCCAAGAATATATACACTGCCAAAATTGCCATCAACGGCATATCTCTATTACACGTCTCTTGGAAAATCATTTGAAGGACTGCAAGACACCATGAAAAAACATGTGGAAAGACATCCTGAAACTCGTTTGGTCATAAACCCCGGTTCATACCAGTTGCGCTATGGGATGAAAAAAATTCAAGAACTCTTTTCGCGGACATTTCTTGCGTTCTTCAATAAAGAAGAGGCGGCTATTGTGATTGGAGAAAAAGAAGATATCCCAAAAACAATAAAAAAACTCCACTCATTTGGCATTGCGCACGTGGCAATCACCGATAGCGAGCGCGGATCATACGCATCGGATGGACAAACCGTATGGTTCTTGCCGCCATTTCCCATTGCTCCTCTTGCCAAAACCGGAGCTGGAGATGCCTATGCCAGCGGTTTTTTGAGCGCTCTATTTTACAAAAAATCAATCCCCGACGCCATGCGGTGGGGCACGGCAAATGCCGGCGGCGTCATCCAAGAATTTGGCGCGCAAAAAGGATTGCTCAACAACCAAAGAATGCGCCGCGTTCTTGCACAATACAAAAAAATCGTCCCGGAACAATATACAAAAAAGGCCGCACAGCTTGACTGAGAGAAGAAAAAGCGATATACTCCCTGTTACGCCTTTTTTAGGCCACTGTCCTACGGACACTTCCTATGGCATATCTCAATCCCAAACATCTCAACCTGCTCGTGGGAAAACTCTACGACCAAGTGTTGCGGACCATTCGGGAAACGGAAGAAAAAAAAGAAAAAAATATCATTCTGTTTACCGGAAAAATTTTTGGTCATATTATTGATGCCATACGCACATATCAAAAAAAAGAAGGAATTTCTTTTCGGATTGCATTATTTCATGACGCAAAAACAAAACTGGATGCCACAAGCGAACAGCACCGCGACAAACTCGATCTCATATTATCCTGCGATATAACGGACGATGCGGCCATTCAAAAAACATTTCTGCCGTACCAGGATGAATTGCTGGCAATCACCTGCCGCTCGGAAAGCGAAATCCCGCTTTTGGCGCGCCTTATTCCATTTCTTCCCTATCTCAACGCGCCAACCACGGAATCGCTTCGGTGGGCGACGGATAAAATTTTGATGCGCGAAAGAATGAGCGTCCACAATCCTTCCATGATTCCGGCATTCCGGGTGATATCCGAGGTGACCCAAGCGACGCTGAAAGAAGTAGAAGAAGAGGTGGAATTTCCAATGATCATCAAGCCTGCGGGACTTGGCGCGAGCCGGCTCGTCACCATTTGCTATCACAAAGAAGAACTCGAAGACGAGCTGAAAAAAGTATTGAAAAAAATCCAAAGCGTGTATAAAGATGCGGGCGGCAAGTGGGAACCGCGCGTCCTCGTGGAACATTTCATTGAAGGCGACATGTATTCTATTGACGCCTATGTGACCGGCCAGGGAGCTATTGCCTTCTGCCCCGTCGTCCATATCAAAACCGGCAAAACCATCGGATTTGATGATTTTTTCGGATATCAGCAAATAACTCCAACGCTTTTGAATACGGAAAGCATTGCCGGCGTCCATGCGGTTGCGACTTCGGCCATCTATGCGCTCGGCCTCAAGCACACAACCGCCCATATTGAACTGTTCAAAACAGAAGACGGATGGAAAATTATTGAAGTTGGACCCCGAGTCGGCGGATTCCGCCACATGATGTATGAATGTTCGCACGGAATCAATCACACCATGAATGACATCCTTGTTCGGATAGGCAAAAAAACGATCGTGCCAAAAAAAACGAAAGGATACAGCGTTGCCATGAAATTTTTTGCGAAAGAAGAAGGAAAACTCACGAGACTCGGCGGCGTTAAAAAAATCCAGGAACTCAAATCATTCAAAACCATCTACATTCATAAACAAATCGGCGACCACTGCGCGTATGCCAAAAATGGCGGGAGTAGCGTCTTTGATATTATTATGTTCAATAAAGAGCGACCCGCGCTCTTGGCTGACATTCGACGGCTGGAACAAACCATTGACATCGCGACGGAATAGGCCAACATATATGATCATTCACATACTCACGCATGCGCGCCCGCACAACCCGGATTCCGCGCTTACCAAAAGTCTTGATCTCCTCACGCATGCGGCCGAACGATTGGGCCATGCCATCGAAATTGTGGAAGCCAAAAAGTGCAAACTGAAATTTTATAAAGAAACAAAAATTCTCATTGAAAACAAAAAACCGCGCATTGATGTGCTCGTCGTGAAAGCGACATTTTCAGGAAACATGATTGACGCGCATGCGCCGCTTGTCCGGCAGTTTGAATTGGCGGGGATTCCCGTTGTCAATCGATACCAGCCGATTGTGCGCGCCAGCAATAAAATTTTGACACTCCAAACGCTCCACCAGAAAGGCATCCCCATGCCAAAAACATTTGTGGTCCGCTCTGCTGAATACATTGAAGACGTTATGAAAGATATCGGCAGTTATCCGGTCATTCTTAAAACTGCATCCGGATCTTCCGGCATCGGCGTTTCCATTATTGAAAGCAAACGGGGATTGCAGTCCATTATTCAGCTCCTCTCCGAACAAGAAAATGCCGCGCCCATTATTATTCAAGAATATGTGAAAGAATCACGCGGCAAAGACATTCGCGTATTTATTGTGGGAGGCGCCATTATCGCCGCCATGGAGCGGGTTGCAACCCAAAAGGGGGAGTTCCGATCAAACTTCAGCCTCGGAGGAAAAGTAAAAATTGCGAGCTTGAGTGAAAAAGAAAAATCAATTTCCCTTCGCGCCGCCGAGGCTTGCGGCCTTGATTTTGCAGGCGTTGATGTGATGCGGACCAAGACAGGGCCAAAAATCATCGAAGTCAATTCCAACCCGGGGCTCGAAGGCATCACGCAAGCGACCGGCGTTGATGTGGCCGGCGCCATTATTGCCTATGCGGTAAAAAAAGCAAAAAAGCGCTATTCAGAGGCGAGAAAGACATAGCGTCCAAGATCGACGCGCCGTCCTTCGAAGTGTTCCCCGGCGCGGCACACTGCCGCATAGGAGGTGTTGGTTGCCAGAAGACACAGCCCATGTTCAAACGCGCGAATCTGGGTGCGGATTTCTGCGGCAAGATGCGGATGCTCTTGTTCCAGATCCGCCATGTCGCGCAAGGCGTCGAGACGCTCTTCTATATGTTTCAGAATAATTAAAAACTCCTCGACGCGTTCTTCAAAATGTTCTCGTTGAAGCCCGCGTATTTCCTGAAGCACGTATTCGCGCAGGCCCTGTCGCATATCGACAAATGCCGCGCAACATATTGTTCTCTCTTCCGGAGAAAAATGAGATGTCACATGCTTGCCCCTTTTTAAATCGCGAAATGTATGCCCTTCTTCCAAAAAGGACCTGTACGCGCGCCTCGCTTCGGGAGATAATTTCTGTAAAAAAAATTTTTCTCCCAGCCGCCCCTCTTCAATATCCATAAATTCGTCAAATGCTTTGCGGTATGGCCATACTTTTTTTCCAAAAGACACTACCATGGTTTCCAATTCTTCCACGCTCAAGGAATCATCAAGCTCGGCCGCTTCAGAGGCAACCGCCATGTCCTGAAGGGTCTCCTGGGGCACATAGCAAGAAACCTCTCGATAGAGATGATGAAAGATGTCCCGTGTATGGCGCAATAATTGATTGTGTGTTTGAGGGGAAGAGAGCATAGCATTATGATGAGAGATATTCTTTCCAGCGGAGATACAGGGTGCGCGTGGCGAAAAGATCGCCCGCGCAATAGCGCGCGATGTCGGTGTACGCTCCTTTTTGGAAGAGCGGCAAAACGTCATGGCCAGTAATGCCATTTCCCTTTGGCGACGCAATGCCAAATGATTTGCAAAAAAAATCAAGATTGAATTTTCTGACCGCGCCGTAAAATGTGAGCTGTTCCAGGAGATCAACATGATTTTCCGTGCTGTACCGATACGGCATGATATTTTTGCTGGGCTTTACCGACAGGATCGCGGACCGCAACAGAAGAACGGGGCAGTCAAAACATCGGCCGTTAAATGTGACAAATTGATGCGCGTGGGCAATAGCGTTCCAAAATTTTTCCAAGATATCTTTTTCCGACCCGGTCTCGTATTTTATTCCATTTTCTTCCCACGTATCAATTTTTGTCTCTCCGCTTTGAAAATATACCGCGCCTTTTTGGCTCTCGACCGCGAGCATCCCAATCGCGACGATAGTATTGGTCGGAGCCCACAGCGCCATTTGCTCTTTTACTTTTTCTTGTTCTTCTTTTCTATCGGCGAATTTCAACAAATACTCCCGAGATATGGCATCCAAAGAGTCAAAATCAACAGGGACGGTTTCGATGTCAAAAATGATAGTAGCCATGCTATTCACTCTCAACCAGCAATCCCTCGCCGAGCGGATTATATCCATTGAGCACTTCTATACCATCGGC
Organism: Candidatus Magasanikbacteria bacterium RIFCSPHIGHO2_02_FULL_48_18; assembly: GCA_001784285.1. Taxonomy (GTDB): domain Bacteria; phylum Patescibacteriota; class Patescibacteriia; order Magasanikbacterales; family UBA922; genus UBA10181. Next base: position 21,139 of record MFQC01000008.1, read on the forward strand.
AAATCCATCACCATCCGTGTCTTTCTTTTTTGGATCCGTTCCCCACGCGCTCACTTCATCGGCATCGGATATGCCATCAAAATCAGAATCAAATTCCACTACGCTCGTGCCAAGCGACCGCTCCTCGTCATCGGGCAGGCCATCCCGATCTTGATCGTCCGTCGGTATGGCGGGGTTGGGCGCTTTGAGAACATCCGGCGCAATCGCCGCGGTGTCTCGGGTTTCGGATTGCGGCGGCGCAAAAGACGCGAGCGGGCCGGCGATCACTTCTTTCAACCCGTCAACCACTGACAAAAGCCCCCGCTCTGCAAGCCGCGCCTTGTCCTGTTCGTCCGCCGTTTCAATATATGCTTCCACTTTTCCAATATGCTTTTTTGCTCTTTTGACAAGGACAGGAATAACATCCTCTTTCGCGTTTGCGTCTTGAGACCCGTTCAACTGTTCTGCGAGGTCAACATACGACGCCGCATACGCGACTCGTTTTTCCGCCTTTTTTTCTCCATCAAAGGTAACCAACAAAGACGTCCATTCTCCCACCCCGCGAAAAAACAAACCAACGGAACCGGGCGGGGATATGGTGGTTTTTGGCATGCTTTCTTGTCCTTCTTGGGCCAAAGCGAACGACCCCGCCGAGAATGAAACAAGAATCACAGCGAGGAAAACAATGAGGTATTTCATAATTGAAAGGTATCTTAAAACTTTTTTCAAGTATACACAAAAACTCATCTCCGCACAATCCATATTGTATTGACGAATCTTTCCGAGCGTCGTACAATATGTATATTCTCCCGCTCTCTGGAGCCCTTGTATGCCATCTGTTTCTCTTCACACGCTTCTCGACCAATTTTTGGAATACCTTGAAATTGAAAAAAATCGAAGTCAAAAAACCATTCAAAATTATCATTTCTACCTTTCGCGATTTCTGTCCTGGTTTGGAGAAGACAAAAAACCGGAAAACATTTCACACGATGCTATTCGCGAATATCGCATCTGGCTCAACCGGCTGGCGGATGCGCACGGGGAACCATTGAAAAAAAATACCCAAAATTATCACCTCATTTCTCTTCGGTCGTTTCTCAAATATCTGGCAAAACGGGATATCCCGACACTGTCTGCTGAAAAAATTGAACTTATGAAAATGCCGGATCGGGATATTTCTTTTATTGAAGGAAGCGACGTTGACCGGCTTCTCGAAATGCCGCTCCTTGAAGGAAACAGAAAAGAAGCAATCTCAGACACAATCAATACGACGCTCATAAAATATCGGGACAAGGCCATTTTGGAAATGCTTTTCTCCACCGGCCTGCGCGTGTCCGAGACCATTGGACTCAAAAAAGAGCAAATCAATTTGAAAAAAGACGAGTTTACGGTTTTGGGAAAAGGAAAAAAAAGCAGGGTGGTCTTTCTTTCGGAACAGGCCCGCTATTGGCTGAAAAAATATCTCGACATCAGAACCGATGCCAATCCTTTTTTATTTATTTCCCACGATAAACGGACATCCGCGTCGTCTCTGCCCGCCCGAGCCAAGAAACAGAAAAAAAATGTGCGGTCAAAAATCGAACGCGAACAATCACTCACCGCGCGTTCTGTCCAGAGACTGGTGCAGAAATACGCGAAAGCGGCCGGAATCACCAAACCGGTGACCCCCCATTCTCTGCGTCATTCCTTTGCGACCGATTTGTTGTATAATGGGGCAGATATCCGATCGGTGCAATCAATGCTCGGCCATTCTTCCATTACCACCACCCAAATTTATACGCACATTACGGATAGGGAGCTCCGTAATATCCATAAAAAATTCCATGGCAAACGGAGAGGGTCACATTGACACATGAGCCTTTTTGCCGCATAGTAAGGCAAGAATTTTGTCATGACCCTGTAGTTAAATGGATATAACAGGAGCCTTCTAAGCTCCGGTTCGAGGTTCGATTCCTCGCGGGGTCACAGTTTGACCATTGACAATTAACTCTTGACAGTTGATAATAGAGCCAATTGTCAATAGTTAATATGTTAATTATCAACTCTATGCCATATATTATCGGCATTATCGTCGTTCTTCTCGTCATCAGCATCCGGCAGGTAAATGAATACCAGCGCGGCGTCAAATTTCAATTGGGAAAATTCGTCCGCATGGTCAACCCCGGCTGGCGGCTGGTTTTTCCGGTCATTCAAAGCATGACCAAGGTGGACATGCGCGTCAAAGCGGTTGACGTGCCGCTCCAAGAGGCCATCACCAAAGATAATATCTCTGCCAAAATCAATGCCGTCATTTATTACAAAGTAGTGGACGCATCCAAAGCAATTCTGCAAGTGGAAAATTTTTGGTTTGCGGTGAGCCAGCTTGCCCAAACGACCATGCGGAATGTTGTTGGTGAATTGGAACTGGACGAGCTCCTCGCCAATAGAGAAGCGGCCGCGGAAAAAATAAAAGAAATTATTGACGCCGCATCCGACCACTGGGGTATCAAGGTGGACAATGTCTCGCTCAAAGATGTTATCTTGCCGGACGACATGCAACGCGTTATCGCCAAACAAGCGGAAGCGGAGCGAGAAAAACGATCAGTCATTATTAAAGCGAGCGGGGAATACATTGCGGCGGAAAATATCGCCAAAGCCGCGGCAGTGCTTTCCGGCGTGCCAGGAGCCCTGCATTTGCGAACGCTCAGCACCATCAATGACTTGAGCTCTGACCAATCAAATACGGTTATCTTTGCGATTCCTCTCGAAATTTTGCGCGCGTTTGAACGCATGGGATCAAAATAACAAATGGGAAAAAGCTAAAAAAGAACTCTTCACAGAGTTCTTTTTTATATTGACAGTGAAGCCTAAACCCGATATACTATGGTTCGTTCTTCAAAAGAAAACGAAAATCAATAGTGGGGTGGCCATAGTGAAACGGTTATCACGCGAGTTTGTGGCACTCGCAGTACGGGTTCGATTCCCGTTGGCCACCCCAGTGGTGATTTTTTAATGAAAGAGGCTTGCCCTCTTCTTTTTTTTGTCTCTTTGACATACACTGGTGATATATGCTCCAAAAGAAAAAACTCCTTCTCCTTTCGGTTTCCCAAGTTGGATATGGCCACACCAAGGCCGCGGACGCAATCCATAAAACCGCGAAAAAAGACTACGAGAAACTACTGTCTGTTGAACATATTGACCTCATGGATTTTTTGCGTCCGACCACAAAAAAAATTATTATAAAAACCTACGATATTTTGGCGAAACATCTGCCGGAAGTATGGGGATTTTTGTACCACACCATGAACCAGCGAACCGGAGACGCCATTCTTCGAGACATTATCGGACTTTTGAAAGGAAGAGAATCAAAAGCATTCTACGAGGCGGTACAAAAGATACAGCCCGATCATATTCTCTGCACGCATTCGCTTCCCGCGCAATTGCTGGCCATTTCTCCCCAAAAAAATATACCGCGCATCCCGCGGTCTTGCCTTATAACGGACTATGGACTAAACCAATCATGGGTTGTGGAAGGCACAGCGCGCTACTTTGTGGCCACGCGAGAAATAAAAGAAGAACTCATACAAAAAAAAGTGGACCCGCGCGCCATAACCGTGAGCGGCATTCCGATTGATCCTGTATTTTACGAAAAAAAATCCATTTCGCTCCTCAAAAAAAAATGTGGCCTCCCAAACGCGAGGCGAGTGATTCTGGTTTTGGCGGGCGGCCAAGGATTTACCAACCTCTCACGCATTATCGAACGGCTGTTTCAGCTCCCCGACTCCGCAACCATAGTGGCCATTACGGGGAAAAATACCAAACTGTTTTCCAAAATAAAAAAAATGGCGCCGCCGCGCCATATACGGTTTCTCCCTGTTCAGTGGACCAATGCCATTGATGACTATATGCGCATGGCGAGTGTCATTATCACAAAGCCGGGCGGCCTGACCACAAGCGAATGCATAGCGCTTGGAAAACCCATGGTCGTGATTGATCCCATCCCCGGACAAGAAGAATGGAACGCGGCGTATATTACCAAACATCATCTTGGCGCTATTGCCAAAAAACCGAACGACATTCTCCGATTGGCCGTTAAGCCCCGAAAAATACAACAAAAAAAGCGGGGACTCCCCGCCGCAGACAGTATTATAAAGACTATCATCAATTCGATGGTTTAAAGATCATCGGCCGTAAAGAGGGGCGTATCATACGGAATATCACATCCATAATTGATATCCTCATTTTCAAAATACGCGTTATTTCCGTAATCCTGGTACGAACCATTACAGATGCTTTTTTCTTCGGACGGCATCAAAAAACTCACGGTAATCCGGGCTATGGCATACGCGCTTAAAATAAGCGCGCCGCCGATTGCCGCGTTGACAATAATACTTCTCCCTTTTGACATTTTCTGTTCTTCGCCCCCTGAAGTCATCATGAGATACCCGCCGTAGATGCAATAAATCGTTGTCACCATGCCAAGGAGCCCCAAAAGACTATTGATAATAAATCCCGCTACCACGCGCGGATCTTCCGGCGCTATCTCAAGATCAGCGCCTTTTTGGCCCACGAATGCATTGGTTTGGCCTTCAAAATCCGGAACATCAAAAATATTGGTGTTGGTTCCCGCGAATACCACGCCAGGAAAAACTACAGCGGAGAAAAAAAGAAAAAAAGAAAGAAAACGGAGCATACCAACTTAAAAAATGTATTTATCAAACCACCCCTTTTCCGGTTCCTCCACGGTGGGTTTTTGATATTTTATGGCTTCATATACTTTGAGAACCACAAAACGGGTAATCGAATATCCCAAAAGGACAACCGCAAGGCCGATAACCGCGGCCTGCATGGTTTTGGTTGATTTTTCAATACGGCTCTCTTCTCCCTGCGCCGTAAGCCGCCAATATCCAGCGGCTACAATAAGCGTGATAAAAATGGTTCCCATGAGTCCAAGAATCACTTCAATAATGCCCGCGACCACAATCCGCGGATCCTGCGCCTGAATCACCGTTCCTTCATTGTCAGTCACGACCGCGCCGATCTGACTCATGACGTCTTTTTTAAGATTTGCGGCGTTTGCGGGTGTTTTTGCAAAAACAAAACATACAAAAAAAACGAGAGAGAAAAGAAAAAATGTTTGGAGCAACTTTTTTTTCATATATATTTTACTCCCTATGCAATTGGCAACTTGGCTTAACCTTCTTCTTCTAAATCATTGTCCTGACTTGATCCCCCACCGGGTTCATCCACGGGATTTTCCGACCCACCGCTCGTTGGCTGGCCTTCAACCACTTTTTCCAAAATACGCGGCACAATAAACGACGTAATGCTGTACGCGCCAACCGCGATAATAAGACCAATAATGGACGTCCGAATAATTTCTTGCGCTTTTTCCACTTGGTCTTCTTTCCCGCGCGCGGTCATCCATAAATAGCCGGCATAGACCATGAGCGAAAGGAAAATAATGCCAATAAAGGAAAATAATGCTTTGATCACCAACCCCAAAGTCGAGGCAAACGTAAATTCATCCGTATTTTCACCATACCCCGCTTCGTTTGCCGCGCTCTTAATAAGATCGGTGCCAATATTTTGAGCAAAAACAAAAAAAGGAGACAAACAAACCGCCAAAAGAAGAAAAACAAAAATTCCTCGGAGAAAGACATGCTTCATAAAAAAACAAAAAAGATAATTATTCTCCTCCATTTCCATTGGTCAAGTCTTGGAGTCCGCCGGCCAGCCGTGTTGTTACAAGATACGTAATGGCATAGGCGCTGAGCACAATGACCATGCCAATGACCGTGGTAATAATAATTTGCTGTGCTTTTTTTACCTGGTCCTCATTGCCGCGCGCGGTCATCCATAAATAGCCGGCATAGACCATAAGAACAAGAAAGATAAGCCCGACCATGGTGAGCGCGACATTGATGGTTCGCCCGACCACGACACCCGGATCTTCTTCCAGGTTGCCTCCCACATACTTTTTGGTGGTATTCAAATTTTTGAGGGCGTCTCCAAAATTTCCCTGGGCCAAAGCGAGGGTAGGCAGAAATACGAGTGAACACACCGCCAAAAATCGAACCCAAAAAAATAATTTCATAGCGTTATGGTTTATTGACTGGCGTCCCTTGAATCAATCGGGAAGACACGAGATAGGTGATGGCGTACGCGGAAAAAATTATGGTAAGTCCAATAAGCGCGGCAGTAATCACGCGTTTTGCTTTTTCCACCTGATCTTCTTTGCCTCTTGCCGTGAGCCACAAATATCCGCCATAAAACATAAGGACAAAGAAGGCAAGACCGGACATATAAAAGAGCACCGCGAGAACTATTCCCGCATACCCTGCCGCGTCCGTGGCTTTTAAACCGCTTTTCCCGACGACGGTTTGCAGTGCTCCACCGGCGTCGCCAACCGTTTTTTTTGCCATTGCCACGATAGGATATGCGAGTACGCTTGAGGCAGTAAAAAGTACGACATACGCCATTTTTTCTTTGAACCTTCGTATCATATAGCATCAAAAAATCACAAATCACCTGGAGGCAAATCACCACCCGATTGCTCAGCCTTTGTCTTTCCTGCGTCACAGGCATTTTGATTGGCGTATGTGCTCACACAACAATTGTCTGTTTTAGCACCACAAGTCTTTTGGTCGGCAAAGACAGCACATGACATTGAACTACCAGAAACCAAAAGACAATATTTGGTCCCATCACCTTTTCCTGCCTCACCCAAGCTTCCAAATATCAGTTTGGTGATGGCGTAGGACCCTAAAACAATTACCACCCCAATGACACCGGCAACAATGGTGTCGAGCGCCTTTTTTTCTTGGTCTTCTTTGCCATGCGCGCTCATCCACAAAAGACCACCATAAATCATAAGCCCAAAAAAGAGGACAGCAACCAACGACAGCACCGTCCCAAGCACATTACCAATAATCGTTGGCACGTCCTGTGGATAGGACTTTAAATCGGTTTGTGACACGGTCTCTTCAAGGCCATAATCGTCCGCGAAAACCTGATGTTGCAGAAATCCAAATGAAAACAACATGACGCACGCGATGGAGAGAAGAAAAAATTGTTTGTGCATGTTTTTTTTCATAGATAGAGAGAAAAGAAAGGATATGCCTCATGATTGACAGCACACAATCGTATCGTTACCCGGACAGAGGTTGATCGCGCATGAAGAGCTTTGACTACAGCTCTCCCGCTTTTCTTCAATGTTTTGGCCGGTCACTCCACTACAGGAGTCAATTGACCCGCACGACCAGCCTTCGCCTTTTTTGATACACGCACTGTCGTCATTTTTTGGATCCGTTTCATTGAGGCGGGTGAAAATGAGCTTGGTCAATGCATACGCGGAAACAATAATCGTCATGCCAATAACAGCCGCAATCACGGTGCGCAAAGCTTTTTTTTCCTGTTCCTCATTGCCCCGCGCCATCATCCAGATAAACCCGCCATAGACCATGAGAATAAAGAAAAAAACCGCGATAAATGACAGAAGCGTCCCGATAAACCCGCCCGTAATTTCCATTATATTATCCGGATAACTCGTGAGACCGGCAGACGCCGCGGTTTTGTCCGCTCCATGCAAACCGACCGCAAAAACGGCAGAGAACCCAAACAGGAAACCAATGACCAAAAAAACAAGAAAAAATGTCACCGCCTGTTTTTTCATACTCCACGCCAAACACGAACCTTAATTAAAATACACATTATTCGTTGTGGCTTCGTAGAGCTGTGTCAACAAAAACCGTGTAATAATAAATGAACTCAGAATAACAATCAGCCCAATAACCGCCGCAAACAAAATTTTCTGGGCCTTTTTGGACTGGTCTTCATTTCCCGCGGAGGTCATCCATACGAAGCCGGCGTAGATAATAATCACGATCGCGACGGTTCCCAAAATACCAAGCGCGGTATTGATAATTTTTGCCGTGGAAAACCGCACGTCCTCGTTGCCAAGACCGGTATATTTTCCATAATTGAGGCCCAGTGGATCTTTATCCTGAAGGGCATACACGGCTGGCGCGTGCGCAAAACCGGAAACCGCAACCAAGAACGCGGTAAAGAAAAAAAATAATTTTTTCATAGTTTCATGAATGGAAAAAATTTATGAAACATTTCCCGATCCGGTCGCTTGCGACAGACTGGTAATCACAAACTTCGCGATCGCCCAGGCGGAAAGAATGATGGCAAGACCAATAATGCCGGCAAAAATCATTTTTCTTGATTCGGCCACTTTGTCTTCGTTTCCTCCGGCAGTCATCCATTTGAATCCGCCGATTAGGATAATGACAACGGCGATAACGCCGAGAAGGCCGAGGGCGACGTTGATAAGACTGGTGATGGTTTCAATAAGCGGTTTTTGGCCAAGACTGCCACCAAGACCTGATTGGATTTCTGTCATGCCAAAATTCATGACGCATTTACCAGTACCAGCGTCGCATGCTTCCCCAAAACCGCACGGCAAGCTTGGCGAACAGGCGTTTCCGGGTGTTGCAAAAACAAATGACGGCGCGGCAAAAAAGAGCGCGGCAAAAAAAGACAAAGCCAGAAGACTTACTTTCCAATAATGATTTACGGCAGAAGCTGCCAAATGATAGACTAACATAGAAAAAAATAAATAATGTGCCGCTTTTGAGGGCATGGCAATACTCACAGCAGACAATACTCTGAATATTGCAATGCCATGGAAAGAAAAAAAGGGGCAAAGGCCTTTCTCCTGCCCCTTTTTTTGCTATCAGACATTTCCGGATCCTGTTGCTTGCGACAAACTCGTAATCACAAACTTGGCGATTGCCCAAGCCGAAAGGATAATTGCTAAACCAATGATACCCGCGAAAATCATTTTTCTTGCTTCTCCCACTTTGTCTTCGTTTCCTCCGGCGGTCATCCATTTGAATCCACCAATAAGGATAATGACAACGGCGATAACGCCGAGAAGGCCGAGGGCAACGTTGATAAGACTGGTGATGGTTCCAATAAGGGATTTATTTCCCAAAGTTCCTTCAAGGCCATTTCCAACCGAATTAACACCAAAGGTAGTCACACATTTTAATGCCCCATCAACGTCCTGACACACTTGCTGAAACCCACAATCTGCATTTGTGGTACATGTTTGCGCGCCAACATCGGACACAAACAATGACAGGGCAAACGCAAGGACGATTCCTATAGACATCATCCATGAAAATCGTTTTACCAATACTGCTGTACTATTCACATGATCACCTCCTTTCGGTTGCGCTGATTCATAACACATAACAAAGGAAGACACTACAAAACATTTCCCGATCCGGTCGCTTGCGACAGACTGGTAATCACAAACTTCGCAATGGCCCACGCGGCCAAGATAATCGCAAGACCAATAATGCCGGCGAAGATAAGCTTTCTCGCTTCGGCCACTTTGTCTTCGTTTCCTCCGGCAGTCATCCATTTGAATCCGCCGATCAAGATAATGACGACGGCAATGACGCCGAGAAGGCCGAGGGCGACGTTGATAACGCTGGTAATAGTTGCGATAAGGGATTTATTTCCAAGACTGCCGCCAAGGCCGGATTGGACCTGTTCCACCCCAAAATTCGCGACACATTTCAAATTGGAACAAGATTCGCCAAAATCACAATCGGCTATTTCGGCACAGGTATCCCCGACTTCCGCGGAAACCATTCCCGGGAGAATAAGCACGAGAGCAAATACAATAGCGAACATGACATACCAGACATTTTCTTTCAGCAACGCTTTAGTTGTGCTCATAGTTTCACCCCCTCTCTGTTTAAAGATAACGATCTGTTTTTTCTCTGACGTTATGCAGAGATAAAACCATTTATACAATATCAATGGCTTTATCTTTCCAAAACGAAATCCCCCAATTTTATAATTCATTTTTAACCTTCTTTCCATTCACAGTCTACCAAGTCGCCAAATTCCTCTAAAGACTGGCCTGTCATTTCTTGACACTGTAGAGGACCAAGTACATTTGGCACGATCTCTTTACCACTATACCAAGTTGATGAGCCGCAATAACATGCCGCATTGCCGCCACTTGTTTGACCGGTATCGGCTTGAAATCCCTTTGCGCCAAGGCTCTTCAAGAATGCACTCAGTATACCATAGCTTATAAAAATAATTAAGAGTCCCAAACTCGCATACACCATAATATGCGTTCCTTTTTTAATTTTTTCAGGATTGCCGCTCGACGCAAGCCACTCCCAGCCGCCAAACACAAACACCAAAAGCGTTATCGAGCCGAGCACAGTCAGACTTTTTGCAATGAGATTGCCAAGAATTTTGGGCGTACTCGTGACGCCAACCGGATTATCGAGTTTGCCACCAAGCGGATTAATGAGTTTGACTGTTTGATTTTGGCCGTCTGCGCCCAATACGACAGAGGCAGTAATAAAAAAGAAAAAGACACTAACCATAGTGCCAAGAAAAAAAATCTTGCTCAAAAAAAGAGATGTTGCCAATTTTCCCAAAATACGCATAGACACACCTTTTCGTCCTATTGGAACGGTTGCGTAAACAAATCACTGACTTGAAACGCATCCAGTACAAAGTTTACCATAAGATACGCGCTAAAAGCAATCGTCAAACCAACGGCCGCGCCAACCAAAATGCCTTGTGCTTTTTTAACTTTTTCCGCGTTGCCAAAAGACAATACCATGGTAAAACCGCCATAGATAAAAATGACAAACGCCAATGAGCCGATAATGCGAAACGCCCAATTGGCGATATTCACCGCAAGTTGAAGGAGGTCATTGACGTCTTTGCACTGTCCGGTAAACGCGCATTCCGGCAACGGGCCATCATACCACTCCGGCATTTTGTATTGGTCGGCGTATGCCTCAAGAATCGCGGCTTTTTTTTCTTCGGCCGTGAGCTCCTCCTTCTTTTTGCATGTTTTATTTTCACTCACCCAAATGCAAAATTGGCCAACACCATCACATGCGGTTTCATCTTTCTGTGACGTGCAATCAACATCAATTTTAATGACAAGTGTTCCGGTAATTTTGGCGTCAAAGTACATCCCATCTGCCGGGCGATACGCCTGAAGTTCAATCCCCTGCCAAGGGCCATCGGCGCCGGAAAGATCCCATTTTACAACAGCACTTCCGTTGTTTAAATCGTCTACCGTTGCCCCCGTCTTACAATTTAAACAAGTGATCTGTGTTTTGCTGTCCCCTGTTGTTTCTACTTTAAAATCAACTTTTTCACCAAGTTTAACCGTGAGCGCGGGTTTGTCAATCTTACCCAAATTTGTTTTCCAAGAAAGGGGGTACTTCTTTTCATAATTGATATCGACAATTGCCTGTGCCATTTTTGGAAGAACACCAACAATAATCGCTGAAAGAAAAAAGAGCAAAAAAAATGAGAAAGAAAAAAAATTTTGCCGTTTTGACATCATACTATGGTATAAACCAATATAAACCTACATGGTTTGTTGCAGAACAGCCGCCGCGTTTTTGATAATGGCTCTGTCGCGCTCAAACGGATTTTGCGTCTCTCCATACGGCTCCAAAAGACGGTCCGCCATTTCCGCCAAGGTCTGATTTGCCACCTCTATATCATTGCCTCGGTACCAATTGGCCGCGTTCAATACCGTTCCCACAAAAGGAAGAAGCCGCTCGTCCTCTTTTTGCGCTTCAATGTGGGCGCGAAGAGGCGTCGGCTGTTTGGTCGCGTCCGTATATTTTTTGATATTTTCCGGCGTGGTCAAAAATCGAATAAAATCCCAGGCTTCATTCTGATGCTCGGATTTGGCAACCACGGACTGAATCCAATAATTGGCCACGTTCACCGGACTGCCTTCGTTCAACTGCGGCAGGGGAATCACATCCATATTCAACTGCGGCGCCTGGGCTTTGATCCGGTCATAATCAAACGAAAAACCAAAATAAAAGACCACTTTCCCCCTCACAAACGCGTCAAACGAATTGTCCAAATCACCATTCCACGTGTACGCCTCGCTCGTGGGGCGCGCGAAATCCGTATAAAATTTAATTGCCTGCATGCTGGGGCTGTCTGCCCCGCCCTTTTCAACATTTTGCGCGAATGTTACCGTATTGCCCACGGTCATGGGAATACCATTTTGCGCGAACAAAAGCGCCAAAATGTCCGAAACATACTGAACGTTTGCGCCGGATCCAAGCGCCGTGCCAGACTGCACAATCCGTCCTTCAGAATCAAACTTGGTTGTTTTTTTTACCGCGTCCAAAAATTCCGCCCACGTGGTTGGCGGTTCAGGGATACCGGCGTTATCGAGCAAATCTTTATTATAATAAATCGCCATGGTATCAACAGCCGTGGGAAGTCCATATATTTTTTTATTGATAATGACATCATCGGCAACGGTGGCAATAAAATCTTTTTTAATGGAATTCACCGTTGGCATGGATTTTTTTTCCATGGTGACAATGGTTTCCGGGCGATATTTGCCTTCAACCCAAATGGTTGCCACGTCCACGGATGGCGGCATGTATGCCAAACGGCGGACGTATTGCGGCAAAAGCCGCGCTTGGATGGAAATGATATCGGGTGCCACATCGTCGGCAAGCGCATTCAAAAAAAGCTCGTCAAATTCTTCATAGCGCACCTGCCGGATATTCACGGTTACATACGAGCGAATGCGCTTATACTCTTCGGCCAATGTGCGCAATTCAGCGACATTATCATGCACGGTCCAATACTGAAGCGTCGTGGGTTTCACCGCGGCCTGTTCTTCTGTGGAAAGACCGCGACACCCAAAACCGGCAACCATTGTTACGAGCAAAAAGGAAGAAAACAGCCAAAAAAATCGTTTTTTCATATTATTTCAAAATATCAAGCACAAACGTGACAAGGGCGTAGCTCGACAGTACGGCAATTGATCCAAACGCCGCCCACACCAGGACAAGCATGCCTTTCTTTCGTCGTTCGGAATTGCCGGCAGACGTCATCCAGAGGATGCCCCCATAGACAAAAAAACCCAACGCCACACTGCCCATGATTGACAAAAAGAAAAAATCGATAAACCGCCCAACCAATGTTTGCGGCGTGGCGCCATTCCACTGGTCCAAATTTTTAAAATTCTCGAGTGCAATAATGGGAGTGCTGGCGTCGGCGGTATTTCCGGGTGGCGGCGCGGCAAAAACAGAAGAAAAAAGCGCAACAAAAAAGATCGCGCCAAAAAAGAAAAAAAGAAATGCGCGAAAATATAGTTTGTCTCTACGCGGCATAAACATATTGCATCACGATGATTCAGCCAGCATGGATCGTATTTCTTCGCTCATGTCTTCGCCTTTCAGGGCAAAATGAAGCGCGGTTTTTAACAATCCCAAAGTGTTGCCGGTATCAAAATAGGTTCCTTCATATTGATATGCGAAAAACGGCCGATGTTTGGCCAGGCTGTTGGCCGCGTCGGCAACCCAAATTTCTCCCGACCGTCCCGCTTTTTGATTTTCCAAATAGCGCCAAATATCTTTGGTAAACACATACCGCATCCCCCCGATAATCAACCCGTGCGGCGACGTATTTTTTTTCGATGGTTTTTCGATGAGACGCTCCACGCGAAATGTCCTCGGCTCTTGGGTCGGTTTTCCATAGACATTTCCATAGCGCGTCATGGCGTCTCGATTGTCAATGTGCTGTACGCCGATAACGGACGCGCGCCTTTTTTGAAAAATATCCAGCAATTGCCGAATGACCGGCACCGAACTATCAATGATGCTGTCGCCATCGGAAAAGACAAATGGCTCCTCGCCAATAAATTCTCTCGCGCACAAAAGCGCATGGCCGTTGCCGAGCGGCGCCGATTGCCGAGTATAAAAAAAACGAACAGTTTTTGATAACAAAATTAATGGTTTGAGCAAATCGAGCTTTCCCTGCTTTTCCAGCACATACTCCAAATCGTAATCCCGATCAAAATGATCTTCGATCGCCCGTTTTTGCGAACTGGTGACAAAAATAATTTCGGTTATGCCGCTCTCGGCCATTTCTTCCACGATGTATTGCACGACCGGTTTATCGAGGACTGGAAGCATTTCTTTTGGCATGGCTTTGGTTGCGGGAAGAAATCGGGTGCCAAGCCCGGCGACAGTAATAACACCTTTGCGAATTGAAGACATAAAAAAATCAAAACTCATTGGATCTTTGCCGGGAAGTATACCAAAAAACAAAAAACATTCCAATGAAGCCTATTGTCAATAGACGCACACTTACTTATACTTCATGTACATCACTTTCTTTTATATGTAATCCATATGCCTTTGCCTGACATAATGCCGGGAATCTCAAAGTGGACAGGAGAAAATGGCAACCGCCATCACGAACAAACATTGGCTGGACTGCATGCGCTCAATATGGTGGAACGCGAAGAACATAATATGCTTCCGGCTCTTCAAGAAGTACAAAAATTTTCTACGGAACTCCAGAAACCATTGAGCGGACACACCACATTTTTCCCTGAGGAACAACAACATCGCCTGGAGACGGTGATGTCAGACGCGATTGTTTCATTGCCAAGCGTTCATGCGCATCTCCAAAGACTTGAAGGCGCGCCGCCTATTATCACGTCGGAAGAACCGACACACAAGCCTGCCGGAGTCTTTGCGGATCTTCTCGGTCGCTTTCCACGAGATTCCATCGACAAATTGCAAGAAGAAGACATTGTCCCAACGACACTTGTGCTCCTGCGGCTTACCGAAACGGCGGATGGAACAAAAGACTATTTTGAGACGCTTGCTCCTGAAATAAAAAAAGGGCTCCATTTTGAAACTATCATACGCGGTCTCAATGATGTTACCGGGCGCATTGACAGGCTTATCGGAAAAATCAAAGAACGATTTCCAAAAAATCATCCCCTTGCTCCATTGGTTGAATACTTTGGGATGGATCGAGAACAATTCCAAAATGTGCATCAAACACTGCTCCAAGCATACATGCAAAAACCAACGGCACACATTGGTCGTTTTAGCCGTGAGTACCGGCAGGCGAATACCGTTGACGCAAAAGAAAAAAACATCTTGGCACGAGCCGAATTTTTTCATCAGCAAGGAATCAACAACCTTATCATGGCCATGGCGGACTTTTTTTCACAGCAAACCGAACAGCAAAACCGCGACCGAGAACTCTCATTGCTCGAAAGCGATCAGCAACACATTCGTGAAGCGGTGCCAATGCTCCAAAACTTGGCAGATTCTTTACGGCAACGCCCTGGCATGCCCATCACCTACGCCCACCTCACCCTTCCCGCTTCAGAAGAATATAAAACCTTTGCACAAAAACCTGCCTTTCCTTCATTTCGAGAAGCCCGCCTGTTTATTGAAACAAACTACACGCATATCCCGCTCGACCATATCTCTTTTGTGTTTCACGCAAGCAATGGCGGCATGTTCGGGCCGGTTGGAGAAACTGGGCCAATCATTAAGTTGAGTCAATCGCCGGACAGTCCGGTGTCCATGGAAACATTCAGACAAATAATGCACGAAATCGGGCATGCCTGTCACTTTTTCTTTGGCGGCAAACAAGAAAACGGCATCCTCCTCAACCGCACCCAATCATCTGAAGGATTCGCCTTTTTATTTCAAAATGCGGCACAATTGGATTATATTTCTCGAAAAGAAAAAAACCAGGAACGAGCACGCGCCCTTTCCAAAGAAGTATTGAAACAGTTTACCCTGGAAACCATTTCATGGTATCTTACGGCATCATTTGAAACCAAATTTCATAATCAAGAAACCCATACAAAAGAAACCGCGCGCCGGGTATGGGAGGAAACAAATCGGGAGATAGGGATTGCCGTGCCAGAAAAACAACAGGACGCCTGGGTCAACCCGCTTTTCATTTCTCACCCTCGCTATTATGGAAAATATGTCAGCGCCGCGCTTGAAATTATCAGCCGTTCGGATGATCTCCGTGTATTCATCGAAGAAAAAGGCATGGATGCGCTTGTGACAAAAATGAGACAATCGGTGTTCACGAAAGGGTGGATGCCATTTCATGAACAGGCGCCGCTTATTTCAAAGGCGCTCTCTGAATAAAGTTATTATGGCAACCTCCCTGTTTCATCGGTACGCGGCTCATCAATGGCTTCATGAAGAAGCTGGATCACCAGACGCTCTGCCCGAGAGTTGAGCTCCGCTTCGGTCCACATGGTTACCGGATTCTGCTCCCGTAACAATTGTTTTTGTTCTCGCAACAAATCTCCCCGCATGTTACGGAGTTCTTTTTGATATGTGGAAAGCTTTGCTTTGAGAGACGCAACATGCGCTTTATCTCGGACAATTGACATAGGATCTCCCGCGGTTTCTGCAAGCTCTAATTGTCCCCGCAGGGCGCGGATAGCCTGCAACACATCCTGCACATGCAGAAGAATGTTTTGCATTTGTTTTTTGGTATTTTTTACTTCACGAACCAAAATATCCGCGCGCTCCATTGCCGCGGCCTCTCGTCCTTCCTGATGTTCCTGTCCTTCTTTCGCGCGTTCAACTTCCATGGTTCTTTCCCGCTCCAAAAAAGATTTGCGCTCACGGCTGGCTTCTGTTTCAATACTCATACAACGTATTATACCTCATCTCTATCAAACAAAAAACCATGAGTATTTCTACCCATGATTTTTTTATTCCAACGAACATTACTTATTCGTAAATGGCATAAGGCCAACAATGCGTGCTTGTTTTATGGCCGTTGACACTTTGCGCTGATGCCACGCGCACAACCCGCTACGCCGTCGCGGCGCAATCTTCATGAATGAAGAAACAAACCGACGCAAAATTTCCACATCTTTGTAATCTACCTCCGGGATATTGTTGAGGCAGTAGTAACATTGTTTGGGTTTTCCAATGACTGTTTTTTGTTGCATACAAAATTAAAATGGTATATCCTCAACTTTTATTTCTTCCGACTCTGCGACCGGCGGAGCAGAAACCGTTTCCCCCGCAAATACGCCCGGCTCTTCGCGCGACTGAGATCCCGACCCGCGCGGTCCATCGAGCATGATAAGATTGTCAACGACTACTTCGGTGCGGTACCGCTTGACGCCGTCTTGCCCCACCCAATCTCTGGTTTGGAGGCGGCCTTCCACATACACGCGGCGCCCCTTACTGAGATATTGGCCGACAATTTCCGCCAATTTTCTCCACACCACGCAATTGTGAAACTCTGGTTTTTCTTGTTTGTTTCCGGATTGATCCACCCATACCAAATTGGTAACAACGGTCATCGTTGCCACGGTCTGTCCTCCTGGAGTGGTTCGAACTTCCGGGTCCCGAGTCAACCGACCCAAAAGACATATGCGATTCAAATCCATATAATTTCTTACAATGGTGAATGAATATCATGTGTTTGTCTTTGCATCACCTCCCTCCTTTTCCGGAAATATGCGACTTCCGGCCCTTGTCTTTACGATTACACGTCGGTTAATGAGCTGTCCAAAATTTCATCCAATTTTTTATCAATTTCTTTCATGTCGACATGACCCCGTTCTTCTTTTTTTGCTGTTTGTTCAAGAGACGCAGATTCGGAAGCACGCGCAAAAGATTCGGACGGTGAGACTCCTGCCTCTGTTTTATCCGCCATGGCGCGCGTCCCATCTCCCCCTGTGTGGATGGCTGAACTTGCCCGGCGTTCTTGCCATTGCCGCTTGGCGGCGCGTTTTTCCGGGCTAAACCCCTGAATCATAAAACGCAACACTTCTGGTAAGAGGAGCAACCTCTTCTGCAACTCTGCAACCACCTCTCGCGGCAGATCAAAAATAAAGGACTGATAATACCCATAACGAATTTTTTTCATCGGGTACGCTAATCGTCTTTTCCCCATTTCTTCACTTTCCACGGTCTGAGCGCCCTTTTCCTTAATCATGCTCGTGACCGTACTATTGACAGCCCGGACTTCGTCTTCGGTCAGCGTTCCCGGAAGGATGGTCAAAAGTTCAAATTGATTCATACACGCACATAATTCAGCTATTTAAAACTTCCATACTATATCAATGAAGGCCTCTGCTGTCAAGAGCCTCGGACTCATTTTGCATTGGAACGGATTTTTATTTGGGGCTCACGTTCTATTATAGAAGACTGAGCCTTGTCGGACGAAAAAAAATCTGATACTATACGGATTGAAATAAAGGGGCTCGTAGCGTAACGGTTATCGCGCCTCCATGGCATGGAGGAGACTAGGGGTTCGATTCCCCTCGAGTCCACTATAACTTGACCTGACGACTCTACAAAGTGGCCATGAGCGCTCTGTACACGCCGCTTTCATATTTTTTGGCACTGGAAAATGTTTGCCAATGGAGTGATGCATGTTCTTGAACACTCATTATTAAGAAAAGATCAGCAGTACCCCATAAAAAATCCTGCACAAACTTTATAATTTCTTGACAAAACCAAAAAAATCTGATAAAATACATATATTCTTTTGCAATGTGATTCCTTTAAAGGAAACGACGGCCTTTCGTCTCTTTCAAAGTTCTCACATTCTTCCCCTAAAAATAATTCTATGGACCAACAACATTGGCTTTCTTGCTATTTGACAAAAATGAATCCATTTCAAGGATCGGCCTTTGGACGCATAACGGGTATCGTAATCGTGGTAGCCGTTTTTTTATGTGTCCAGCCTCTCAGCGCCCAAACAGTGGAAGAACCTGCCAACCCGACTGAACCGGCCGCTGATCTTGCAACACCCGTCATCGCAGAAGAACCCGCGGCAGACACGATTGAAGATGCTTCTCCAGAGGCAGTCGCCACAGAGACGATCATTGATACTTCAACGCCTTCTCAAGAAGTCATTCAGGACGAAACCGTCACAACAGAAGAACTCGGCGCATCCGACGCGAGCATTCTTCCGGATAGCCCTTGGTACGGCTTGAAACGCTTTGGCCGAAGCATTCGTGAGGCCGTTACCTTTGACCCTATTAAGAAAAGCACGCTTCAGCTTCGACATGCCAACCAAGAATTGGCGGACGTGAACAAATTGATCCAGGAAAAATCCTTTGCCAGCATAGACCCTGCTGTCCTCGACAAAGCCCTGAGTTATGTGGAACAAAAAGGAGAAGCCATCAAACTGCGATCTGCTGATATTCAACGCTCAGATCCGCAAAGCCAGGACGGCACAGCGCCATCTGAATCAGGCGAATTGGTACAAGCCTTGTTGGATCGCCAGATAAAACAACAAAAATTATTGGAACATCTTGAAAAACAGGCAATCCAAGAATCATCCGACACTGCCCCCGCCCTTGTGGAACGCATCCAACAAACCCGAGAACGGTCGGCTGAACAGGTGGGAGAAAGCGTCTCTCAAATGGAGCAAAATCCGGAACGTCTTGCCGCCCACATGCAGGAAGTGCTCGAAGACCAGCCGGGCAGTGAATTCAAGCATTTGCGCAATTTGGAAATTCTGAGACGAGTGGAAGAAAGCGTGCCGGAAGAAGCGCGCGATGTCATTCGCGACGTGGTGGAGACAAAAATGCTCAAAGAATTTACAGACAATCTGGGACAGTTCCCGCCGGAAGAACGCCGAGAAAAATTTCAAAACTATGTGGAACATATTGGCGGCGATGAAACACGACATGTAGAAATTTTTGACCAGCTGAAACAACTCGATGACATCTCCGGAGAAAACGCGCAGGTCTTTGAGGCCTCCAAAGATATTTTCGTTCGCCGATTTGGAGAGAGAGTCGAGCAATTCGGCGAACTTGGCGAAGAGTTTGCCGCCCGCGCTCGCGAGCGGGCCTTGGCGCGATTTAAAGAAGGCGGCGCAGACGTGTCCAAATTGCGCGCCATTGAGGATATTGAAAGCCGGATCAATATTGATGATGAGGCGCTCCGTCGTGATATCGAGAAACACCGCACCGCCGCTATTCAGGCATTTAAAGAAGAATTTGCCGATCCGGAGTCCCAGACAGTTGCGGCAAAATTTGAAAAATTATCCAAAGAGTTGGCCGACAACCCAGACCCAATCGCCTTTAAGGCCATTCAGTCGCTCAAAGAAAATCTGCTCCCGGCACAACGGGAATTTGCCGATCGCATGGAGCGAAGCATGCAGGAAAAATTTATTCAACGCGCTGTCAAAGAACAGGAAAAATTCTTTGCCCAAATTACCACCAGCAATCCTGAAGATATCCAATTCTTTCAAGAATTAAAAGACAAATTTATAGCCAATCCGGGCGAATTTGCCGGACCCCCGGGCACTCCGGGGTTCGCCCCGTTCACGTCGGCGGTATTTGAAAAAGGAATTGCCGCGCAAACCGATGTGATTGCCAACCGGCTCGACGCTATTGACGACCAACAGGGATTGGAGCAATTCCAACAAAAATTCCAAAACCTCGATGAGAATGCTCTCAATGCATTGCGACGCCGCCACAATGCTTTTGAAGAAACATTCAAAGAAAAACAAACCAACATCCAAAATGATGATCTCCGCCGCGAGGCGGAAGCGAGCCAGTTGCAATTTGATCCATTCTGCGATGACGCATGCCAAAAACAAGAACGACAGCGTTTTGAACAAATGATCCAAACGCAAAAAGAACGACCCCAACCAATGGAGATACAAAGACAGTTTAATCCGGATCAGTTGCAACCTCAACTCAAGCAAGAATTCATTCCTCCCAAAGAGAACCCTGTTCCTTTCAATGAACCGGCATTCAAACAAGAGTTCAACACACCCAACCAAGAAGAACAAAACAAGCCGGAGTTTATGCCCGGACAAATGCCGGAATTGAAGCAGGAATTCCCTGGGGAGTTTCAAAAGATAATGATGAAGGAGGAACCACGACCTGATGTGAAGCCAGAATTCCAGCCAGAATTCAACAAACCAGATATGCAAGGAGGTTTTCTTGAGCAACCTCCTTCATTTTCACCTCCGGAGGGTAATGGCCCCGAGGATGCACCCCCTCCAGGAGGCGGACCAACCAACGGCCCCCAAAGCGGCCCACAATAGATGAAAAACAGTAACAATGTATGACAAATCCCGAGCCATAACGGCACGGGATTTTTGGACAAAAAGCACTTCTTTTGATACAGTTCATCCGCCAAATCACATCCATGTATTATGCTCTCGATCGGCATCGTCGGCCTCCCGAATGTCGGCAAATCAACGCTCTTCAACGCGCTCACCAAAAGCAAACAAGCCGACGCGCAAAATTATCCCTTTTGCACCATTGAACCAAACATTGGCGTGGTTGAGGTTCCGGACGATCGCCTAAGCCGGCTGGCGGCTGTTTCCAAATCCAAAAAAATTGTTCCCACTGCGATTGAATTTGTAGACATTGCAGGGCTCGTCAAGGGCGCGAGCGAAGGCGAAGGTCTTGGCAATACCTTTCTTTCGCATATTCGAGAAGTGAATGCCATTGCCCAAGTGGTGCGCGCGTTTACTGATCCTAACGTTACGCACGTTCATAATAACGTAGATCCAAAAAACGATAGCGACATCATTAATTTGGAGCTGGTTTTGGCCGACTGGCAAACCGTAAACAAACGATTGGAAAAAACAGAAAAAGCGGCAAAGGGAGCCAACGCCAAACCATTGGAAACCGAACGTACGGCCCTTCAAAAACTGTCAGCGCTTTTGGAGCAAGGAAAACCGGCCAGGGAAGGTTCTTTTACGGAAGATGAAATGCCGCTTGTGCGCGAACTGTGCCTCCTTACCCTGAAACCAATGATGTATATTGTGAATGTTGATGAATCCGATCCCACTGCGCGGTCCATTGACCGTTCTCTTTTCGGCGCCAACACCCACGTGGTCCCCATTTCCGCGAAACTTGAAGCCGAGCTGGCCGACCTTTCTCCGGAAGACGCGGAAAATTATATGAAAGACCTTGGCATCACCAAAACCGGCCTTGATAAAATTATTCTTGCCGGTTATGAATTATTAAACCTTGTTACCTTTCTCACGTCCGGGGAACCGGAAACGCGCGCATGGACCGTGACACGCGGCACCAAAGGCCCCCAGGCGGCCGGGGTCATCCACACTGATTTTATCAAAGGCTACATCAAAGCCGATGTGACCAAATGGCAAGATTTTGTGGTATGCAATGGATGGAACGGCGTGAAGGAACAGGGAAAAATGCGGCTGGAAGGAAAAGAATATATAGTCGAAGACGGGGATGTTGTCTATTTTCATGTCGCGACATGAACAATCATACTAGGTCGAGCGGACTTTGAACATGTTGCAACGTATTTCGGGCAACGTGCGTATATATTTGCGTCGTCGCCAGCTTGGCATGGCCAAGAAGTTCTTGAATAATGCGGATATCAACCCCGGCTTCCAGCAAATGGGTCGCAAAACTATGGCGTAACGTATGTGGCGTTACGTTTTTTGTTATTCCTGCGTTTCGTGCGGCAGAAAAAACTATTTTTTGAATCGTTGCTTCAGTTAATCTATCTCCCCGTGTATTGGTAAAAAGGAAATCGCCATTTTTTTTGAGCTGGCGTTGTTTCCGTAAAATGGGCACAAGGGTTTTGGGCAACAACACCAGCCGATCTTTTGCTCCTTTGCCGCGGACCACACCAATGAGGTTTCTTTCAAAATCAATATCCCACATTCGCAGGCGGACGAGTTCGCCCACCCGCATGCCGGTTCCATACAAAAGCTGTATCACGCATTGGTGTTTTGGATTTTTTATTCCTTCAATCATCCGCCGAACTTCTTGCTTGGTTATAACGGCTGGCAGAGTACGCGGTTTTTTTATGCGAGGGATAGACACAAAAAAATTCCGGCGAAGAATGGTTTGAAAATAAAACAACAGCGCGCTGTACGCTGTGTTGAGTGTTGACGCTGAATATTGTTTGTCGGCCAGATTTTCAAGATACGCCCTTACATCCGTGCCCCCTATTTCTTTTGGGTTCTTCCTTGCGAAAGCAAGGCACGCGGTGATATATTGGAGATAGCTTTTGACCGTTTTTTGACTAAGACCCCGGAGCTTCATTTCCTGCCGGAGCAAAATAATTGGGTCCCTTGATGGACGATAATGTGTATTCATACCCTCCTTGCGATTACACGTTAATAAGAAAATAATAGCAGAAATAAAAGAAAATAGGAAGGGGTTGGTATAACAGGAGTTCGGCAACATCACTCGCTTCGCTCGTGTATGTTGCCGAATGGGGCCGCGTGAGGATCACGCATTCGTCTTGTCACTCGCAAAGCTC
>MFQC01000008.1:44239-44933 GCA_001784285.1 Candidatus Magasanikbacteria bacterium RIFCSPHIGHO2_02_FULL_48_18
ACGCGGCCCCATTATCGAAAATAAAAAATTATCTTTACGGATATGGAGAACATTAGTTATTCAACAATAAAAGAAATAGAGGAAATTGAAATTTTGCGAAATAAATCCTCTTTCAATTACACATACGATCAGGCCACAATTGAATCACTCAAAAAGCATTTTGCATTAAAGGATAGTTTGTACATTCTTGCAAAAAGTAATGAAAACTTTGTGGCCTTCTGCTCTACTGATCGAGGCTGGTGGGAAGATAATTATTTCTTCATTAGGGAAATACTTGTTGATCCGAATTTTCAAAAGCTCGGTTTAGGACAAGAACTCATGAAGCGGTGCATAGACCACGCTAAAAAGAGCGGAGCCATAGGTATAGTAACTGAGACCGCTTTTGAAAATATCCCCATGCAAAAACTTTGTGCAAAATTTCAATTTCAAGAATGGGCTAATCCCCAATGGAAAGAAGGAATAACATACAAACTAATGTTCTAACTATTAACAACGATAATTTTTTACATCCGATAACAGCGTGTATGCGGCTCGGCTGCGGCCTCGCCCATATTTGCCACTGGTGAGCCTTCGGCATATTATACCAGTGGCAAACATCGCATACACGCGAACGTTCGGCAACATCACTCGCTTCGCTCGTGTATGTTGCCGAATGGGGCCGCGTGAGGATCACGCATTCGTCTTGTCACTCGCA
>MFQC01000008.1:44951-49094 GCA_001784285.1 Candidatus Magasanikbacteria bacterium RIFCSPHIGHO2_02_FULL_48_18
GTCACCCAAAGACAACAATTACACTGGTGGATTAAATGCGCTCCACAAAGAATTGTCAGCAAGTGGAGATTACGACTTCTGGGCATACTTTCAGCTAAATCAAGAACTGCTTGCCTTTTACAAAACCATCAGTGAAGACACTGGTACATACCTGTTTACCACAGAGTATATTCAGGAACATCCTGCACTTCAGCCGCACCTTACAGGGGTTTTTAAACAAACTTTCAGCGGTGGTCGTCTAGGTTTAAAGAAAACCGATGCTCAATCCTTTCGGTTCATCGCGGCGGAAATCGGATTTACACCACAGGAAATCCTCTACATAGACGACAAACAGGAAAATCTTGATGCGGCTGAAGAAGCGGGAATAGTAACGATTCTCTATCAGAACAACACCCAGGTAATTAAAGATATTACTGATACGGTGAAAAGTTTTCGACCGGATATATAAGGTAATTATTTTTGAGTAAAACATCCCCTAACAGCGCGTATACGCCATCCTTCTCTCGCTTAGGCGGTAATGATATTATACCGCCACGCTCGTTTAGGACGGCGTATGACGCGCAAACGTTCGGCAACATCACTCGCTTCGCTCGTGTATGTTGCCGAATGGGGCCGCGTGAGGATCACGCATTCGTCTTGTCACTCGCAAAGCTCGTGACGTCGCCGAACTGCGTGTATCCAAAATCCTCGCCGACCCTCCCCCCGCCTGCGGCGGGGTCGGCTCGGTCTTCGGATACACGCGGCCCCATTAGGCGAAATTGACTTCTCCTTTCAATTATTTATCGGCTATTAAAAAACAAAAAATGCCATCATGAGCATTCTTTTTTTAGAAAATTTTCTTCAAAATGAAAGTTTATATTCTTCTCCGACAACATTTATTTTAAATCCATGCGGGTCAGTCCATTCGCTTCCTTCATTTCTATTATTTAAAAACTGATCAAGCGTTGTCTGGTCTTGCCCAACTGGTTGAGCAAAATTTTCTTTCTTAAAACTGGGAACATTCACAAGAATTGCTTCAACTATTTGATTTTTAGAAGAAAATTTTAATTCTTTTGGCGTCCTACGTTCTACACTCATAATAGCCGACAAATAATTGATTAAAAAGGGAGAAGTCAACATCGCCTAACACGGCGTATACGGTTTCACAAAAGGAGAATATTGACGGATAATTTTTGAAATAATTGATTGGGCTTTTTGGGATCTTTAAATTTGGTCTGGAGGGGGAGAAGCGTGTAGCTCTCCCCCGCCGCAACGAATAGCGCCCGTGGGCATCTTGACTTTGGCACGAGGCTTCGGTCAGGAATGGGTTGTCTGGCAAAAAACCAGACGGGGAGCCCTAGCGGTGCCCCTCATGTCCCAGGGAGCTATTCAGAAAGTCGGGGACGAAAGTCATGGTGGATTGCTCCACCAAAGGATTACTATCTCCGACTAACGACAAAGATCGTATTTTAATCCTACAATATTTTGATAGTTTTGTCAATGGCTCGACCCCAAAAAGCCCTAAAATAAGGTAAATTATCCGATATTCTCCTTTTGTTCCACCCAAATGGCGCGATGAATATTGAGGGTTTGAGGCATTTATGGTAGGATATACTTAATACAGACGTAAAGTGGCAAAACAATGGCGCCACTTCGCATACGCCGATACGTTCGGCAACATCACTCGCTTCGCTCGTGTATGTTGCCGAATGGGGCCGCGTGAGGATCACGCATTCGTCTTGTCACTCGCAAAGCTCGTGACGTCGCCGAACTGCGTGTATCCAAAATCCTCGCCGACCCTCCCCCCGCCTGCGGCGGGGTCGGCTCGGTCTTCGGATACACGCGGCCCCATTATACGCAATTCAAAAAATATTTTTCTTTTTATAAGGAACTTTGACAGGCTTTTTAAAAGGGGAATAAATTTATTTTTTTATTTTTTGATTAGGGGAAATATGGTGTTTCCGCCGCTACGCTACGGAAACGCTTTTTGAATAAAAAGAAACCGCCGTGTTGGCGGAGTCATTGTGTAAGGATTTCGTCCTGCTCGTTACAATCGTACTGGACTCATCAGTTCCGTTCTCAACGGAAGATCCTTTGGAGCCAGCTTGATGTGGGATCAAGACTGGCTCCGGTTGAAGTGTTGGGAAGGTACGTTCAGACGAAGCTGAGCGCCTGCTTCGGGACGTTGAAGATGATGCCGCGGCCGTTGAAGATCGAGTGATCGATCAGGAGCATCGAGAGCTGGACGCCCCTGTCCTCGAGCGGCTTGGCCTCCTCGGAGGTCATCCACAGGATCGCGTGGTCACCCTTGTCCTCGTAGCCGGCGGTGACCTCGATGGCCACCGGCGTCTCGACGACCTCGGTGATCTTCGGTGCGGGCATGCGGAAGAGCTTCCGGAAGAAGCACTTGACGCTGCTCTCGGGCGCATCTTTCTCGACCTCCTCACGGCAGAGGAACTGGATCGACACCTTCTTCGTGTTCTCGTGCGGGCTCATGAGCTACCTCCTCGGTTGTAGGCATAATCGCCTGTGAGTAGCCCATAATCCATCAAAGTTATTTATGAACTATGGGCTACTCACTTTGCCTTACCCTCCCTTTCAAAGAACACTTGCAATTTAGAGGTTTCGCCACTGCAAAGGCAGAACGAAATCTACCAAATTAACAAAAAAGTATAGCACGAAAAATAGCTTTTGTCAATACTAAATTCCAAAGTCAGAACTTAACTTTGCTAAAGTAAGCCATTTTTTAACCAACACTCCTGCTATTTACCTTAAAATAAGGTGTCTGGTGTGGCGGGCATTCCCCCCTTGACCCCCTCTGCCCGCCACACCAGACAAAAAACAAATTTATTGATACAATAAAAAAGCCTAACAAAATACATTGAATTGAAAATATTTTTTGAACTCGCTCCTTTCAGTCGCGCCCTGCTGCGCTCTCCTCCCTTCGGTCGTCGGGGCGTATAACAGCACGATATGAGGTTCGCTCCTGCCGTCGCTCACCCAAATTTGCCAAAATAATTGTTTGATTTTTTAATGGAATTTTGGCAAACTTCTCATATCGGCGACGTTAGCTGAAATTGAATTTTAAAATGGACTTTTGCCAAGCGAGAAGCATTAACAAACATTCCTAAATATTTTTTTATGAAATTAACAATCTTGGGTAGCGGAACATGTGTACCATCTTTGAAGCGTAGTTCACCGTCGAATTTTTTGAAAATTTTAAATAAGGATGTCATAATCGATTTTGGTCCCGGAACATTGCACCAGTTATTAAAAGCGAAGATTGACTATAAGACAATTGATTTTGTTTTTTTGACGCATTTCCACTCTGACCACGTTAGCGAACTTCGCTCATACATCCAAGCATTGGACTGGACGCCAAATTTCAATAGAACTAAAGATTTGATTTTGATTGGTCCTGCTGGTTTCAAAGATTATTTTAAGAAAATGATTAATTCTAAGCCCCGTCCCAATACTTATAAAATCAAAATCAAAGAAATAAAGGATAATTTGGCTATTGGCGGCTTCAAGGTAAAATGTGTTAAAACTGTTCATAGCAAAGAAAGCGTCGCGTATAAATTCACGGAAAAAACAAAATCAATTGTCATAACTGGTGATTGTGATTATGACCTTAATTTAATAAAATTTTCAAAAAATTCTAATTTGTTATTGACCGAATGTTCATTCCCCAACGATATGAAGGTAGTGGGGCATCTTATTTCAAAAGAATGCGGCGAGATTGCCAAACAAGCTAATGTCGATAAATTAGTGCTTACACACCTCTACCCCGCCACATCTTCCGAGGCTGTGCGATTAAAAGAGGCAAAAAAAATATTTAGGAATACGATATTGGCGGAAGATTTACTAACCATCGACATCTAAAATGTCCATTTTAAAATTCAACATCAGATAACAACGCATATCTGGCTCCAAAATTTTTCATTTATTAGAATTAATAAGGAGTGAAAAATTTTCTCGCCCCAAATTTTCATCCCTTAGTTCGATGAAGGCTTAGGCGGAGATAATTAAATAAGGCATTGTCTGAAATCAAAAGTTTATCCTGCTAAGTCGGGATGAAAACTTCAGATGATGCGTAAACGTTCGGCAACATCACTCGCTTCGCTCGTGTATGTTGCCGAATGGGGCCGCGTGAGGATCACGCAT
>MFQC01000008.1:49135-49881 GCA_001784285.1 Candidatus Magasanikbacteria bacterium RIFCSPHIGHO2_02_FULL_48_18
GTAATAGCGAAAAGCCAAAAAATTTGTAATTTTTTGATATTTCTGGTAATTTGTTATTGCTGGTCGACGTAACTTTTCAATAATTTACATTTAACCAAAAACATTATGCCAAATCGAAACATGGAAAACCAAAGGGCAATCGCAGAAGGTGCTTCTCACGAGACAGAGGAACAAACTGCTACACGCGAAGATTTTAAATCAAGATATGTTTATGAAGCAGTCGGCGTACCAAAAGATCCTGCTGTATTGGCGGCAGTAGATAAATGGGCTAATGTGTGTGGAGACGTGATACAACCAACGATGAAAGATGAGGGACTATACGATGAAAATGAACCCGGACATAAAGAAGCACTTGAAGAATTAAGATTAGCTCAAGAAGAATTAGCAGCACTTTTACCCGACGCACATTTTCAGATCAACCTTGTTACATTTGAAAATGGACATATTCAATTGTCTACCTCATAAAGCGTCCGCAATAACAAATTACCAGAAATATACAGCCGCTTCTTTCAGAGCGGTTGTTACTTTTCGCTACTACGCATAACACTGGACATGCGGTTCGGGCTTTCCCAGAAAGCCCTCACCCAAATTGAAAAACCCCGCTCTTTTTGATAAAATTGAATGAGAAAGCGGGGTTTTTCAACTTCGCATGTCCAGGAACGTTCGGCAACATCACTCGCTTCGCTCGTGTATGTTGCCGAATGGGGCCGCGTGAGGATCACGCATTCGTCTTGTCACTCGCAAAG
>MFQC01000008.1:49912-86328 GCA_001784285.1 Candidatus Magasanikbacteria bacterium RIFCSPHIGHO2_02_FULL_48_18
TCGGTCTTCGGATACACGCGGCCCCATTATATGACATTGCGCCCTTAACTGTTAAAATAAAAATATGAATTGGATTTTTCTTGCAATCATGACGGCTATCTTTTATGGAGCATACAATGTCTTCATCAAAGTTTCGTCAGGCCACATCAATCAAATAGTTGGAGCTGTAATTCTTCAAATCGTAGCCGCACTTGTGGGCGGAATTATTCTTTTGATAATGAAGATGACGAACAGCCCATTAGAAATATCTCAAAAAGGAGTTTTGTTTGCAGTTCTTGCTGGTATTTTCGTAGGATTAGCTGAAATTACTTCGTTCTTCGTCTTTTCAAAAGGTGTCTCCGCATCAGTCGGAATTCCAATTATTATAGGTGGTTCTGTATTAGTCGGGGCTGTTCTTGGCCTGACTTTTCTCAAAGAGACGCTCAATCCAATCCATTATGTAGCAATTGCCATGGTTGTGGTGGGGGTGATCATACTTTCTACTAAGTAGGGCGGGCGCAACAGCATATAACAGCGTATAGCAGGTTCGTGTATCCTCTCTGACCCAAATTTGACTTATTTTTTCCTTGGAGGTACATTGAAAGTACAGTAATTTCTAAAATATGCGCAAAATAGACCTCAAATCAGTGGTGTGGAAAGAAGGTAGGTATTATATCTCTCAATGTTTAGATGTGGATGTTTCAAGCTTTGGCAAGACCAAAAAAGAAGCCCTTGCGATGCTTGAAGATGCCTTGAATCTGTATTTTGAAGATGTACCGCCACCAAAGAAGACGGAACGAGTAAAGCGTCCGGTTATTGCTTCGGTGCAGCTTCAGTATGCCTAAACCCTATCCAGTTCGACTGGTGATTCAAGTCCTTGAACGCAAGGGCTTCTTTTTTGTGTCACAGTCTGGCAGTCATGCCAAATACAGAAAGAAGGGAAATCCTACTCTCACGGTCATTGTTCCGATTCATGGAAAAGATATTCGGTATGGCACCTTTCGGTCTATTTTGCGCCAAGCAAAATTGAAAGAAAGTGATTTTCAGAAAGAGAAAAAATAAGTCAAACTTCTGCTATACGCGAACGTTCAGCAAAATTGTAATTTTTTTATCACGTAAACTGCCCTGCGGCAGAGACCGCAGGGCGTCGCCCTAAAACTCAAAGAGTTTTAGTTGAGCGACATCCTGTGGCCTTCCTTGATTTTTTGTAAATAGCTACAAAAACCAAACGCCTTAGCCAAAAAACCAACCCCTGACATTACTATACCAGTATAATGATATAGTAAGTGCCATTACTCAATCATTTTTGACAGGTAGAGAGCCCATTTGACTTAATCCTCCTAATTGGATATAATTGGATGTAGTTAATATATCCAATTTGAATATATGCCTAATATTAGCCAAAAAAATACAGAAAAACATGAAATTTTTGACAATTTTGCTAAACGAATTGAACAAATTCCGTCAAATATTGTATCTAAAATTGCCAAAATTGATGAATTAAAAGGGCGGTGGATAACTGGGGCGCGTTTAAGCCCGCAGGTCTTAGGGCGCCTAAAACGCTCGGTTTTGATTACCTCTACCGGCGCGTCCACTCGTATTGAGGGCTCTCGCCTGTCCGATGCAGACATTGAAAAAATGATACGCGGTATTAATATTCAAAAATTTACTGACCGCGACAAACAAGAGGCGCAAGGATATTATGAATTATTAGAAAATGTTTTTAATTCCTGGAAAAATTTAAAATTAAGTGAAAACACTATCAAACATTTTCATCAAGAACTGTTGAAATATGTTGATAAGGATGAAAAACATCGCGGCGATTACAAAAAAGGTGAAAACAAGGTGCACATGCTAGATGGTGCGGGGAAATCAATCGCTATTTTATTTGACACGGTGCCGGCATATCTAACCCCGGGGAAAATGCGCGATTTGGTGGAGTGGACACAAAAAACATTGAAAGAAAACAAATATCATCCATTACTCGTGATTGGTAATTTTCTGGTTGAATTTTTGAAGATCCACCCTTTTACCGATGGCAACGGGCGATTATCCCGCGTGCTTACAAACCTGCTTTTACTCCAAGCAGAATATTTGTATATCCCCTATGTTTCTCACGAAAAATTGGTGGAAGACAATAAACCAGATTACTATATTGCTTTGCGTCGTAGCCAAAAAACCATGGGGACAAAAAATGAAAGTATCGTTGATTGGCTGGATTTTTTCTTGGGCATTGTTTTAAAACAATCAGAAATGGCGGTGGCATTATTGTCCAAAGAAAATATAGAAAAAATACTATCTGAAAAACAACTAACTGTTTGGCAATACATTGAAAAAGTAAAGGAGGCGGGCACTGGTGATATTACTGAAAATACTAAAATGGCCAGACCAACAGTAAAACAAACTCTGGGCGTTTTGCTTAAACTTAAAAAAATTGAACGAATTGGATTGGGAAGAAGCGCGCGATACAGAAAAATATAATTGAACGAATTCGCCCCCCCCCCTTTGAGTGAACGAAAAAATAAAAAGTGTAAAAATAATTTACAATTTACATCCGATAACACCGAGTATCTGGTTACGCTCCGCTCCACCCACATTGCTTCGCAACATCAGATACTCGGGAACATTATACGCAATTCAAAAAATGAATTATAAAGCGCCGTAAAGCCGACAACAGCACATATATCTCCGCCGCCTGCTCGGTAGCTCCGCCCTCCGGGGACATACGGAGTACCGAACGTCATATATGCGCAATCCATTCTGCCCCAATCGACTCAAACATCCTCTCGTAGTCGGAAATAAGATAAGTCGGTCCGCCGTCCTTCAAAGTACCACCAGCCTTCTTCATTTTCCAAAATTTCTTGCGCGTAAGTTGCGCGATTCTTGCGCGATTCCCACATATCTGCTATACTGTCTATAGTCATCCGATTCTATATGTTTTCACCAAAATACAAACTCACCAACAAAATTTTGGCTGACCTCACTGCTGTTGCAGAAGCAAAAGGAATTATTGATCGTGCCAAAATTCTGCCAAAGCAAGAATTGCGTTTGCGCCGGCAGGCCACAATTCGCATGACACACCACTCTACGGAGATTGAAGGCAATCGGCTTAATATACAGCAAGTAGAAGCACTGTATGCTAAGAAAAAAATAGATGCGCCTGACAGAGATATTCACGAGGTGCAAAATTACTTAAACGCATTAAAGTATATTGAAAAATTGGTCGCAGAAAAAAAGCCCACAACTGAAAAGGTCATTTTGCAAATTCACAAGCTCGTCACGGCAAAAACAATGGATACAAAATTTTGCGGCACATATCGCCCGGGGCCGATCTACGTTGTCCGTCGACGACTTGGCATGCCACAAGAAACAATCTATACCGGGCCAGTTGCAAAACGTGTGTCCAAACTCATGGAAGTATTTGTTGACTGGCTGAAAATAAGTGAAGAAAAAGAAGTAAATCCCGTTATCGTGGCCGCGATTGCTCATCTTGAAATCGCCGCAATTCACCCGTTCAACGACGGCAACGGCCGTACTGCTCGCGCACTTGCAACACTGCTGTTATACCAGCGCGGATATGATTTTCGACGTTTATTTGCACTCGAGGATTATTACAATACTGGTAGGCAATCTTATTACAAGGCAATTAATCTTGGTAAAACATACGACGAAAGAAAAAATGATATTACATCTTGGCTTGAATATTTTACTAAAGGTTTCAGGAAAGAAATTGATACTGTAAAGTATACTATTCTCGTGCTTTCATCCCGCAAGGTTGACGGGAAGATAAAATCACAAATTTATCTCAGGCCCGAACAGCTCAAAATTATTGATTTTCTTGATCAAATGGGCAGAATTACTGCCAAAGATGTCGAGGATGTATTGTCTATACCAAAACGAACCGCACAGCTTCACGTTGAGAAGCTCAAAAAAATAAAGATGATAAAACAGGTTGGCAAAGGACGAGCAACCTATTACATTGCGAATAATTGATACGAATGTGTTGGCGGGGGGGCGCACCTACCTGTGCCAGCAGGCAGGATTCACCCTTTTGATTTCTCTTCCTCCAGAGGCGGACAGGCTTGCGCCCAGGCCAAATGAAAAAACAATTTGATCATTATGAAAAAAATCATTATCGGTATCATAGTCGCCATCACAGCCATACTTTTTTGGTCGCCTTGGATGGGCGAAGGTGGTGGAGAAGATGTTATCCAAAAAGTTCAACAAAAAGAAAGTGTTAAGGCTGAAATGGAAGAGCTCACAAGCAAATACGGATATCAGGCAACACTATCGTACAACACGCACTTTGAGGTTCCACTCCCTTCGGTCGCTACGCCCATGTTTGGCGCCGATGTAGCACTCCGTACTAAAATTATTCCAGTTCCAAACATCGCAAAGTGCGGAACGTTGAAATATATTTTTACTTTTTAAAAATCAGACGAGGTATTATGAAAGAAAATTTGAATATCGGAATAATAACTGGCAAAAAACTAACAGATGCGTTGTTATGCGAAGCGTTAACAAAAAAATTTCCAAATATTAAAATAGTTCAATACAAAATCCCATTCAACATGTGGATTCCGTGGATCTGGAAACGCATAATTAAAATGGGGTGCATTGTTCTTTGCGGCCACATATTTCTTTCCATATATCTACGTATACAAAGAAAAATTGAACTATTCCATAAAAAACCACTTTGGCTTAAATATACAAATGTAACCCCAGCTTGGAAAGAATTAAATAAAAAAAAGGAAATTTGTCTTTCCGAAAAAGCTTTGATTAAAAAAATACGCGGATTGGATGTTATTATTCTAGCGGACTCATTCCGTTTATCTCATAAATTTTTTCGAAAAACTAAAGTACCATGTCTTCAATTAGTATGGGGACTTGCGCCAAGCTATATGGGTGACTCTGCAGGATTTTGGGCATTTGCCTCGCATAACAAGCAACATGTTGGAATTAGTATAATTGAAAGGTTTGCCCAGTTTAATAAAATAAGAATTATAAAACAAAGAATTATTGAAACTGGTCACCAAGAAGATTTACGTTCTATTAAAATAAAACAAGTTATAAAAATGGCTGAAATACTGCCTGAAATAATAGAAAGATACTTTAATAAAGAAACTGTTCCTAGACAACAGACGACAGAAATAATATGCCGAATATTTCAAGCGCCAACGTTATCAACATATTTACATTTTTTAAAATTTCGCAAAATTAATACGTTACCTCATTATTCGTATAACGATATCCCATGCACACTCATAACGGCAAAATAAAACACTACCCTATACAAACCATCATTTTTATTATCACCGGCTTGTTTTTTGCACTATATGCACACGATAGTAATCTATATCCGCACTTAAGCACTATTGATACAGCTATTTTGTCTTTTTTAAGATTCTTCCTGCTAGCAACACCAGTATTTCTTGGATTTTTGATTGTTCAATTTAAACAAAGAAATTTTTTGAAATATCTACTACTGGTAGTATGGATTCTATTTTTGCCGTACACTATTTATTCAATCACTGAAATACGGCACATCGCAGAATTGTGTAGATTGCCAGAACTAAACACATACTATACAGAAATATGTGTTACAAAATTATGGATGCTATTTCCAACCTTTATATATTCAGCCGCTGGTAGTTTGGGGTTTGTGTTTTCAGTCTCTCAAGTTACATCGCATTTATTTTTAGTTTCTTGGAAAAAACAAACAACAATTATTTCAATGTGTTTTTTAAGTGGTTTTGCGAGCGTATTTGGTCTTTACACAAGAATTAATATTTGGGAAATTTTTTCAAATCCTATAATGTTTTTCCAATCCATCTCCACGACAACTTACCAGAAAGATTTTCTGTGGAACGTTTCGGTATTTTCATTATTTGTGATTGGTTATTTTTTTGTCACTAATCGTTTATTCAGACAAGCCAATAAATCCCGCACATGAAAGGCTATTCTGATCCCTCATCCCAGTAGCCCCACCCATATCCCGACAAAGTCGGGATATCGCATACACACGGCCCCGTTGTGCATAATAGCTAATTTGTTAGGCTATTGCATGGTTGATGTAACTGGGGTATAATATCTTTAGATTTTATTTTTAATCCTAAAACTATGTTACCAAGAGAATCTGGCCCATCCCCTGAAGAAATAGGTATAGAAACTAATGTGGAGGAAACTATGGATCTACCACCAGCCCCACCTAATTTGTTCGATGATAAAGCAGTTGAAGAACATAATAAAAAGATGGAAGAATGGAAAGAAAGACAGAAAAACAACAAAACAACGGAATAGAGAAACATTGTTGTTTGTGTACCAATAACAAATTACCAGGAAATATAATGGCCGCCTGTGAGGGCGGCCGTTGCTTTTTAAATTGCCTTGCGACGTAGTCAAAAATCCATGGGAACCAAAAACGAAAATATATCAGATTGGCTTAATTTCTTTTTTGATATTGTCTTGAAATAATCACAAATGGCAGTGGAGCTATTATCTAAAGAAAATATAGAAAAAATTCTCTCGGAAAAATAAATTATTGTTTCGCAATATATTGAAAAAACAAAAAAACAAGCACTGGCGATATTACCAAAAAAAACTAAAATTGCCCGGCCAACGGTAAACAACTCTTGGGAAACTAACACCTTAGTATTGATGAATATTGAGGCGGGGTGCATTAAAAAATATTCATCTGTACTCAAGATTCCCATTTCTCATCAGGATGAAAACTTCAAATATGGGCATATGAAAAAGAAACGTCCAATTTTTATTCTCGCATTGGTAATCCTAACAGCAGGATCATTATCTCTGTATTTCATGCAATTTAAAAAAAATAAGGCAAATTCCATTCATGATATTTATGAATACTCTACAATGGAATTCAATAATTTAAGGTATGATATTGCAAAAATTAAACCTGAAAAAATTGATTCACTAACTTTTTATTACAAGAACCAAAATAACCAAAAATTTACAGACATCAATGATCTCAAAAAACAAAAAGAGAAATTAATTTTTGCTACAAACGGTGGTATTTTTTCAAAAACATACGAACCATTGGGGCTGTACATAGAAAACGGCACAACACTATCAAGTCTTAACGCAGATACAGGCGAAGGAAATTTTTATCTCCAACCAAATGGCGTTTTTTACATAGAAAAAAACCAAGCAAACATAATAGAAACAAAAAAATACCACGACGCACCAAACGTATCATTTGCTATTCAATCTGGCCCGCTATTGGTAATTAATGATGAGATTAATTCCTCTTTTAGCGAAGATTCACAAAATAGATATATCCGCAGTGGAGTAGGCAGAGATAGAAATGGAAATGTAATTTTTGCAATATCAGACCAACCAGTGACATTTCATGAATTTGCTTCATTTTTTAAAGAAAAACTGAACTGCAACAATGCATTATATGTAGATGGCGCAATATCTGAAATGTATGTTCCAGGATATAGAGAAAATACCAAAGAAAAATTTGGCGTAATGATTGGCATTGAAGACAATGGAGCCCCCCCCCGCTCAGCGGGGTGGTACCAGTTGCCACCGCCCGGTGGGGCGGAATCCGCCAACCCACAGACTTCATGGCTAAAGCCGTGGTATTATTTGGCGGATAAAAATAATCCAATCAAAAAGTACAATATTATCAACGAACCAAAATACTATGAAACTAGGAATTATTATCAGTCAAACAAATCCAGAAATAAACTGGAATGCCCTGCGTTTAGCAAATTTTGCTCTCAAGCAAAGCGACGAAGTTACAATTTTTCTCATTGGAGAAGGCGTAGAGTATGAAAAGAGTAATTCGGAAAAATTCAACATCCAAGAACAAATAGCGGAATTTTTAAAATCGGAGAAAGCAAAAATTTTAGCATGCGGAACTTGTCTCAAATCAAGAAATCAAGAAGCGACTCATACCCGCCCGATGAGCACGATGAAAGATCTGTATGCGCTTGTTCAGGAAAGCGATAAAATTTTGACTTTCTAATTTCAAGCACTATGGAAAAATTACTTCTACTTGCAATCTTAATTTTTGTTTTCAATTTTTCTGTTCCGACCCTATCGCTTGCTCAAGGCATGACGGGCTTTAATAACACCGCAACATCGTATATGCCGGGATGTAATCGGAAATAAATTCTAGCCTAAGATGAAAAAAACAAGCTTTTCTTTGAAGAAAGATAAATATAAGGCTGCTCGGGGCGGCCATTCAAGGTTGTTAAATGTCTGCTGTCGTAAGTGCGAGAGCGTCGTTGTAGTGTATCAAAAAGATGGCCCGGGTAATTTGCGACGATTATACTTAGATAGAATATTCGAGCCTGTAGAAATGGCAGGTCTGCAAGCCCTGAACATAAAAGATGTCCCTGTGTTAAAATGCAAAAAATGTTCCGCGGCGCTTGGCACGCCCTATATTTATATTAAGGAGAAAAGAAAAGCTTTTAGATTGTACAAAGATTCAGTCACTAAGCGACTAAATTTAATTTGACACCAATATGGAAAATAGGCCAAAAGTCGGGGTTGGCTGGAACAACCCGCCGCAACCCCTTTTTATTGCTACTGAGAATTTCTATAAAAGCGGGTACAATCCATTAACATAAGCGCCCCGCAGTATTCTCTGCGGGACATTTTTTTGATGAGGGAAAAACAAGGCCGACAAAGTCATGACCAAATGTTGGCTTTCAATCGAGAACAGGTATTTTTTTATTGTCAAGTGTTTTTTTATTGACACGATCTTTGTGGATGGTATATATATGGCGGTTTTTCCAGTCGTGTCGGGAACCAGTGAGTCCTGGTATTGCTGGAGAACTCGTTAACCTGCGATGGTCGCAGGCCCGGTTTTCGCTCCAAGAAAGAGGTGCGAGATGAGCGGCCAATTTAGCAAAGAGGACGTCCTGCATGTCCGTGGTATGGTCGAGGCGGGGGTCTTTGAGGAGATCAACCCCTCGAGGCTGACGAGCTTCGCGAGTGGGACAGTTGCGTGTAAATGCGCTGACGGGAGATGGTCTATCCCCCTCCTCACCCTGCTTCAGAACCTTCAGCGTCCTCACAGGCAGGGAAACGGCGTCTTCGTGCACACCCTGAGTTTGCACGGCGGGCCTCTGAGGATCCGCCCCGGGTCAAGGGCGAACAAGGAGTTCAACCTCGCTTCAGCGTGGGAATACGAGCTGGAGCTTGCGGCCACGATCTCGCGGTCGCTTGCTGGCAACAAGTCAATCACGTTGCTCGGCCATGGGCCGTGTGGCATGGCGGCGCGAGCAGGCATGACCTTCCTCGAAACTGTCGAGGAGCTGGTCGCCACCAAGCGATACATCCGCATGGGACATCCGGACTGGTTCGAGAGCATCATCTGCATGATGCATCTCGCGGTGGATGGTGCCGAGCGGGTCTATTTTGTGAACCCGCGGCAGTTCGAGCGATGGCTCATACAAAACGCCGCATAATAGGAGATTATGGGAGGCTACAGAGTTCACGGATCGGAGAGATAGGCATGCTCTCCGATCCCGTGGGCTAAACAATATACAATTTTTACATTTTTTGGTTCTAACTATTTTTGTACATACAGCTTGGTAGCCTGGGGCATGGAATCAAATCCTTTTCTTTGAAAAAAGAAAGACTATGGTAGAATAAGGTAATATAAACGTACAGTAATATATTGATATGACTCATTTTTTGAAACAAAAAAATCGGCCCCTTATAGCCGGCGCCACTATGGGACTTTTCTTGTCTCTCGCATTACTCGCTATCAATGTGTATATAAATGCTCCGAGCGAGAATAGTCTTATCAACCGTGGATATGCTGGTGGAGAAATCGGATATGAACTCGGCTTATCAGACATAGTTCTATTTTTGCCTACCTTGTACGCAAAACACTTGTTTGAAACTTTATTCCAATTAGGCAAACCAATACGCGGGGTCGGCTTTTTTGTTTTTCATATTGCTTTCTACATACTCCTCGGAGTATTTATTGGATGGATTGTCTACAAAGTAAAAAAAGGGAAAAAAGTAAGTCATAGCAACTTCATTTAACACGGTATATGACATTTTTTTCTCTATGTCGACAGATCGGAATCAGATAATTAACAAATTGGAAGATGAATTGAAAAATAATTCATTTGTTTTTGCTTTTTGGTTAGAGGGGGCTGATGCGCATGGTACTGTAGACGAATATTCAGATATTGATGTCTGGCTCGATGTGCAGGACGGTCATGAAGGAATGGTCATCGAACAAGTTCGATCGGTCTTGTCTCAAATCGCTCAACTGGACTTTGAACACGAAGTGGAGCACCCACATCCAAAGATACGGCAGATGTTTTTTCATCTCACAGGTACTTCGGGATTTCTGATCATTGATGTCTGTGTGCAGAGCCATAGCAGAGAGTTTTGGTATACCAAAGGATATGCCGATGAGAAAGTAAAGATACTCTTTGACAAGGAAAACGTTATCCAGTTTCGCGATTTGAACAAAACCGAATTCCAAAGCCTCCAAAACAAAAAAGTAGAAGAATTGAAGAAAACATTTGTCTTCTTTCAGGCGTGGGTGATGAAAGGCGTCAATCGAGGTCACTTTTTGGAGGCGTTGTCATCTTATCATTCCTTCATTTTAGAACCGCTCGTTGAGTTGCTTCGAATACAGCATCAGCCAACCAAACGTGAATTCGGGTTAAAGCACGTCGAGCGTGATATACCAAAAGACGTACTGCTGATTCTCGAAGATCTGTATAAAGTAAATTCAACGGAAGAAATTTCTACCAAGGCACAAAAAGCAAATGAATTATTTTTTGACGTGCTGAAAAAAATCAAAAAAGAAAACATCATCACCTAACTATTAACTATGAAAAAAATAATTTTAACAGCTGGTTCGTTGGTATTAATTTTTTTTATGAGCGGCTGTGTTCAGCGGCAAACTCAGCCATCCAAAAAAGAACCGGCACCCGTCTCTACAGTTTCTGCTCCTTCACATTGTAGAGACAACCTCTACAACAAGGGCGAAGAAGGGCTTGACTGCGGTTGGAGTTGTCCGAATGCATGCCAATTCACGGAAAAATGCGGGGAAATAGACAAAGACGAAACATGGTCCGGCAACGTGTCTGTGAGCTGTTACACTACGGTGAATGACGGCGCTCGGCTTACTATTGAACCGGGCACGATAGTAAAATTTCATCATGACAGAGATTACAAGACATCCGGCAGAGCCGGCTTATCGGTGAACGGAGGAGATATTGTTGCGCGCGGGAACAAAGACCACATGATCTGGTTTACGTCTGACGCCAAAGACCCGATCAACGGCGACTGGATGCACATCAATATCGACCACAGCAAGAATTCAATGCTTGACCATGTGATTGTGGAATTTGCAGAAATTGGAGTTTCGCAATTTGATTCTTCGGTGCCCATAACCAATTCCATTATTCGCTGGATCAACTCCGAGGGTCTATACGCAGAACGTTCAACCCCCATCATAGAAAATAATACATTGTATAATAATGGGTATCACGAAATAGCGCTTGAGCAATATAATACAGACGCCGTTGTCTCTCGTAACTATTTTAAGGGCGGGCATCACGGAGTTCATTTCGAAAAAAGCACAGGAGTAGTGAAGAATAATTTTTTTGAGAATTATCGCGCGCTGAAGACCAGTGACCCGGAGTTTACCATAAGCGCAGGAATGGAATCAGCAGTAACTATTGAAGATAACAAATTCCAAAATGTGGGAGAGATTATTTTTGCTATTGATGACAACGTGGAAAGCACGATGAAAAATAACCCAATTGTCAATGGCCAGCAGCCGCCGGTATTTGACTATGACGATATACGAAATTTTGAGTTGGGCTACATCCCGGGCGATGAAGACGACCAATTCCCCTATGTGTATGCCGATACAGATACAACCAGGAGAGTAACAAAAAAAATTGGGAAAGACCTGTACTTTGGGTGGTCGCTCGTGTATGCGGACGGCGCGTTGTATCGTTTTAGTTTGGGATATGGCGAAGTTGGCAAGGAACTGGATTTGATCAAACTTGATCCGGAAACCGGGGCTGTCGAACGATTTGGGAATAATGACATTATCAGTCCAAGAGGATTGG
This sequence comes from Candidatus Magasanikbacteria bacterium RIFCSPHIGHO2_02_FULL_48_18, assembly GCA_001784285.1. Taxonomy (GTDB): domain Bacteria; phylum Patescibacteriota; class Patescibacteriia; order Magasanikbacterales; family UBA922; genus UBA10181. The sequence goes on from MFQC01000008.1 coordinate 61,981, forward strand.
CATGGGATGGAGAATTCTTTTATGTCAATGATGGCAGCTTGAAAAAAATTTTTACATTTAAAATAACAGGGGGCTTTATTGAAATTCTTGACAGCTTTGATATTCCCGAAGCAGAGAAAGGAGGCACAGCTGGTTTAACTTCTGACGGAGAATTTCTTTATCTCGTTCATCGATACGGGGAAAAAATTTGGAAATTGGACAAGCAAGGACAGATCGTCGGAGAAATTCCCTTTCAGACCCCAGGCGGCGCGATTACCTATGCAGACGGCTATTTTTGGGTTTATGCAGGATGTAAAAAAGGATTGTGCAAGATAACGAAAGACGGTGAGCTGGTTGGAGAGATATATCCTGCGGCCAAAGACCCCTGGGCGCTCGCGTGGGATGGAACATACTTGTGGGCGCTGTACAGAACAAGCGAGACATGGAACGACCCAAAAATATATCAAATGGAAATACTCGACGATTCTCTCGAGTAACATTTTCAAAAAAATCCGCATCTCTTCGATGACAAAAGTATCCCCGCCTTCTCTTTTCAGTCGTGAACTGATACAATAAGCGCCTGATGATATATTATATAACGCAATATGTTTGAAATGCTCACTCGGCCGCCAAAGCAGTCCCCCATCGGTTCCTACAGCCTGGATGTCATTTCTTTGCCGGAAGAATGCGATTGGGAAAAATATCTGCCTGTAGAAATACGCTATATCTTCCAAAAAGAGCCGGCATACAAAGAAAAAATGAGGACAATACTGCAAAATGGCAAAGCGATCGGCGTCCGAACCGTGTTGCGCACTCCGGAAAATATCTTGAAAGCGATTCATACCATTAGCGTCCACAGCCAGCATAATTACATTATCAATTGGCTACCAAAATTGTTGAAAGAAAAGCATCTGCCCATCTTTACCAAAGATGACCACAAAAGGGCAAAGCACCATCATGAAGATTTGGACAAAGCAATGGATATCATCTTGAAAGACCGGCTGAAATTCAAAAGAATCGTTCTTATTGATGAAGAAAATATCGGAATCACTCTGCAAGAACAGCAGTTTGTGTCAGAGCTGTCCGAAATCATTTATCCGATCGCGGTCGATTATTCCGTCTTTCGCGTCATTATTGACAACGCCCAAGAAAGAACGCGAATCGCTCAAAGCATCATCAAGGCGCTCCTTATTATCGGTCCGGCCGCGCATTTTCTTGAAAAATTTGTCAGTGGTTTGGGAAAAATCTTTGCCGCCTCTGCGGACGATCTTTTGGGAGAATCGGCAGAACTTATGGCCCTCCGAGGCTCCGGTTTTTCGTGGCGGGAGCTTGCAAAACGTGGAAAAGTGCTCATTCCCGTATTTGCTCTGGCAACGTGGGGAGCATTTTCCGTTGAAGGATTGATTCATGAAAACAAGCTTATTCTTGCCGGTATTGTGTTTGGTTTGTCGGCTGTCGCGCTTTCGCTCACCACGGCCATCCAATCCATTTTTATGTACAAAAAAAACGCAACCATACTCGCCAAAGAAGGCAAAATGCCGACGGCAACCAAAAAGGCGCTCTTCAAAATATCGTTTATACAAGATTTTACCAACCCAGCAAGGCTGGGACTTATTATTGGCGCTCTTATGGCCCCCCTTATGGGTATTATCGGCTCATTGCTCGGGGTCATGGATAATGGGTGGGTGTTGGCGACCATTGGGTCTACGGAGTCAATCGTCGCTGGCGTCACGGTCATTTCCGCCGGCCATATTAATGAATGGCGTTTCCGGAAAAAAATAAAAAAAATGATGACACGATAGGCATAGAAGAAAATGACGTACGCACAGTGTATGATACCAAAACCAAAATTGGTTGGGCTAATGGCCCTCGTCCTCTTTACCGGATGCGTCTTCACGATACCAGGCGGTTCAAATACGACCACCCTTCCTGCCAATAATAAACCAAACATATATCAAGAAATACCAACACGCCTCACGAGTGAAGAGGTCAACGATTTTGACCCTGCAAAAGCAGTGGAAAAAGAAATACGAAGGCTTCGCAAAAAAGAATATGCCTTTTTTCATGACCAAGCCAGCCCTGCGATACCAAGAACGCCTTTGTACTATCTCCAAAGCGCCGTGACATGTGAAAATGACACAAAAGAAGCATGCGCCATAACAGGAGCCCGCGTATATAAAAACAACAAGCCGGAAGAATACAGCATTGGCGCATGTGGCGAAGACGATTGGTGCGACGTGATTGATCCGTCATTTCCAAAAGACGTAGCAGGCAGAATGACGCAACTGGCAGGGTTCTATGGCTTTGGCAAAGAAATCTATACCATTGGCAGTATCAGCGGGAATGATGAATATACAATCTTTCAAAATGAAAAAGAAATTTTTTCTCATCCCATGTATTTTGGCGCTGAAAGCGTTATTGAAGAGGGGGCAATGGTATCAGGTTCTCCCGCGTTTACTTTTTATGATCTCAAAGGATGGGAAAATGAAAATCGTCCAATAGTTCGCCGTAATATTTGGCATAACGGAGAAACGCTGAATGAAAGATATGGCGTTGACGGAAGCTCCTATCTCTTTTCTTTCAAAGAAAAAATAGGATTTGTTGCGGAAAAGGATGAAAAAACATTTTTTTTCTTTAACGGACAAAAAATTTCTGAAGATTTTGATGAAATACGAACACACGGTTGTTGCACCATCTTTCCTTACCCCATCAGCCTGGATGACAGCGGCATACTATCTTTTCTTGCACGGCGCCAAAAATCATATTTTTGGGTAGAGATCAATCTCAATTGAACAATAAAAAATTGCCAATGACGGCAACACAAGAAAGAATACAACCATTTTTATACCCCGTCTTTGCAACGGGCGCTACACTTCTTATGCGTCTTCCATACCGAAAACCAGGAAAATATAGCCAGCATAATGGAGATTATTTCTTGACGCCGGAAAAAAAGACGCAACTGGAAAAAAAATTAAAAACGCTCAAAACACTTCAGCGGCCGCAAGCCGCCTCCGAAGTGGCGCGTCTCGCTGAGCTTGGTGATTTTTCAGAAAACGTGGAATATCAGCTTGCCAAAGGACGACTTCGACGAATCAACAACAATATTCTTCGGCTGGAACACCTATTGAACCAGGCGGTCATTATTGCCCCGCCCAAAGGAAATGCCATTCAAATAGGACACAAAGTGACCATTACCGAGAACGGCAAAACAAAAATCTATCATATTCTTGGTTCGGAAGAAACCAATCCTGAAAAAGGAATAATTTCTCACCGTTCGCCTATCGGCGTGGCTCTGCTTGGCCACAAAATAGGCGACATCGTGGAGGTCGGTTTGCCGGGCAAAACAATTTTGTATACGATAGTGCAGATCGTATAATAATAACTATGCATTCCCTCACTCCGGAAGAAGAAGCCATCATTGTCCATAAAGGCACTGAGCCGCCATTCACCGGCGAATACACCAACCATGAAGCCGAAGGCACCTATGCGTGCCGCCGCTGTCATGCGCTTTTGTATTGGTCCAAAGATAAATTTCAGTCGCATTGCGGCTGGCCAAGCTTTGATGATGAAATTCCAGGGGCGGTGACTCGGACCCTTGACGCGGATGGCCGACGCACAGAAATTACCTGCGCTAATTGCGGCGGGCACCTTGGCCATGTTTTTCTCGGCGAACATATGACGAAAAAAAATACGCGCCATTGCGTCAATTCTCTTTCGCTTCGTTTTATTCCAAAAGCTATGCTGTCGTGACAGAACTCAAAAAAATTGACAAACGTGTCTTTTTTTGCTATACTATATTTGTTCTTCCCTCTTCCGCGGCGTTTTCATACGTCGCTTGACATAGGCCAATTCGTTCTTTCTCTGTTTATACTCTTCATTCATTTTTCTTCTTTGAAGAGTCAACAATTTTTCACTTTTATGTCTCTACATGAAAAATCGTGGCGTGCTTTCAATACGCAAAAAACAGAAAGCTATATCAGCGTCTATCTCTATCTTACCGCAGGAATTGTCTTGATGATGAGCGTGATTTTTCTGATATAAAGCGCAAAAAAATACAGTATAGTGTTCAGTGTAGTGTTCATTGTTGAGAATGATGAGCTGTGAGATACTAGAGGCGCTATGGAAATTCCACGAAATCCGGAGTTTATTCATCACAGGCCCATGCCCAAAACCGGTCTCATTCGAGAAACCGTGTTTGGCGTTGAAGACGGGATGGTCTCGACGATGGGGGCTATTACGGGCATTGCCGCGGCGACACATGACCCTTTTACCATTTTTTTGTCCGGTTTCGTGATTATCTCGGTTGAGTCGGTATCAATGGCGGTTGGTTCGTATCTTTCCTCAAAATCCGAGCAAAGCATTAACCAGAGAAAACTAGAGGAAGAAAAAATTGAACTGAAACAATATCCAAAAGAAGAACGGCATGAACTGCTGGGAATGTATATAGACGATGGGTGGCCGGAAGAGCTGGCAAAAACCATGGCACAGACCGCATCGCAAAATAAAGAACTTTTTTTGAAAGAAATGGCCTACCGCGAACTGAAAGTCTTTCCGGAAGAGCCGGAATCTCCATTGAAAAATGCAGTTGCCATGGGAATTGCCTATATCATAGGCGGAGGCGTTCCTCTTCTTCCATATATCCTTTTTTCGCTTCCCGCTTCCATTTTTCTTTCCATTAGTGCGACACTCGCAGGTCTTTTTTTTGTCGGCGCTTACACCACCAGATATTCCAAGCGAATGTGGTGGAAAGCCGGCCTTGAAATGCTCTCTCTCGCAAGCCTGGCCGCGCTTATTGGATACGCGGCAGGGCAAGCGGTTGATTTATTTTTCTTACGATAGACCAAGTAATCTGAAATACCCCAGATTACTTAGCAAATCGCCAAATCTCCCGCCCCACCTTTTGTCCGGGACGATAATAAAAAAGACTTTCTTTACCTGGGAAAAAGGGCTGTACAGAAAAACCGCACCGTGCGATGTCTTTCACGCAATTCACGCGAACCCATTCATCTCCCAGACGAAATCGGGGCATAATAAACAAGACAACTCCGTGCCTTTTCAAAACCGGAAAAAATGTTTTGAATGCCGCAACATATAATTGCCTCAATTTCTCTGCCTGTTTTTCCAAAAAAGATCTCGGTTCATGTCCTCTCAAAGGCTTCCCTAAATAGGGTTCAGAAATAATCGCGTCAACGGTTCCTTGTTTGAGAAAACGCTCCGCGGTTCGCACATCGGATACAAACAATTGGAACGATTTCTTTTTTTTCTCGTTCTCAACAATCCATTCCATATTTTTTTGCGCGTCATCAATTGCTTTTTGGGAATTGTCGCTTCCTAAAAGGTGAGTAAATCCCATTGCCGCGGCTTCCATAAGAATCGTTCCCGACCCGCAAAAAGGATCCCACATAGTTTGGTTTGGCTGTATCCCTGAAAGATGAATAAGGATGCGCGACAACTTTGGCGGGAGCATCCCGCTTTTGGTATCGCTTTTGGGGCGTCCGTAATCACGTTCCACAAATGCTTCAATCGGTTGAATGGCAGCGGTTGCGAACACCGTGTGATTCACAACCGTCAAGTCGGTCTGAAACGCGACCAAATTATTGTGTAAAATTGTTGCCGTGTTATTGGCTTCTACAAATCGCACCGACCGACCGCGTTGTTTGAGTTCTTTTTTTATGGCCAGCCCATGCCGCTTGTCCAAATTCCCTGAAAGAGAAAAAATAATTTTTCCTTCTTTTTGGATCTGTTCCAAATAATCAGCAATAGTGCCCGTATCATCGCGCTCACAGACGCGTTTACCGATTTTTACCACTCCGCCAAGCCGGCTCATGAGGGCCGCCGCATCAATATCTTCTGTTATATGAACAACAAAAAATGGTCCTTGTTCAACCACGACACGAACGTGCCAACCATATAATTCAAAAACAGCCTCAAGCTCTGCGCGGGACAATTCTTGTTCTCGACCAAGACGAAAGAGATACATAATACTGGGTTTGCTAAGTTATCTGAGTTTACTTAGCGAACGTAGACAACCGTCAATAGATAACCGCCAATTTGACATCCAAAAACAGACGTGCTATAGTATCTCGTACAATTCACTAAATATCAAGAAGAGGTTAGGGATCTGGCCCGTTGACCCTCTACCAACCTACCCGAGCTTGTCGGGGAAGGTGGTAATTCCAGCCCATGATGGGAAAGATACGTTCTGACAGTATGTCGGAAAAACGTGGACTTCTTCCTTTTGGGCAAGGAGTTTTTTTTCGTCCTTTGGACGAAAAAAATCCTGATCCCGACGAAGTCGAGAGAAGAATCCCTTTCTTTTGAGAGAAATATAAGGAAGAAAGGAAATGACCACCTCCTGTCATTCTGAGCGAAGCGAAGAATCTCTTTTAAACAATAGCCAAGGGATCCTTCGCTTCGCTCAGGATGACAGAAGAAAAAAAGTAAAGCCCAACCAGGAGGTACATTATGGGCATGCCAATGTTCTTTTTGTTTCTAGTCCTGGCTGCCATCGCCGTCTATCGACGAATGCGGCGGCCGAAGGGAGTTCTTTTTATCGCCAACCTCGACGGCTTGTTCGACCCCCCGACCGGGGACGACGAGCCAAAGATCATCAAGCTCGGACCGCGTCTCTTGTGGCTGGCCATGCTTCTCGGCGTCAAGGACGTCATCGTCGTACTCTACGAGCCCCTCTCGGAAGAGTACGCACGCGACGTCCGGGCCGTGTTGTCCGGCCTCGGCCTCAACGTCCGCTTCGTCGTCCCGAGGCAATTCGGGCAGCCGCTCTGCCTGGCGCAGGCGGTGATCGACGACCGCGACCTACTGGTGGATCTCGGCGATCGATGCCGAGGTTGGGTGGTTGATGCCTACATCGAACATCCAAGTGTCGCGGATCTTGCTGAAAAGCTTGAGCTCCGCATGGCGCGGACCTCGCGCCGTTTGGTCCGCGGCGGTCTCGTCCAGTGGACGAATGACAAGGGCTGGTTTGCCCGAGTCTGCCGCTGGATCGCGATCCCGACCACCAACCCCGCGATCTGCCTCGGGGTCGAGGCAATCGAGCGGGCGGCGGCAAGACTCTTTGCCGCAGGTTGGCGCGAGATTATGATCCGCGGGGCGCGCGGCGCCGGCAACCTCCGGAATCGGTCATTCCGGAGCGTGAACGGTCTGCTCCGGTTCCTGCAGGACCAGCCGGCCGACGGCCCCTGGTACGTCCAGGATGTCCTCGTCGAGCCGTACTTCGGCGACATCCCGGAGAGCCAAAAGCCCGTCGCCGTGGGGCACGTCCACTGGTGGGGCCCGAGTCTGCTTGATGTGACGATCTTTGACCGGATCGTCACCCGCGGCAATGGGTCCGAGGGCTGTAGCGGCCCATCCGCTCTGCCCTGGTGGATCCAAATCCGCCTTGGCTTCATGCTGTGGCGGTTTGGCCTGGTGCTCTGGCTCCTCGGGTACCGAGGTCCATACGACATGGACTTCGGCATCCGAAGAAACGGCCGGATCGTGGCGTTCGAGTCGAACGTCCGATACCAGGCCACGAGTACGGGCATCGGGCCCTGGATCCGCCTCGCCGGTCGCCGTGGCGTCATGGCCACCTGCGACGGGGTTGATCTTGTCGGATCCTATTCCGAATTCCGCGCCTTTCTCCGGAGCCAAGGCATCTGGATGTGGAGCGCGGTGGCTCGGGAAAGCGTCATCCCGACCATCGACCCCCGGGGCGGCACGTACACCGGGTACGTGATTCTTGCCCCGACCCGTGCCCGCCTGGGCGAAATCCAATCGCTGGTCAAACACTGGATCAGCACCCAAAAGGTCCTGCGAGACAGGACCGGAACCGGCTGATCCAAAGGAGGGTCGCGCGCTGTGCTGGAAGAACAGCGCGCAGACCAATTGTAGACATATACAAACGTATGTGTGTAGAATTGGGATGAGAATACACCATTCTCATCACATTCAATTTGAAATAACGACACCTATGTCCTCTCATTTTATTCCATATACCACAACGACTTATTCTCAAACCAAAAAACCACGCCCCGACTGTATTCTTCTTTCTCTTCATGGGGATGATGGAAAAAATTTTTTATCCCACTATCCTATTTTTGAAGATTTATACAAAGAAGATCTCCAATCATTTTTTGATTTTTTATCCATTGAACGAGACACCGGAAGCAACGACGTTGCGCATGCAACAGCAGAAAAAACATCTCAAGAAAATCATTCGCTCCGGATTGATGTTTTGGAAGTGCGTATTCCACGGGGCATTCTCGATCTTGGAAGAACTACGGCCGAACGGGGTATTCGTTCGGTATTTGAAAAAGAAAAACATGAGGAGTTGGTCAGAGAACTCACCCAACTTCACACAAAAACATTTTCAAACGTGCAGACGGCCCTGCAACAGTTGAATAAAAATGGATGCTGGATTGACATCCATACCATGGCGCCGTTTAGTCCGGAAACAGAAAAAAATCATATTGGCCCGGATCCACTCGTGCCGCATCCTCAAATACTTCATCCATACAATGAGGCATACACGAATGCACACAAAAATGGCGAACGGCGATCGATCAATATCGCGATAGAAATAATAGAAGAAAAAAATGCATGTCTGGCAGACAAAACGCTTCTCCACACTCTTCCTCTGTCTTTTACAACATATAATCTTGCCTATCGTTTGAATCATCCTCACCCAATGGCCAACTGTATCACTGCCGCGTATTTTATGAAAACAATTGGCCGAGGATTTTTTATTGATATCCCAAAAGACTATATCGCGGCAGAATCCCCAGAAGATACTTCGCGGTCTCTTGCCCATTTTCATCTTGATATAGAAAAAATCGATACCGTGACAAACAGTCTCGGGGAAGGATTGCTGGAATATTGTAACATAAAGAAAAAAGAAGACACTTTTTTTTCATCCTGAACAATTACTGACCAACACCCCTGCCTAGTCTATCAAAAAATTCAAACTATGCACCAGACAGCCTTTGGTGTATTTTTTTATTGTAGAAAATATATTGTACGACATCATTTTTTATTTATACATAAATAAATCTTTAAAATATTGCTAAATTTGGAGTGTTTAACTCTTCCGCCAGTATTGATGTGTTTGTAAGTTACAGGAATGAAAAACATTCCCCAATAAAGAATGCCCAAAGCATTCAAAAACGTCCCAGTTGCCAAATTGACGCAATTAGTATAGTTAATACCTCTGGCTAAAACTTACCTCCTGGAAAAATTCCCAAAATTGTTTCACGTGAAACAATGGACATGGAGCCCCAAGCAAGCCCGTGATACCAGTTGCCACCACCCAATGAGGCGAAATCCGCAGACCAACCAACTCCGCGGCCAAAGACGCAGTGCCCATTTGACGAATAAAATGACCTCTGTTTTAGAGGCCATCTCATACATTTTGTATACACTATTCTATACTTTTTTTGTTTCACGTGAAACATTTTCCAGCCAAAACCTTACAAGACGCAAAGATTCTTGCTGTAAAGGAATATCACGAGTTTGCTTCTCCTCTTCGGTCATCTCGGCATATATTTTGCCCGTGGCTGAGTCTTTAAAGAAAGCGGACAGCGGCCAGCCGGGTATATACGAAGAAAGCGGCGGATTTTGAAATAGAAAGGGCCGGTCAACACTGGCGGAAAAAGACTGCCCTCCCGGCATTGCCAAGCACAATCCATGATGAAAAACCCCCTTGTGTTCCCCCTGAAGCGAAAGAACTTTCTCTTTCCAATACGCATATACTTCCTGATCGGTCATTGATTTGCCTGTTTCTGGATTCCGCCGCACAAAAACGCCGGGCTGTTGTTTTTTTGGCAAAAAATCAACAAAAAGCGCCTCATCTGAGGCAAACGCGGCATATCCGGTACGTTGCGCGTACCACTTAGCTTTATGGCGAGCGTTCTCCTCAGCCGTCGGATAGGGTTCGTCTGGCGCTTCAAGAGAAGAAATGTCTGTTAAAGAAAGCAAAGAAAGATTGGGAATAATGCCAAAAATGGCCATATATCGGCCAAATTTTGCCGGATTTGTGGTGGCGATAAGAAGATGCATTTTGACAGTTTTCTCCCAAGGCACCCCGCCCCCCTTTTGGGGGGGGCCAGCCTCGGGCTGGAACTATTGACCATTGACTTCGTCGTGAGACACGGCCAAAATTGTCCATGTCAATAGTCAATTGTTAAAAGTCAATTGTCAGTTGTGGTGGACCTAGGCAGAATCGAACTGCCGTCTCCGCAATGCGAATGCGACGTCGTACCACTAGACCATAGGCCCATAGCGGGCAGGTGTGAATATATGCCCCACATTTTAAGCAAAAATATCATATCACAGTTGCCCCCAGGCGACAAGACACCCCCCATCTCATCCTTCCGCCTGCCAAAACCTGTGCCCTCGAAGGGAATTGAACCCCTATCTCATCCTTAGGACGGATTTGCTCTATCCGTTGAGCTACAAGGGCAGAGGCCATGGCGGGCAGGTATCCATTGAACTACAGGGGCCATGGCGGGCAGGTATCCATTGCCAGCCCGGGGCTGGTCCCTGCCGGCAGGCAGGCGCCTTGGGCGGAAACTATAGGACCAAAATAAGCTATTTTTCTGTGTCGTACAATATTATTTCTCTATGTAAGACGCCCTAACCATCTTCATCATATCTATTTTGTTGCAAAAAATCAAATCTTTGAAGCAAAACAAATACCGGCTCATTTCGTCTACGCCAAGACGGGATGAATTCTAACTCCAAAGGCAACCAAAAATAGACTCCCTCTCCAAAACCATGATACAATGACGTTGCTATTTTAAAAAGCGCATTCTTATTATGCAGATAACTCTTCTTTTTTTTCTTATCATTCTTTTGATTGCAGTCCTCATTGGTATTGTTTTTCTCTTTATACAGCTTAAAAATGCGCAAAAACCAAAAGAAAATGACCAAAACCTATTCATGCTTCTTCAAAATCAGATGCAAGAACTCAATCGTGCATTTGATCAAAAGATGCTTGAAACACACAAAGTGATGGGGGATACGCAACAACATCTTCATAAAACGCTTCAAGAACAATTTGGCCAAACAACAAAAATTATCCAAGGCGTAACGGGCCAAAGTACTAAAATGATCGCTGAAATTACGGAAAAATTGACCACGCTTGATAAAACAAATCAGCAGGTGATCGGCTTTTCCGAACAACTCAACAATTTGCAAAGAGTGTTAACCCACCAAAAACAGCGCGGCGCCCTTGGCGAAGCTGGATTGCAACTGGTTTTGGAAAACATGCTTCCCCCCGGGGCATTTACCCTCCAATACCAATTCCCGGATGGCGACATTGTGGACGCCCTTATTCAAACCAAAGACGGCTCTATTCCGGTTGACGCCAAATTTTCTTTGGATAATTATCAGCGTATTTTGGCTGAAGAAAATGCGGATGAGCGAGCAAAACTGGAAAAAGAATTCAAAAATGACCTTAAAAAACGCATTGACGAAACCGCGAAATATATCAAACCGAAAGACGGAACCATGGAGTTTGCCTTCATGTTTATTCCGGCTGAGGCTATTTACTACGATCTTCTTGTCAATGAGGTCGGCGCGGTAAAGGTAAATACAAGAAATCTGATTGATTACGCATTCGTAGAAAAAAAAGTTATTATCGTTTCTCCAACCACTTTTGCCGCGTATCTTCAAACCGTGCTCCAAGGGCTTCGCGCGCTCAAAATAGAAGAAGGGGCAAAAGTGATCAAAAAAAACGTCGAAATGCTGGGGAAACACATCACTGCGTACGAAGACTTTATGAAACGTATGGGAATGAGCCTTGGCACCACTGTCAATCATTACAACACCGCATATAAAGAATTGGGGAAAATAGATAAAGACGTCGTTAAAATCACTGAAGGAGAGAAACACATAGAACCGCTCGAAATTGCAAAGCCGACATTGATTGGGGAATAAATCCCGCACCTGAAAGGCTATTTTGATCCCTCATCCCCGCATTTCGTGAAAGATGCGGAATAAAAATTGACAAAACGGACAAAATGCCGTATACTTGTATTTACTCTCACGCTTTTCTCAAGCGATTCATTCTCCATGTATCTCAAGCACTTATGCCAAACAAACAAAGCGCAAAAAAGGCTTTACGCCAGGCACGAAAACGCACGCTCCAAAACGCAGTGGTAAAAGAGGCATACCGAAAAGCCACAAAAGTGGTAAAAAAAGGAATTGAAGCGGGTAAAGACGTTGTGGAAGAACTCCGTCTTGCACAAAAAAAATTGGACAAAGCCGCCAAAAAAGGCGTCATTAAAAAACGAACCGCGGCACGCAAAATTTCCAAGCTCGTCGCCGCAACACGCCGCGCGGTGGTAAAAAAATAATCTTTCCTTATGGTTTTAGCGTATGTCCGAGCCAACACGTGGTGTCGCGCCTCTTGAAAGTGGCCCTATCCCGGAAATAACAGAAGGAGAACTTTGCGAAAAAGAACCCAATCGAGAATTTCGAAAAAAAATAATCCAGCGGTATAAAGAACTCATGGACGCCGCTCTTCCTTTTGCCGATCCGAAAAAAGTGAATGGCCTTGTGGCTTCCATGAGAGAATTGGCTACAGCGCAAATAGAATCCGAGAAGAAAAGAGCCCATACCGATCCGCTCACCGGCGCGCTATCGCGTGAAGGATGCGCGTACAAATTTGAAGAAGCGATTGATATTTTGGAAACGGTCGGCGTAGATGATGAATGTGTGGTCATTATTGAATTTGACATTGATAAATTTAAAGCGATTAATGACGATCCTAACCGGGGCCATGACGTTGCCGACACTATCATGAAAGACTTGGTCAAAGAAATTCAAGAACGAATTCGGCACTCAGACGGTGTTGCCAGAAAAGGCGGTGATGAATTTTCTATTGTGCTGTCTAATGTCAAACAAAGTCGTGTGGCTGATTTGGTCTTGGAACTGCAAAACATTATAAACACCGTTGATGATCATACCCACACCGGAGAAACCATCGCGGTTACCGGCGGCTATCGAATGATTACCAAAGCAGACATCGCCCACATGCGGCAAGAAGGAAAAACAGAACAGATCTACGAAGAAATGAGCAACCAAGCGGACTTTGCCGCGGTATACCAAAAAATCAACGGACCGGGAACCATAGTTGCCTATGCTCCTGATCTCAAACCAGACCTATCCTCATGGGAAAATCGTATGGACTGGGCGACAAAAATAGTGGATAGGGAACTCAAAAGAAGAACCGGAGAGTTAAATGGCATTCTTCAGCGGCTATATCGATCACAACATAACGAGGAAGATCCGCTTCCTGAAGAACTTATCGATGCAGAGCTTTCTGCGGATGCACTCTCAAAGACAAGAGATGAGTTTATTGAAGCGGTCGTGGGGCTGTTAAATGTACAATATGGCACTGCGCCAAAAGCAAAATAATATTACACAGCGCACTGTTTCCCCACAAATATATCCAACAGCAATGACTGGTCGCCCTGACCAGTTTTTGTTTGGATATCAATCATAAGCAACTCGTCATACACGGCTTTGAATTCTGCCAGGCTATACCGCTTTACAAACGGAAGAGATTTTTTCACGACAAATGGATGAAGCTCTAATTTTTTTGCCATTGTCTCGCTCTGGAGCGAGTCTTCATGATCAAAAAGATCGCGCATTTCCAAAAGAATACGGAACTGCCGCACAACCATGGCAAACAGATATCCGGGATCATGCCGCTCGCGATACTGTTCTCGCATCATGGCAAACACGGACGCCCCGCGTTTTGCCACAAGCGCATCCACAAAATTGAAAATGTTATCATCCGATTTTTCATCCACAAATAATCGAACATCGGAGAGATGAACGGATTGATCTTTCGAGGAACTGGCATAGGCGGCCAATTGATCAATGAGACCCGCCAAATACCAGATATCATTCCCCACGTGCGCCGCCAAAAAGAGGGCCGCCTGTTTTTCTATTGTTGTGCCGCGCTGTTCTCCTCTTTTCGCAATCCATTCCACAAGCTGATTTCCGGAAAGCAGATCAAATTTTTGGACAAACTCTTCTTGCAACAAGCGCTCTGCCAATGCCTTTGCGGCATTTGTTTTCCATGCGTCAAGAGTATCCCAAAACACCGCCACATTCGACGATGGTATTTTTTTTTCTTCAACAAGCGCGCGCAATGTTTCTTGGAGGTTGGCTTGTTTGGAAGAAAGCGAATGGCGCAAAATAATCATTCTTCGTTCTGCCAAAAACGGCATAGTGAGAAGAGACTCTGCCACTGCCGGAGCCGTCTGTGTTTCGCAATCGACAAACGACACATTCAGCCCTTGCGGATCGCGATCCAATCGAAACTTCTCAACCATTTTGTGTATATATTCACGACTGCGAAAGGTGTCTTTTCCGTAGATAAAAAAAATCATATATTGCGCTTTCATTGTATATGATCGTCCCAGCCAAGGCAACCCATGCCATGAAAACTTTTTTGTGCTATACTATCGGTATCTATGCAGGAAAAAAAGAAAACAACCGACATACAGCCCGCGATAAACGGCAAAAAAAATCTTAGCTTTGGACAAAGGTCCGCAGATAGAATGACCAAATTTCTGGGAAACTGGACCTTCATTTTTATTTTTCTTTTTTTCTTGTTGTCTTGGATGAGTGTAAATACCCTTGCATGGTGGCTTGCATGGGATCCGTTCCCTTTTATTCTCCTCAATTTATGTCTGTCTTCTCTTGCCGCATTCCAGGCGCCGATCATTATGATGAGCCAAAACAGACAGGCGGAGCGGGATAGCCAAACGGCGAAGTATGATTATGCGGTTGATCGGAAAGCTGAAAGAGAAATCCAAGCGATTCAGCAAGAACTCGCGGAAATTAAATCACTCCTCGAAACTAAGTTGGCTAAGTAAACACAGATACTCACTTCAATTCTCCCCACCGCTTCCCGATACTCACATGTACTTCGACCGGCACGCGAAGCTTGACCACTTCTTCCATTGTTTTCTTCACCAGGGCGGACACAGCATGTTCCAGCCCTTTTTTGACTTCCAAAACCAGCTCATCATGCACCTGGAGAATAAGTTTGACGTCATTATTGGAATATTTTTTCTGAATTTCTTCGTCAAGCGCGATCATGGCGAGCTTTATCACATCCGCGGCCGTGCCCTGGACGGGCATATTGACCGCCATGCGTTCGCCCGCACTCCGCAACTGAAAATTTGATGATGCCAATTCCGGGATATACCGCCGTCGGCCGAAAAGCGTTTCCACATATCCTTCTTTTTTTGCGAATTTCAACGTTTGATTCACATAGGCTTTCACGCCGGAAAACTGATGAAAATACTGATCAATAAATTCCTGTGCCTGCCACCGCGGAATGCCGGCGCGCCATGAAAGGCCATGCGCGCCCATGCCGTACAGCACGCCAAAATTGATTTCTTTCGCGCTATGACGCATTTCTTTGGTGACTTTGTCGAGCGGAACGCCATGAATAATGGCCGCGGTTGCTTTGTGCACGTCTTCCCCTTTTTGAAAAATATCGATAAGATGCTTGTCTTTGGCCAATGACGCCACAATGCGCAATTCAATTTGGGAATAATCGGCGACGATAAGGACATTTCCGGATTCTGCCACAAAGGCATCACGAATTTTTTTACCGAGTTCCGTGCGAATGGGGATATTTTGCAAATTAGGATCGGAACTTGAGAGCCTGCCGGTTGTGGTGACGGCCTGATTGAACGACGTGTGAATGCGGCCGGTTTTTTTATCAATCAACTGTGGAAGGACATCCACATACGTATTTTGGAGTTTTGTCACTTCTCGGTATTGCTCAATGAGAGGAATAATCGGGGACGCCTCGCGCAATTTTTCAAGCTCCGGCGCGGCCGTGGAATAGCCGGTTTTACCTTTTTTTATTCCGTCGGTCGGAAGTCCCATCGTGATAAAGAGCATATCGCGCAACTGCACCGACGACGCAATATTAAATTCCTGGCCCGCCTCTTTCCAAATGGCTTTGGTCAATTGTTGAACCTCGCTGTCAAAATCCGAGGATAATTGCTTTAGCATTGCGGTATCAATAGCAACGCCATATAATTCCATTCGCGCCAACACCGGAATAAGCGCCATTTCAATTTTTTCAAACAATCCAAGGTTGTCCATGTCCTCGAGCTTTTTGTCGTATTTCGCATACACCTGAAGAATCATTTCCGCCTCCTGCGCCGCTTCCGCGGGGTCTTCGCCAAAAAGCGCCGTCTGTTGCGATTTCTTTTTTTCGGAAACATCGTCCAATGAATCCGCGGCGTCCGACGAAAATTCCCGAAGCAAAATGCTGGTCACATCATGCGCCCTAGTGCTTGAATTGATGACATACGACGCAATCATCACGTCAAAGAGTCGCGCCTTCACCGCGATGCCTCGCGTGAGAAGAACCTTGAGCAATTTTTTTATATCATGGCCAATAAGATGCAATTCAGACCGAGCAAACACCTCGGCACCCAGTCGCGTCAAAAGAGCGGCATCGCTTTTACTTGCGCGAAACGATGCCACATCCAGAAAAAAGGTCTTTTGGGGAATCACAAAAATAAACCCGCGGATATCGCTCACAAGGGCGTCTCCCCCCACGGTCATCTCTTTGCATGCTGTATGCGGCGCCCGCGCGAGATCAGAAAAAAAATCATCCACGGTATCCGGAGTAACGACATGAATCGTTTTTCCACCTTCGACTTTTTTCTTTTTTGCGGGCTTCTCTTCCGGCTGGGGCGCGGCGCCGGGAATTCTTTTGGTGAGGGAAAAAAATTCAAAACGGTGAAACGCGCGCTTAATTTTTTCATAATCAAAATGCTCGGCCTGGGACGCCGCAAGATCAAATGCAATGTCGGGAATATGGTCGTGGATAGTCGCGAGTTCTCGGCTCAGCCGGGCGTCTTTTTCTCCTGCCTCCAATTTTTGGACGACGGACGGACGAAACCGTTCTCTTGTTTTGGAGATTTTCTTTTGCAAATCTTCATAAATGTCGTCAATGCCCCCGATCGATTCAATCAATTCCTTTGCGGTTTTTTCTCCAATGCCCGGAACACCCGGGATATTGTCGGACGTATCGCCTTTGAGCGATTTATAATCCACGATTCTTTCCGGGCCAAACCCAAACCGTTCCACGACTTTTTGTTCATTATATAATTCAAAGTCACTGAGACCCTTTTTCAAGAGATACACTTCGGTGATATCATCATCTACCAGCTGTAAAAAATCCTGATCGCCTGTGACAATAATACTTTTGATATTTTCTTTTTTCTTTTTTACTTTTTTGGCAATGGTTCCAATCACATCATCGGCCTCAAACCCTTCTTTCGTATAAATAGGGATATCAAATGCCTCAACAATTTGGTATATAAGAGGAATTTGATCATACAAATCTTGGTCCGCTTTCACTCGTTTCGCTTTATATTTTTCATATAAACTGTCACGAAATGTTTTTCCTCCCACATCAAACGTGACCGCGATATAGGCGGGAGCGAGATCATGAATCACCTTCAAAAGCATAGACGCAAAGCCATATACCGCGTTCACCGCTGTGCCGTCCTTGGTGGTCATGGGGGGAAGGGCGTGGTACGCGCGGTGCACAATGGCGTTCCCGTCGATAATGATACAATTTTTTTCTTGTGTGGCCATATGTGCCATTCTAACATTATTTGTAAAGAAAAAAAACGGAAAAGACTTGAAACCGCTCTCGCTTCATGCTACCCTAGAGGCGGATGCGGTACGGTAGCCAAGTGGTAAGGCGGGGGTCTGCAAAACCCCTATGCGTGGGTTCAATTCCCACCCGTACCTCCAAGTAAAGGGTCTGCAATCCCGCCATGGCGGGACAATTCCCACCCGTACCTCACAAAAACAAAAATCCCCTGGAAAGGGGATTGTATGTAAAAAATTCTCTATTCCGTCGCTCTTCCGCCGTAGTCGCCGGTTTCTGTATTGATAATAATATCTTCACCTTCTTTAATAAAAATCGGCGCCTGCGCCTTGAGTCCATTATCGAGAACTACTTCTTTTGTGACATTGCCGCTTGCTGTGTCGCCTTTGACGGCAGGAGGCGCCTCAACCACGCGATATGTAATTTTTTTCGGCAAGTCAATGGCCACAACCGCCCCATCATGGATAAGGGCTATCACGCTCAAACCTTCTTTCAGATACTGTGTATCTTCTTCAAGAAGATCGGACGATACGTCAATGGTTTCGTAGGTATCCTGATTCATAAACGAATACATATCGCCGGTTCGATACAAGTATTGCATATTTTGGCGCTGTACCTGAACCGTGTCAACGCTTTCACTGCTTTTATATGTTATTTCAATCGTTTTGCCGGTTGAAATGCTTTTCATTTTTGTCTTGGTGAAAGCAGAGCCTTTTCCAGGATTCACAAACTGAAACTGAGTGACCACGTACAAGTCATTCTGATGCCTGATAACAGCGCCTTTTCTGATGTCGGTTGTGTCGCCCATACGAGGTTGTTGTCTAAGTTGACTAAGTCGTCTGAGTTAACTGAGCAAGCCAACTCAATATATCCCAGATACCGGCAATACTAGCACGTCATCAATGTTTTTGCAAGAGAGAATCACCTGAATAAGCCGGTCAATGCCAAGCGCGATGCCCGCCGATTCGGGCATGTTCCCAACCGCGTCAATAAATTCTGTGTCAATCGGATAGACCATTTTTCCCAATTTTTTTCTTGTTTGTTGTTCATCTTCCAGCCGTTTTTGCTGTTCCCCGGCGTCGGTCAATTCGGAAAACGCGTTCGCAAGCTCAATACCGTTGACATACCATTCAAATCGCTCCGCGTAACCGAGGTCTTTTTCTGAAAGACGCGCAAGCGCCGCCATAGGGGCGGGGTAATGATGAATAATAACACTGCCATAGTCTTTAATTTTTGGCTCAATGTCATTTAAAAAAATACGATAGAACACATCTTCATACGGTTCGTCGGACAACGGATGATAACCGCGCGTTTTGCACAAATTAAGCATGGCATCTCGGTTGAGATAGCGGCCTAAATCAACACCAATCGTTTCGCGCCACAGATCACGCATATGAATTTTTTTTGTATGAACAACGGGCAACGCATTGAACACCGTTTGGAGATGGGTATACAATGACGTCACATCATCCATAATCGCCCAAAAATCGGCATGCGCGCGATACCATTCCGCAATGGTAAATTCCGGGTTGTGCAATCCGCCAAACGATTCATAATCCCGAAAACACTTGGTAATGCTAAAAATGTTTTCAAATCCCGCCGCCAACATTTTTTTTAATGTATATTCGGGCGACGTGTGAAGATACGCGTCGTATGATTTTCCTTTTTCGTCATGAATAACAAGCTTTATGGGAGAAAGGTGTGGCTCTTGGCCGGGTAAGGCAACAAGATTGGGCGTTTCCACATCCAAAAAATTTTTCTCCCAAAAAAATTCTCGGATAAGACGGATAATCTTTGCCCGCTGTATGAGAACTTCTTTTTTCTTTTTAATGGAATTGACGTGGTCCATAAGGTCTTTGGTGAGTGAGAGAATGGTATTTTGTATTTCTTCGTTTATAACAAATTGCATCAGTACTTCTGATAGAGGTCGTGATGTCCAATGTCAAAAATATCTACAACTCCAGGAGAAGAAAAATCAAAAAGGACCCTGTATCCATCTTTGAGCCGAAAAGCGAAACAGGTTTGAAGTTTGCCTTTCAGTTTGTGCGTCCTCAACAACGGATGAAATGGGTCTTTTATAAAAAGAATAATTTTCTCGTTAAAATCGTCCTGTATGGACAAAGATAATTTTTTATATGCACGTTTAAAACGTGAAGAAATATGTACCTCCATAGCATGTTCATCACGCATTACGCACGGAGTTCCGCAATCAAACTTTTTGCATCTTTATGGGCAGTATAATCACCCAAAGCGTAATCAAGTCTCGCTTGATTGATAATTTCATCAATCGTTTCTGCATTATTCATTCTTTTTATGTCTTTTGTAGAAATTTCACACACAATTTTTTTTTCTTTTGGGTATCGAAGAATACAACGTAAAGCAGACAGCGGAATTTTTATCATTGCCTCTTTGGTTTTTTTTACTTTTTTTGTTTTTATCTTTATAGGCATAATATCTCTTTCTTATATTTTTTACTTTATCACAAAAGGGTGTATCGGGCAAGAATATGTAAGCCGAAAACAAGCCGGTTGTCAAGCTTTTTAGCGGTCATTCGCAGAAGAAGATGTTGCTGTCACAATATATTTTGTTCAGATAGATTGCGATACTGTGACGATAGGCCGCGTTACACGAGTATGTGACGCGCTCCCTTCTTTTATATATTCGTTCACATATGCAAGAAATCCATGTAGCACCCCATCGGCAAACGGCGAATCCGAATGAAACGCATCGAGCATGGAGTCGAGTTTTGACTGGTCTTCGGCGTACTCCGGATAATGCGAAATCCGTTCTTTCATGCGTTTCATATTAAGCTCCGGATGATACATCACGCCCCAGGCTTGTCTGCCCGCGACTTCATACGCCTGCACCGCCACTTTTTCTGATCGTGCGAAAGGCACCAGATGATCAGGAAAATCCACGGCTGTATCCCGATGCGCGAGCTGTGCCAAATATGTTTTTGGCAAACGGCAAAAAAGAGGATGCGTGGCCGCGCGATCCAAGAGTGAAATTTTATACGTTCCCGCTTCGGCGGTTGTCGGGTCGGTAATCACGCGCGCGCCCTCGTGCACGGCCAACAATTGAAAACCAAAACACACGCCCAAAAGCGGAATGTTTTTTGTAAAACAATCATCAACCAACTGCATCACATCGTCGCGCCACGAACCTTCGCCGTCATTTTTGGTCATATAAAATTGCGCGCTCCCACCAAGAATGACACCGTTAACATTTTCCGGCACCGATTTTGGCATGGTACCTTTGATTGGGTTCACAAAAACCAAATCAACGGGCGTGTTTTGAAACACCTCGCGAAAGCACGCTTCGTCATGCGCTTCGGATTGGTCGGTACGAAACTGGACGATCAAAATTGTAGGGAAAAATTTCATAGGAAAAAAGGGGGGGATAATTTGTCATTTTTTTCATTCCAATCCTAAACACAATTTTTTGATTCTGTTCACCATTGGAGTGCGGACGGGTCCTCCAGGTCCCGTCCGTGTTCTCCCTCTTTTTGTTATGCCGCCGCGCGCGTCTGCTCGGCCGCGACCGACGCGTGCGCGAACGCGTCGATCTTGGCGTACACCGACCGGAGCTGGTCCAGGTCGGCGTACACGAGGCCGGCGCCCATGGAGCCATGGCCGGGCTCCAGGGTACAGATGACGCCTTCGCGGGCGCCGTCGTCCCACAGCAGACACTCACCCTTGAGCCAGGCGAGGAAGGTCTCGATCGAGAGATCGTGACCGACCTTGACCTGGTCGTGGGTGAGGACGAAACGCGCCTTGGGGTCGCCTGCCAGCCAAGGCTGGTTGCCCTCAACCTCGGTGCTGAGGCCGAGGCGCGCGGTCATGGCGAGCCCGGGCACCGCCGCCGTCATCCGAGGATTGACCTCGGTGAACAGCAGGTGTCCGTTCTCCTCGACCGCCCCGTCGAGCGAGAAGAACGTGTTCCGAAGGCCGACGGATGCGAGAAACGCGCCGACCGACTTCGCCGCCTCGACCATGGCCAGGTGGATCCCTGGCGAGACCACCTCGAGCCAGTCCGGGTGCCGGAGGATGCCCACACAGGAGCCGTCAGACGCCACGAACTGGTCGTGGATCTGCAGGATCTCCACGTGGCCGGCGTGGTCGATGTGGCAGAGGGCCGCCGGGTGGGACGCGAACTGGTGGTACCGTTCCACCAGGACACCCGGGCGGGTCCACTCGTCGAGCGTCGGGATGTCCTCGCGCGTGAGGAGGACCTCGGCCAGCCAGTCCTCGACGGACCGCCACCCGTGCTCCTCCATCTCCTCGCGCGTCGTGCCGACGTTGCCGAGGCCGCCATCACCCTGCGCCTGGC
Organism: Candidatus Magasanikbacteria bacterium RIFCSPHIGHO2_02_FULL_48_18; assembly: GCA_001784285.1. Lineage (GTDB taxonomy): Bacteria > Patescibacteriota > Patescibacteriia > Magasanikbacterales > UBA922 > UBA10181. Next base: position 83,954 of record MFQC01000008.1, read on the forward strand.
GCAGGAACACACGGCCCTCCGAATCGAGGCGACGTTGGGCCTCCTGGAGCAGGCCATGGACCGTGTAGACCGAGATGCCGTCCGGAACCTTGAGGCCGAGGGCCTCGAACCGGTCGCACATCCAAATCTTGTTGCTGACCAGCGCGACGACCCCGGCCCGGACGACCGGCTCGGGCACACCGAGAACCGGAATGCCGAGGCGATGCCCCAGGTCGATGGTTGCCTGATGGCTGATGTACGAGGTGAGCAGCGCACCGGTCTCGGCGTGGAACGCCTGGAGACTCTCGCAGAGCTCCGGGTCGTTCTGAACGTGCTCGGGGAGCGTTGCCCAGCCGTTGCACGGGATGTTCGGCGTGAACACCCGTGCCGACTCGCCGTACACCGCCTCGAGGTGCCCGAGAAACTCGGGGGAGGCCGCCTCGGCCATGACGGACGCGCCGCCAAGGCCGACGAAATGCGGCGCCCTCTTCCCGATCTGCTCGCACTTCCGGAGCAAAGCCCCGGTGGCGAGCACCTTAAACACCTGTCGAACGTCGTGCAGGTGGAGCGTGGCAAGCCACATCTCCACGATTTTTTTTGCGGCCCTTTTCACTTTTTTGCCCTCCTCAGGCAATTTTTTGCCAGCTCCTCGCCGGCGAAAAGCGCGCAGGCCGCGTGGCCCGCGCTCAACCGGCGGGAACTGGACTTTCCAGATTCCTGCCAATTTTGACGCATCATAACTGGCGCGTCGGAATTGACAGGAATTTGGTATTTTAAAGAGGGAGATTATTTGTAAGGAACAAAATGTATGTACGAACATACGAACAGTACGAAATTACGAAAATGATAGTGTGACATCTATTTTTCGTCCTGTTCGAAAATTCTTACAAAAATTTTTGCTAAATAATCATGTTTTTTCTGTTTTGTCAAGAAACAATTCACTTCGTATGTTCCTGCCTACCGGCAGGCAGGCGTACTGTTCGTAATTTCGTATATAACCTAATTTCGTACATTTCGTACTTTCGTACATAAATAAAAATCCCGCCTTTCGGCGGGTATTCTACGTTTTTGTCAAGCTATACTTATGCTTTCGTCAACGCAAAACCACCGCCAAATTGGGCGAGAATAATAACGAGGACGAGAATCAAATTTTTTGCGTAATTTTTCATACTTACCTGAGTAGCCTATCAAGAATTGTCAAATTGGTCAAGGATGGTGTGGATAACGCTATTTAAGTATTTGGGTCTTCAACTTCTTTGCCTCTTCCATAAAAAATGCCTGCCAAATTGTACATTCCAAAGGAATAATCATTCGGGGATAATCTTTTACCTCGGTCGCCTGTAAAAACTGACTCCCCAATTGCAAGGAATCCACATGCCAATCAAACTTGCCTTTTGCCTTCATGATCAAATCATCAATATGCCATTGTGTTTTTTCTAAAATAAGAAACAGATCAATAAAATCCCGAGCACGCGGTTTTTGATATATGGTAAACAATTTATTCACGGCAATATCAAGTAAACTATCAATAGATAACCCCTCTTGTTTTATTCCCTTCTCAATCCGTGGGAATGGAAAATAGGTAAATTCAGTTTTTATCACTTCGTCCGAATAATGAAGAAAAAATAATTGACGGTTAAAACTTTGCTGAAAATCAACGGAAGCAAACCCTGCCTCGAATTGAATTTTCTTGAAAAAAGACAGTACGGATTGTGCATCCACTTCTTGATCAGAAAAAAAATCAAGGTCTTCGGAATACCGATGATGCAAGTACCACTCGGCAAGGGCCGTGCCGCCCGTAAGATAAAAAAAATCAACAACCAGCGGTTGTTTTGTAAAAAGAGAAAAAAGGATTTGTTGTCGAGGCGTTAGGATAGTGTGTTCCATAACAAAAAGCGAAGGTACTGCTTCTTTTTTGGATCCAAAGCCAGCAAATCCCAGTTCTTTTTTAAATCAACTTTTGATAATTTTTCTCCATTTAAACCAAAATTAACCATTTGTTCCAGTTTCCAAATGGTGTATTTTTTTGGATCTTTTTTTAGCTCGCCCACGTCGGTTGACCAGTTGTACATATAGTGAAATTATAGCAGAAATAAGGAAAAAAGTCAATTGAAATTTATTCTTTCTTTAAAATATCATGCGTCCCAACACGGCGAAAAAATACCACCCTAAAACATATTTATGAGTGTAGATCGTCCAAAAGCACCTCAACATCATCAAATTTTTTGATCTTTCCTTCTGAAATTTCCTTATCTACTTCACGTTCAACCTCTTGCCACTCCTTTGTCCAAAAATACTCCTCTCTCTACCATCCCGACTAAGTCGGGATTGATACAGAAAGGAATTTTCCGAACGCTAACCCCTCATGTCAGCGTTCGGAATCCCCCTTAGATCAG
>MFQC01000008.1:86359-166243 GCA_001784285.1 Candidatus Magasanikbacteria bacterium RIFCSPHIGHO2_02_FULL_48_18
AGAAGCCGGGTGGCCCCAGCCGCGCTCGGTGCAAACACGATGAGCCGACAGTAGCCGTGCTCGAGACCGCGAATCATCGTGGCCGTGACGCCGCCGGGCGCGCCACCCAGCGCGCGACACCGCTCGCCGGACCGGTACAGAAGCCCGGCCCCCTCAAGGCAGGCGCGCAGTTCGGTCCACGACGACGCGCGAGGCTCGGTGAACCGAGACACACCGGCCATTGGAACCGCGCTGTGGTAGTGCGCCTCGACCTGAGAGAGGAGACACCGGATCTCGTCGGACCCGGGCTCCCGCATGCAGGCCTCGATGATGCCTCGCTCCGCAGTCTCCCGATTGCGGAGCACATCAAAAAGCGCCACACCGCGGCGCGTCGTGCCGTTCGGCCAGATGGCCCGGATGATTTGGTCCGCCGCGGACGACATCCAGGCCCGGTCCTCGTCGGTCACGGCGGGATACCCGGCATTGCTGACCAGGCTCCCCGTGTAGTGACCCTCGCGATCCACGAGTTGCTGTGAGTACCAGCGCATGCCGTCGGCATGCGTGCCGACCGACATCTCGACGCGGTCGACCCACGCCCGCTGGACGATGACGTCCGCGAGGTCGTCCTGGTACTTGACCAGGAACGCCTCGAGCGTGCTTGGGTCGCTTGTGACGAGAATACCGTCGCCGGACGCACGGCCGGGCAGTTTCACTGCCACAGCGCCGAACTCCGTGAAGACCCGGCTGAACGCGGTACGGATCGCATCCGCACCGGTGCAGATCTCGTACGGCCGGATGAGGAGGCGGTCGAGTCCGGCCGCCTCGATCAGGCGGTAGAATTCTGCCTTGTTGTTGGGGCCGTCCGTGACCCACGGAGGGTCAGCGGCCACGTGCCCCCACCGCCACTCGTGACCGATCTGCCCGTTCTGCAACAAAAGCGCCTCGAGAAGCTCCTCGAGTCCGTCACCGGAACGGACGCAGAACGGCTTGAGCCTGGCGCCCCCCGCCAGCGCCGTCTGGATGGTTGCCATTGCCGCCGGATCGTCCCGGATCGTGGCGTAGAGGCCGGCACCGTTAACCGGCACCTCGACCACTGTGCTCCCCCCGAACCGTGCCTCGTTAAAAAAGTAGTCGAGCCATCCCCGTGCGGCTCCCTCGCGGATGCCGGACGGGACGACTGTTATCCCCCCGGGCTGACACAGTTCCCGAGAGATCTTCTCGATCCCTGGAAACCAGTAGCCCTCGTACGCCTTGTCCGGTGCCGCGATTCGAATAACGTTCATTTTTTTCCTCACGGTTAATTTCGATTGTCCACCTCTTTGGCACCCGCCATTGAGATGAGACAAAATTTTTTGTTTCGTTGAAAGGTACAAACCCCAAAGTTGTCCTTCGGAGCCAACATCATATTTCAAAAAGAAAAATATGGTGTTGACGACGAAAAAATAAATCCCCCGACCGGGGGACTGTTGTGTAGCAAAATTTTTGCGATACGTCAACAAGGCCGCCCGGCGGGAGGAAAGAAAAAAAAGAAGAAAAAGGTATATGATTGTTTTGTATTTTCTTGCATATTGCTTGTTAGAGCATTTCTGCCGAAAACGGTTCCATGCGCTTTAATTTTGTGACATCTTTTTCAGATAACACTCGTTTATGCTTGAGGATATCTACCAACGCGCGCAGTTTTGTATCTCCCTTGCGCATCACAATAACCATGTCCCCACGAAAATCCGCCATTTTTTCATCAAGATAATCTTTGGTGACCATCACACTGCGGATGCCCTTTATTTCTTCCTGAAACTCATCACGAGTGACAGCATTTTCTTTAATAAAATCTACTGATTCTTCAACCGAACCCACTCTCTTATCAAGAGATGACACCGTCTCTTTGAGAGACAAAACCGTTTCCAGAATTGTCTCAAGCATTTTTCCTCCTTTTGCCATATAAAACAGGTTAGAAATGATAGTATGAGTATAGGAAAGAGTAAAAATATTGTCAATTTTTTTTTGTTTCTTTTCCGCACAACGCCACAAAATTTTTCAATATTTTTTCCGCTTCTGGCGTGTCACAAAAGGTATTGAGCACATCGTCTTTTCCGCCGCCTTCATAATCGCTCCGGCCATGATTGAGATACAACAAATATCGTTCGCTCATGCGCTGTTTGTTGAGCTCCGCGTGAAAAACCAGCCCCCATGTTTGTTTTCCTTCCACGCGGAATGCCTGACATGCGACCCGCTCGGAACGCGCGAGAGGAATAAGGTGCGCTGGAAGATCAACATTGGTTTCTTTGTGCGCCAAGTGCGCCATAAACGGACTTGTGACAGACGAAAAAAGCGAATCATTTTTTGCGGCAGGCAAAACTTCAATCGGAAACGCGCCGATTTCTTGCATGGCGGAATCGCGCGCAATACGCGCCCCTTCATGAGCGGCAATCAATTGAAATCCAAAACAAAGCCCCAGCATGGGAATATCTCGCGCCAAGATCGCATCAAAGAGCTGGTCCACTGCCGGAAGCCACGGTTTTTCTTGGGTGGTGTCGCTCATGTACAATTCGCCGCTACCGCCCAAAAGAACGCCATCAATGGCATCGAGCAACGACAGGGGGAGGGGCTCGTGAATCGCGTTTATCGCGATAATATCGGTTGTATCGTTTTCAAGCATTTCTCGAACAGCCATTTCTTCATGAGGCAGGGATTGATCAGTTCGGAATTGCAAAAAAAGAATACGTTTTTTCATAGACAACTTGGTAAAGAAAAAGAAAAACCACTCATTCCGAGTGGCATTGTTTTGATCATTTTGGAAGATACATGAAACAACCCACTCTCAGGAGGTAAAGAAATAGTTCCAAAAAAATTTCTGTGTCTGATTGTTCATACGAAGAAATACTATCCTTTTTGCGCTATTTTGTCAATCGGTTTTGTGTGGATAGAAAAAAATATGGAGAGACAGCATAAAAAATGCTATACTCAGACCATTCTTTTTTATATTGTTACAGAGCCAACGTTATATGCCCATAGATATTTTTGTCATTGGCCTTCTCTTATCCATGCTTCTTGGCGCGCTTATTGGCTGGCAGAGAGAATGGACCGGCAAGGCGGCCGGATCGCGAACCTACGCGCTTGTTTGTGTGGGGTCATATTTGTTTACCATTCTCTCCATATATGGATTTCAAACCAACGACACTGCGCGAATCGCGGCGCAGATTATTACTGGCATCGGATTTCTTGGCGCGGGAACCATTATTCATAAAAAAAACAGCGTTGAAGGGCTCACGACCGCGGCAGGACTCTGGGCTATTGCCGCAATTGGCATGACGGTTGGCGTGGGATGGTACCCGCACGCGGCGGTGGGGACGATATTGCTCTTTGCGATTGTGTGGTTCAATGACAAAAAAATTATGGCCAATCATCATTGTGATGAACCAAAAAAATCCATGCAAAAAAAGAAATACCAACCTTGACAAAGGTTTCCATTTTCCGTACACTAAGGACCGATACAAATGATCCTCAGGGCGCGGGTATCGTATAATGGCTTTTATGTCAGCCTTCCAAGCTGAAGATACGGGTTCGATTCCCGTTACCCGCTCCATGTGGGTCATGGGGCGATGATGCGGTAGTAGCTCAGTTGGTTAGAGCGTCTCCTTGCCAAGGAGAAGGTCGCCGGTTCGAATCCGGTTTACCGCTCATGACAGATTTCATTCTGTCCGTTCTTTTCACAACCAGTCAATATCGCGGGGTAGAGCAGTCAGGCAGCTCGTCGGGCTCAATACGTAATATTGCACATTATTATGATGACAAAACGGAAGGGGGATATAGCCGAATATGCAGCGACTCTCGAAGCGTTGCGACGCGGCTGGGACGTTTTAATTCCTGTTGGCGACAGACTTCCGTATGACCTTGTTTTCTCCATTAGAGAAACATTCATACGCGTACAGGTCAAACACGCATGGTTGTCCAAACGGACAAAAAACTATGTGGTTGATTCTCGTCGAACAAAAACCAATAGAAGAATAATGAAACGGGAAAGGTATGCCAAAAAAGATTTTGATTTTGCATTAGTATATATCGCAGAAAAAAATCTTTTCTACGTTTTTCCCGTGGATGTTTTCATACGATACGGGAGCGAGATTCACATGACAGAATCTCAAAAAAGACAACGCAAACCAGCGTCTGAACAATTCCGTAACAAATGGGACTCCTTATTACAATGGGCTACGCAAAAAGAAATTTTTGCGTGACTTCTATCAAATTCGGGGAAGCCTTTCACATGGTAATCCCGAGCCAATTCTTCGCTCATGAAAAGAGCAGGCTTGCCTGCCAAAGCAGAGCGAAGGCAGGTGTAGAGACTTAATGGTAGACACCCTCATCCACCACAGGCGGACGGGTGAAGAGAAAGTCCAGACCACAAATTCCAACCAAATTGGAAGCAACGAAAGTTGTAGTGGTACGCATAACCCGAAGGTCGCCGGTTCGAATCCGGCCCCCGCAACAAAAATCCCCCGGCCGGGGGATTTTTTTTAAGAAAAATTTCCAATATTGTCTAATCACTAAACACTATTGGGAATCACGGAACCTGCTTGTACCTCTGAAAAAAACAAGTTCCGTTTTCCCTCCTTTCATAGGCAAACCTCCTTTCCGGCCGTGGACCGGAGCTTAACTTTCTGACTCTTCCTCGAAAATCACCCTCAAGAAGATGGTTGGATTCGCCTCTGTCGTCTGGCTGGCGGGGAGACTCTCGATCGCCACCCGCCCCCGAATGAACAGGGGGGTGGCTTGGTCGGCCGTAATGACGGCCAGCCCCAGGAGCCGGTTGATCTCACTTCCCAGCTCCTCCAACGACCGGATGTCGGAACCGATGCCGGCCCATGTTCGGATGTTGACGTGGGTGCCACAGGTACAACACACCTCAACATCAACCCCCATCCCCTCGTTGCTGAGTCTGGAAGCGCGGACATTGGCCACGAAGCACAACCACTCGTCACCATCCACGATCCCTACCCTCACCATTTCAGCTCCCGCCCGCAAGGCGTCGGCCTTCGTCGGAATCCCCCGCACATCCTGCGTCACCCGCAAGATGGCGGTCCCGTCCCCTTGAATGACCAATCCCAATTTATTCACTTTTACCTCCTCAGTTGTCATCGCCCCCCTAAATAGAATCGGTCTTCGGCCGCCGACGCGATCTGGTCTGTTCCAGCAGACGCCGGCCCTCGACCTTGAGCCCCAGTGTCTCGGCCGAGGTTACCAGATGCAACTCAGCGGCCATGTCGACGTGCCAGTCGACTTCGGTCACCGTCCGGAGGTTCATCCTATTCTTTTGACCGAGAACGGTCAAACAGATCCCGCCGCCTTCTTGATTGCGGGAGAGTGCCGGAGCCAGATCGCCGTCTGGCATGGACGATGCCCGCACCTCTCGGACAAAATTCCGCCAGGCCGCCATGTCGAAGTCCTTGGCGACGATGGCGACCGCCGCTTGAAAAATCAATTCCGCCTTAGTCCGGCACACCGAACCGACTTCGAGAATCTCATAACGCCCAAGGGGCACTTCGAGATCCTCCATAAAATGGATGATTCTTTTGGCCATGAAAATCCTCCATTTTTTTCGGCCAAAACCAACCAAAAGCGCGCCTTTTTTGCGCCCAGGTCGGATGAACGATCATATAATGATGAGACGAAAAAGTCAAGGCAGGCCTGTAGGCAACATATCAACACCCTTTCTGGCAAAATTCTTTGGTTTTGTATATACTATTCCGGTACAGTAAATTACTGTATGGCAACAGCAAAAAACCAGCCCTTTCGGGATGGTTTTTTGATTTCTTTAGCATTTTGTCTATAAAATACGCCGTTTTACCTTGCTATGGTATTTTTTCCATAATTCCTGAAATTCCATAGATGTCTGGAGAAGATATTCCAAAGAACCGGATGCAATAATTTTTCCTTTGTCAAAAAAATAAATGGTATCAAACAACGAAAGCAAATGCAGGCGATGAATGGACGACACAATGACTTTGTCTTCAAACGTTTGAAAGATATTTTTATAAATCGCCAATTCGTTTCGTGAATCCACACTGCTCGTGGGCTCGTCAAGAAGCACAATGGATTTATCTTCCGACGCCAATAGGCCGCGGGCGAGCGCCAGCCGCTGTTTTTCTCCGCCGCTCAAGTTAACCCCCTTTTCCACAATGGACGAATCAAATTTTTTTGGCAGGCGGCTCACTACATCGGTAAACCGCGCCATGTCGGTATACCGCGTTATTTTTTTTATTGTATGGTCCACTCCAATCGTGATATTTTCTTTGATCGTGGTTGCAAAAATTTCCGGATCTTGGGGGATAAGCGCGATTTCCGAGCTGATGGATTCAAACCCGTGTTTGAGCGGCGCGTCATCCAAGAACAATTCGATATGGTTTGGCTTGTAGAGCCCGCGCAGTATTTTCAATAAAGTGGTCTTGCCGCTTCCGCTTGCGCCAATGAGCGCGATCCGCTCTCCGTTTTGAATGGAAAAAGAAATGCCATCCAGATGAAGATCGGCGCCGTCTTCTTTGTGATACGAAAAACGAAGATTCTTCACGGAAAGCGCGCGCCATTCTCGACGCAAAGACACTTGCTTGACGGTTTTCTTGTTCTTAAATTCTTGCGTCAATTCTTCGGCGTTCATGACCGCGGTTTTTTGCTGGACAATGTCGCTATACATAAACGCAAACCGGTAAAACAGATCGCTGATTTTTTGCACATATCCATAAAGCGCGTAGATAATGCCAATCGCGACTACGCCGCCAACCGACACGGTTTGATACATGTAAGAAAACAATACCAATACAATCATGCCCGTGCTACACATGGTAACCAAAAACCATTTCCATTCATTGATCTTGCTGTTTTTTACAAAAAGCGGAAGCGGGGCAAAAATTTTTTTGACAATGGTTTTTGAAATCAACCCTTCCACGCGAAGAATAATAACAGTCGTGATATTGCTGATAGTATCGTACACTTTTTCCGCGATGCCATTTTCGGCGCGAAACAACTTTTCATATTGCGGAACCAGTATTTTGTCAAACCCCAAAATAACAAACGCGGTAATAAACACCAGGCCAAACACAATAAAAAGAGATGGCGGATGAAAGTACGCCAGCGCCACGCCCGAGCCAACCAAACGAACCACCGCTTCAATAACCATGAACGAATCGGAAGAAAACTGATACAGCGCTTTGGTTCCTTTTTCTATTTTATCAATCGTATCCCCTGAATGATGATCGGTATGCCATTCGACCGGAAGAGCCATGACCCCATCGATGAGGTATTGTTGATACTGCGCACGGACGATAAATGCGTTTCGAGTTTCGATCACGCGAGCCGGCCCATGAAACACCCAAAATCCGATATTCACCGCAATAATAAGGAGAAGTAATGCAATAATAAAACGCAGATTCTCCGCATGAACTCCCTGGCGCTGGATGGTATTTAAGAGCCACGCGATAACCAGCGTTTCGGCGAGCATGATGATATTGGCAATCGCAAATAAAACAAAATATAACACGACCTGCGCGCGGTTGCCTTTGGAGTATTCCCATGTTTTTTTGGGAAGAAAAATAAGCGGCGTATCGCGAAATGGCATAGAAATCACCCACAAGTATACCATTTTTCTTTCGTTTTGATATGATCCGTTATCCGGTAATGCCGCTTTTGCATCATTGATATGCCTTCCTCACCGTCTCGCAATGATGTACGCAAAAAGATACACACAAAAAAGAGTCCATCATGGACTCTTTTTATTTTTCTTTCAGAATATTTTATCTTGACACGCTAATTGCCGAACCGCCCTCAGGGTCGCACGCGCCAATGGTAATTGCGCCGGCTGATGACTTGGTGATGTAATAATCTGTTTTGGCATCTGTGCCGGTGCTTGGGTCTTTCGGTATCGCCGCAATGTAGCCTTCGGTCACCAAACCGCTTAAATCGGCACATGCCGCTTGGGTGGTTTTTGCCGTACAGCCGGAATCTCCGCCGGTTGCACACGTTCCGATGGTATAGTTGGATGCGGCGGTGAGCGCCGTGATTGAGGCAAGATAACTGCCGCCATTATCCACCTGATCTACTTTGGTCGCGTCTAAGACCGATGTGACATCCGACCATCTGGTTGAATCCCGCGCTTCTTGAAACCGCGAAAGCGGATCCAAGGCAACAAAGACAACGCCAGCGAGAATTGCAATGATCGCGATCACGATCAGAAGCTCGATGAGCGTAAAACCTTTCTTCATAACACGTGCAGATTAAAAATGAATGTATAAACGCATCTACTATAGCAAAAATATCCTATTCTGGATATTTGTTATCCACAGATCCTTTCATGGCTCTCCCCAGTCGGTAATAGCCCACGGGGACAGCGTCACCATAATTGTGACCTCGCGAGTAAACTGTTTCAATGTTCCTATGATTTGAATCGTTCGTATATTGTCACTGCCGCTGACCGCGATTGTACAATTTCCTTCTCCCAGGACAATGGTTGCGCCCGCATATGCTGTGTCGCGTTTTAATTGAATCAATGCTTCTTGAACACAACTTTCCATGTGAAATTCCGTCTGTATTCCGGTAAAGGCAATATCGCGCTGATTGAGATGAGTCAGCGTGCTTAATGCAACGCCAATGAGCACAACCGAAATGACCCCTGCCAAAATAATGACGGCAATCACCATGATAAACCCGCTATTGGATGCGCAGGGTTGCCGAGGTGACGAATGTTTTTTCAGCTTCATAAAAAACGGAATTACTTGGGTTGGCTGCTTCAAGATGAAGCGTGATCTGAACGGTAGGAAGCGTATCTGATGTGAGATTGGCGAGAATGAAACTGGCCACATGAACGCGGTCGCTTGTGATATCAATGGGAGTGGCGCTCCCGTGCTGGAGTCTCAATTTGGTTATCGGCACGATTGTTTCGCCAAGAGCGACCGACGTCTGATAGGTATCAATAGTGACGGTCGGGTTGGTATTCGATGTCAGCACAAGTTTTCCGGGATCTGTGCCATATATGGTGTCGCTTCCAATGGTACTGGCGCGTCGCGTATAGTAGAGCATTTGTTCCAAGGCAAAATTGCCACTGTTGTTCACCTCCATAAGCGCCGCTTGTTTGGCGCGGTTGTGGAGAATGCTCCAGGTGAATGATAGGAGCGAAACCAAAACCATCGTCGTCATGCCAATGTAGATAACAAATTCAAGAAGGGTGAATCCCGCTCTTTTGGAGGATACAAAACAGACTTTCATAAAAAATTAGGGCACAAACGGCGGGGTGGTTACCTCGGTCGTTGAAGAGCCGTCAATCATGGTCGCCGTGATAGTAAATGTCGCGCCGTCCACCTTTTCGTCAAAGCGAAAAACATCGATGTCGTATGATTCTTCGGGTTCTAAAACCAAATCAACAAGGTCGAGTTCTGTGCCGGATGGCTGTTCTCCTTGCGGCGAGCCCGTTCCATTGGAAGAGTGCCAATAATTCGTTCCTTCGATTTTGATATAGCCAATCTCTCCGGGCTTTGTCCACGTGAGTGTCATGGTATCAAGTGTAATTGACGAGCTGTCATTATTCGTAAGGACCACTCCGACTAATGATTTTTTCGTTGCGTCAATGCTCGCAAGTGAAATGTCTATATCCAAATTACTCGCTTGGCCGGTTTCTCCGCATGCGCCAGGAGTCTTCCAGTCGGTAAAATAGGCGCCAACCTCACGGCTTTTGTTTTGTCCTCCTTCTGTCCAGCTGATTGTCGTCGTCACATGCATGGTTGACGGGTCGGCCGTTCCTTGGCCGGTTTGCACAAGAGCGCAGTTGGCGTCCCGCTCTGTCCCGTCAATTGTAACAGTCCGCAGGTATGTTCCATTGATGCTGTCCGGCGACGGTTGCATCTGCCATGCGCCTCCCTGGCTTGTGAGCCCAAATGTGCCGATTGTCATCGCATTCCAATTCGTGCTCGCGATGCTTTGCATGGCCTCAAGGCTTTCTGTGAGAATCAATTCAACGTCAGTGAGCTCTTGAGCTGAACGAAAAGTCTGCAAAGAGCGGCCAGAAAGAAGGATGGCGCCGCTCAAAAAAGCAAAAAAGATGGCGAGCGCCAATATAACTTCAATGAGTTGCTGTCCGCGAGAAAACAACATATTGCGAATGTCTAATTTCTAATGCCTAATATCTAATGCCTAATTTCTAATGTCTAACCTTGTTATTTCTTAAATTCTGATTAATTTAGAAATTAGACATTAGGCATTAGTAATTATTCAATCAGTCCTTGTTCATTTATAGTGATCGTTTCCGTTTGATTTGTTGCGCTGTTCAAAAGAGTAATGGCGCCTGTGGCAGACGGCAGACCGGTTGAGGTGGCAAAGGTGATCTCTGTATTTGCGGTAAACGTAATGGTATCGGGGAGCGTAAAAAGATTGTCTTCTGCGACGACGCGGGTGGCATAGGTATTGCCTTGAAATACGGTATATGAAGAATCTTGCATATACACGCCGAAACGACTATTGTGCGCCCCGTATCTTGCTTTTGTCTCAGCTAATCGCAGTTGTTCCACAATGTCTGCTTTGCTCGAATCAAGCATGCTCACCCGCAAGAGAGCGTCATACAATGGTATGGACACGGACAAAAGGATAATGCCGAGTGCAATGACGACAATAACTTCAATCAAGGTAAACCCGGGCCGTGCGGTCATAGGGCAACTGCATTTACCGATGAAACTGACCGGTAATAGAATAGAGCGGCGTAATAATGGATAAAGCCAAAAAACCGACGAGAAGGCCGATAGCAACCAACAGGATGGGCTCGAGAATTGTTGCCAAATTTTTTGTGATGGAATCCACCTCGTCTTCGTGGATGGTGGAACAAAATTCGAGCGAGTGGCTCAACGTTCCTGATGATTCGCCAACACTGATAATTTGGATATCGGTCGGGGGAAAAAGATGAGTATTTTGCCGCAATGTATCGGTGAGCGAGTCGCCGGCTTTGATTTTTTGGTACACGAATTCCAAAAATTTTTTATAACGGATATTATGTATTGTTTTGGCGCAGATAGAGATGCTTTCATCAATGGTAAGCCCGCTTTTCAAGAGCAGGCTCAATGTCCGGCAAATAAGCGTCAAATTGAGATGGATGGAAATTGATGAAATAATAGGCGTATGAAGGATGACCCAGTGCGTTAGCGGACGAAGACGCTCTCGGCGCAGGGTCCATACAAGAGCAACAGACCCGCCAACGACCAAAAATGCCGCAAGGATGCCATGCGTCTGAAAAAAGGTTGAAACGGAAATAAGGACTCGCGTCGTGAGGGGCAATTCCACTTTAAAATTTTGAAATAATTTTGCGACCTTCGGGAGCACGAACAGCGCAATACCAAGACTCAAGATAATGCCGCCGATACAGACAATGCTCGGGTAAATGAGCGCGCCGATGACTTTCTTTTTTAATTCGTAATTTTTTTCCAATTGTCGCCCCAAATGTTCAAGATTCTGATCCAATTTTCCTGATTCTTCGCCGATGGCGATCATGTTCGTGTAAATATCAGAAAATGCCTTTTTGTGCCTGCGGAGCGCTTCGCTCAATTTTTGTCCGGTATTGATTGATTGGTACACGTCATCAAGAATAAAGCGCAATCTGCCTTTCACTTGTGTTTTGAGTACGGCGAGAGCCTCGGGAAGGGTGGAGCCGGACTGCAACATGATCGAAAGATTTTTGGTAAAAAAAAGAATTTGTTTCTGAGGAACTCTTCCTATATACAAAAAACGCTTCCAATCTTTCTTTGGGGGGAGAGGAGCAGGTTGTATCGCAGGGGATCGGCGCATAGGCTATTCTTTTGATACGCGAAGTATCTCCTCAATGGTGGTCATCCCTTTGAGCACTTTTTGGATCCCGTCTTCAATCATGGTAATCATTCCTTGCTCGAGCGCTTTTTGTTTGATGCGAGCCGCATTGGCTTGATCCATAACCAGTTCCTTAATTTCATTGGTCATTTCCAAAATTTCAAAAATGCCTTTGCGCCCCTTAAAACCGGTGTCTTGGCACTCGGCGCACCCCTTTCCATGGTACAGGGTAAGCGATGATGAATCGAGCGCGTATGTTTTGATGAGGGAAGCCGGCAATTGTTTTTTGATGATTGCAATTTGCTCATCAGTCACCGTACCGCTGGTCTTGCATTTTTCACAAATGATGCGCACAAGACGCTGTGCGATGGCAAGGTTAATGGTAGAGGCAACCAAAAATGGCTGAACCCCCATGTCCATGAGACGCGGGAGGGTCGTGGCCGCATCATTGGTGTGGAGCGTCGAAAGGACGAGGTGTCCCGTCATGGCTGAATTCACCGCAATTTTGGCGGTTTCTTCGTCGCGAATTTCTCCCACCATAATAATATTTGGGTCTTGACGGACAATAGCGCGCAACCCCGCCTCAAAGGTAAGATTTGTTTTGGGATTCACTTGAATTTGGTTGACCCGATCCATATCATACTCGACCGGGTCTTCAATCGTAGAAATATTCACTTCACGGGTGTTCAATTTTTTAATTATGGCATACAGCGTTGTCGTTTTTCCAGAACCGGTTGGCCCAGTTGCCAAAATCATTCCCCAGGGTTTTTCGATATTTGTCTTGATTTTTTCAAAATCCTCTGGTCGGAAGCCTAAATTTTCCAAGTCGTGTTGGCGAGATTTCTCCGAAAGAAGCCGCAATACCACCTTTTCCCCGTTTATGACAGGCACAATCGAAACACGCACGTCGACGTTTTCATCGCCAAAAGCAAATTTTAATTTTCCATCCTGGGCCGCGCGGTGTTCATCGGTTCGCAATCGTGAAAGAATTTTGAGACGAGTAATAATGAGCGTGTGGAGGTATTTGGGAATAACAATAATATCGTGGAGCATCCCATCAATGCGGAACCGAATAAGTGTTTGTTTTTCGTATGGTTCAATATGGATGTCCGAGGACTTATTCGCGTACCCCAGCTCCAATAACTTATCCACAATTTTGATAATCGGCAGATCTTCAGCCCGGGCGATAAGATCTTCTCCTTGAATGATATCATTAATCAATTTAGCGAAATCCTGTGAGTCGGTGCTATGCAACGATTGTAGCACCCGATGGATGCTGTCCGCATCCGCAAAATACAGAATGACCTGGTCGTCCAGGCGTTTTGTGATTGCCTTCAGGCATTCGTCGTCAGTGGGATTGTCGGTCGCCACATGAAAGCCCTTTTTGTCTCGCATAAACACAACGGCTGTATTGTTATGTGAGACTATTTCGGGCAGTAATTGGACGATTGCCGGATCAATGGTGATGGCGCTTAAATCAACGTACTGAACTTTGAGGCTTTTTGCAATCAACTGGTTGAGATGTTCTTTTTCAACGCCCCCTTCTTCTAAAACGAGAGAATAGAGGTCGGACTGTGTTTCTTCTACCGTTTTCATGAGTTCGACTAACTTTTTTTTCTTCACGATATCGTGCTCGAGCAAAATATCGCCAAGCGCATGAGGGGAGAGCGGCATAATGACGATTCAAAAATTATATATAGTGTACCAAAAAAAAACGCAACAGGAAAGTAAAAAATCCCCCGGCCGGGAGATTTTTATGGTCGGAGTGAAAGGACTTGAACCTTCGGCCTTCTGGTCCCAAACCAGACGCTCTAGCCAACTGAGCTACACTCCGAGAACAATAATTAGTCATCTTCGTGCCGGGGGCCAGGATCGAACTGGCGACACAAGGATTTTCAGTCCTCTGCTCTACCACTGAGCTACCCCGGCATTGTGGACCAGAGGAGATTCGAACTCCTGACCTCCGCCGTGCAAGGGCGGCGCTCTACCAACTAAGCTACTGGCCCTTTGTTTTCTCAATCACGAAAAAAATGCGAGACTATCATATCAATCCACCCCCTTTCTGTCAAGAAGAAATATCTTATTCAACGCCAACCGTAAATCGCAATTTCATTTCTTCTTTTTGTTCTTTGCGCAAAAGATCGAAACGCCTTTTGGTCCACGGTATTTCTTGCAAGACGCCGGAAATCCAGCTCCCTCCAAGGAGGTGAGGCATCATCACATAATCGGCTCCGGCGTGATACAGCTCTTCCAAGTAGGAATTATGATACAAATTTGCCACAATGCGCGTGCGTTTTGAACGATCGCGAATATATTTGATGAGCGTGAGTTGATCGTCGGCCTCCGGAATGGTGGAAATGACAAGTTTTGCCTTCTCAAGCGGCAAGGACTCCAAAAATTCCACGTCCGCGGCGTCGCCAAAAAAAGCGGGAATGCCGCGGCGATGCAACTTGGCAATGGCATCCGGATTAAAATCAATCACGCAAAATGATATTCGTTTTTGCTTCAATGCCTCGCATACTTTCCATCCGATACGATGATATCCAAACACAAACACCTCAAAGATGTTTGTTTCGTCCTTTTCTTGTTGCGCATGATCTTTGCCAAACGCATTCAAAAATGGCATGACCTTGCGGTACAGCGCTTCGTTATATTCAATAAGGTAGGAAGAAATAATAATGGTGATGAGAGCGACAATGGTCAAAATCGCCAATTCCACGTCCTGAAGATAGCCAATTTCTTTTCCTTTAAAGGCGAGAATAAATCCAAATTCGCTGATTTGCGCGGCAGTGATGCCGGCAAGAAACGCGTTGCGCCGCGTATAATGGAGCCGCCGCATGACAAAGTACAAAATCAAAGGATCGGCGACAATCACAAACCCTGCCAAAATAAGTCCCGGGGCCAGTGCACGGCCAAGATCTGCGACCTGGAGTTCGCTTCCCAAAACAATAAAAAACAAAACAATAAAAAAATCCCGAAGCGGCCGAATACGGCTGCTAATCTGGCGCTGATATTGAGACGCTCCGAGCGAAACACCGGCAACCACGGCTCCGATTTCAATGCTAAAGCCCGACCAATACACCAGGCTTGCGATGCCAAAACACCAGGCGATGGTAAAGATGAACAGCAACTCGCCGGAACGCGCCACGCGATCCATCAAAAACGGCAATACAAATTTGGCCATGAGAATAACAACACCCACAAGCAGTATACCTTTCCCCAGCGTTTCCAAAACCGAAAAGTACCATGACGCGCCCTGGGCCGACGACGTGTTGAGAAAAATCATGATGCAGACCGCAATAATATCTTGAATGAGGAGAAGCCCAATAATATACCGCCCATAGACCGTCTCAAGATCTTTTTTTCCGGCCAATAGTTTAATAACAATGATGGTGCTCGAAAACGTGATGGCAACGGCGACAAAAAGGGATGACACAACAGAAAACCCCATAAACCGCATAAAGAAAAAACCCACGCTTGCGGTGATCAAAAATTGAAATGTGCCCCCGATAAAGACGGCCTTTCCAACTTTTTTGACATACTGCACATTCAAACTCAATCCGACAACAAACAACAACAGAACAATGCCGAGCTGGGCAAATGCCTCAAAAAACGCTTCATCTGCGTCAATGACTCCCAAAAAAAGAGGGCCGGCAATAAGACCGGCGACAATATAGGCCACCATGAGAGGCTGGCGAAGCAACCGAACCACAAACGCAATGGAAACCGTGAGCCCGAGGAGAATGCTAATTTGAAGAAAGATATTATCAATCACAGACAAAAAAATACGCCGTTCGAAGGAAGTATACCAAAAAATCATTTCTCTGTCGTGAGACAGGCGGTCTCTCGCGTCTTTTTCTCATTCGCGTTTTTTTCGTATGATGCCAAGAAATACGACCCCCGCGCCTTGTATGATCCGTTTTACCGCCGCACCTCGAAAATGCAAAACAGCCGCGAGACCAAGAGAAAGAACGCCGCTTGCCAGAGCCGTACCGTATGATGACCCGGCATCATTTCCCGGAGCAAATGTTTGAACAGCCAAAAAATCTTCTGTCTTTTCTGCCGCTTCTTCTTCATCATAAAAATCAATATCATCCAAAGAGCGAGGGAGCAAACGATATCCGGATTTGGTTTGGCTCACAACGCCAACCACCGAAACCGATTGGCCCGCGCGGATGTCTTTTCGCACAATGCCGGTTTCTTTTTTGATTGCAACCACGATTTCTCCTGTACCGTCGTCTACAATAATCGTGGAGCCGTTGCTTTCGGTGACATCTCCTTCAACTCGCGCGAGTCCTCCTTCAAAGGTTTCACCAATGTCGATAATGGGAACCGCGTCCGGATTGGGCGGAGCGAGGACGCCAATTTTTTCAATATCCGTTTCCTCGGCCACTTTGATCCGCGTTTCTCCCTGGATCTCAGATAATTCTCCGGACACATTCACCAAATCGCCAACCGCAAGCTCTGGAAATTTTTTTGCGTGTTGATACACCTGCACCCCGCCCTGCTGTACTCCGTCGGCGATATTCACATCCATAATATACAAATACTGCGATCCCAAAATACCGGGCAACACAATAACGACTCCCTGCACGCGCACGCGATCGCCAATCTCGTACTCACGAATTTGTTCGAGTGTGGTATCAATACCGGAAAGCGGCACCGGGCCGCCCGATACGTTTGAGTTTGACACAGAAACCGACTGAAATACATTTTTAAATTCCGGCGTACTCTCCATGGTCCATGACCATTTTCCGTTTTCATCTGCCGCGTAAGACGCGCCTTCGGGCGGGCGGTCATACAACACTTCCTCTGCAACCGATCCATCCGGAAAAAACAACCGAACCGCGTCGGCATCGTTGTTGAGCGCTATTTTTGTGTCTCTTCGCTCAAAAACGATGTAGGACAGCGGATCAATCATGGTTCCTTCGGGAAAGACATATACCTGCGATCCGCCGTCTTCGTCGTCCAGAGCAAACCCGGAAATATCAACGGTCGAGGTGGAAAAATTGGCAAGTTCAATAAATTCTTCTTCATCAGAACCAATAGGGTTGGGAAGAAATTCGGAAATATGAACCATTACAGAAAATGAACTGGACGACTGCTGTTCACTCTTTGAAGAAATGCTCTTTTCTGCCGGTTGCGCTATTGAAAAAACATTTGATTTTCCCGGCGTCGGCGTTGCTGTCCAAAGCCACTCGTCGTCCGTATCAATGGAATAACTTTGCGCTTCCGGCGCAGGCCCGGAATACGCAACCGATTGAGCAATTACTCCTGTCGGTGACCGCAGACTAACCGTATCGCCGTCCCCATTATTGAGCACAATGCCGGTGATATCGTTCGACAGAAGCAAAAAACTTTTTGCCGCAATGGTGGTTGTGGAAAAAGAAAATAATTTTCCCGATGCATCAACCAATGACCACCCGGAAAGATTTGCCGCCGCGGATGATGGATTATACAATTCAATAAATTCTTGCCCGCTGTCGTTGCCGTGCGGGTTGGGAAAAACTTCGCTCATAATGACCGGAGTTGTGGACGCCGCGGCGGTAGGGATAGATAAGAGAGACGGCGACGCCGTTGGCAAAATAACGATATTGACTGACCCCTTGGTAACAATGGTTGTCACGGCAAAATCCGCGCTATCGGCATTGGTATCTTTTCCATCTCCAATACGAGCCAAGCTCCAGGGGTCGTCTGCTTTTGGCGCGTTATCCGACACATTCCCGTCATTCCATGATCCGTAACAAACCCGGTCAATTTCTTTCCCGGTCGGATCCATAAGTCGAAGCAAATCGCCGGCATTATTCAAGCTTCCTTTCGGCTCTGCAAGAACAAAAAATTCATGCCCCCCAACCGAACCCTTCAACAGTGTTTTTGCCGTGCTTCCGTCTTCAGCCCACCAGCCATCGAGCATAATCGCCGCATTGTTTGGATTATAAAATTCGACAAATTCTTCAGCTCCGTCCGCGGGATCGGACACCAATTCATTAATACGAATATCTCCAGGCTGAAAGCTGACTATATTCCCGAGAGATCCGGTATTCCCCGAAGCGGGCGGTGGATTTTGCGCCGGAGATTCTAAATTTGTTTGCGGCGGGGCCACAATACTATTTGGCGCGCCCTTGGTCGGCGTTGTCGTGATGGCAAAGTCGGCTGAGTCGTTATTGGTATCCGCGCCATCCGCAATGCGGGCAACCGAATACGGATCGCCCGCGACCGGCGCAGTGACTGCTGTTGAAGATGCCACGTCCCCGAACACGCCATACGTCACGCTATCCGCCACCATTCCGCTTGGATCGGTAAACTGAATGCTGTCGCCCGCATTATTGAGCTTATTGAACATTTCAAAAACGACAAATCCATTTCCTTCAATGGTCGTGGTCGGCGAGACAAGAACGCCGGCGCCATCGTGAATTTGCCATCCTATAAGGTCGGCGTCCGATGTTCCGGTATTGTATAGTTCAATCCATTCTTTTTCTCCGGATACGGGGTCGGAAACAAATTCATTGATGATAATAGCGGGAACGCCTTTACTCGCCTCGCCACCATCAGCCGTGTCGGCGGGCGTACTTTCTTTTTTTGGCAATAATTGGGGCTTCCCGTATACGACCAAATTTTTTGACGCGACAGCCATCGCGCCATGAACGTCACTCACCATAAGAGTCGCGACTATTTTGGCTGAGACGGAAAAAGTGTGAAAGACCGTACCCCCGCTGTCCTTTTGTCCATCGCCAAAATCCCAAGCGTATGAAAGCGCATCGCCGTCCGGATCGGTTGATGCGGACGCGTTGAAAAGAACAGGGTGATCCACCAAAAGAAGGCTTGGATACACGGAAAAAGAAGCGGCCGGCGGCTGATTGGCCAAAATCGGATCATTCGGCGCGTCCTGAAGAGGCGGTTCTTCAGCCGGTTCCGCCGTATTTTGCGGCAAAGACCCGGGGTCGGCCTGGGGGGCTGGTTCGGATGCCGGAGCCTCTTCAGGTTTGGTCTCTTCGGGCGGAGATTCGGATTGAGATTCTGCCGTCCAATAGTTTATATCCCCCACAGTCGCCCCCGAAGGATGTTCTTTCCAATTTTGTGCGGAATAATCCGCCAAAGAAAGATCAATTCGCTCAAGCGACCCATTTCCTGTTATGCCCATATATGAAAATACTTCAATAAACGCGTTACTTCCCACGCCGGACTTGAGACCGATTTCTTCTCCGGTTTTTTTCAATCCAGTTGTCCAGGAGCTGTCAAAAACCGTTACGGTTTGATTGGTTGGGTATGCGGTCAAAAATGCCTGGCTGTTTTCTGCAATCAGCGCATATTCGCCGGGGTCGAGCGTGGCGTCATTGCCTTGTACAAGGGTAAGGCTGTGATTTGTTTGATCTTCCCAAAATTTCCAGCCGTTTATGTCAACCGGCGCTCCACCGATATTGACAATCTCGATCCATTGTTCGCTTTTTTGCGCGACGCAGGCGGTGGGACAAATTTCGGTAATCACGACCCCTTGTCCGTCTCCTCTTGCCAAAGACGGAAATAAAAAAACACTCCCGAGGATGACAAACCCAAAGAGTGTATTCAAAAACGAATGCGTTTTCATATCCCCCCTTGTTAAAAATGAAAATGAAACAATGTTCTTTCTCTATTGTATACAAATTTTCCGCACTGTCCACCAAAACACCTGTGGACAATTACGTTTAAAATATCTCCATCTCCACCCACTTCACGCCAAGTTTTTTTGCCTCTTCTTTAGTATCCACCAAGACATCAATGCGCGCCTGGCCGTTGTATCGAGCGTTCATGCGGTCGCGCACAACCAGCATCTTATCGCCGGTCAATTCCGGCAATCGAACTGCAGTGCCAAAGCGCAAAAAATTGGCGGCAATGGTATTGTGGAATCCGGTTTTTTCGCGAAGCGCGCAGAGGTCCTCTCCATTTGCCGGAATACACGGAGTCGCGTCCGTTTGGGCGGGATCCAACGAATAAAAGGTCGCCAAGACCCACATGGTTCGACGCGGCTTTCGCTCTTCGGCAACTGGAAATGTTTCCTTTGGCGCCTGTTCGGTTTCATTTTGCAACAAGAAAGAAACCCCCTGTGTCAGTGGATATTCCTCAAATGAGGACAATACATTGACCACCACTTCTTTCGTCGATGCATCAACCGCCTGGGTTGGCACCATAGCCACGATCACAGAGAAGACAAGACCCAGGGCGACAACTTGTTCAAATATGGTATATATATTTTGTTTTTTGAGTATCATCATAGAAATATGGCCTGTTCATTCCGTCAGAGCTGTTGAAATACCATACCCTAGGAAAACCTAGGGTAGAAAGCACAAAATAGTGCGGCGTCATAATAGCATGCTGACGATCGTTTGTCAATATGATACAATACTATTATTGGCTGAAAAGGATAAGTTTTTGGCTAAAATAAGCAAATATGCCAATTCCGCATTTACAAAGAAGAACCTACGGTTACACCGATCCGGAGAAAAAAAAGCAGACAAGAATCTACGGCGAGGAACAACCCGAGCCGCGCCCAAAAATCAGCCGCCGCCGACGGTCAAAAACCATATTTTGGTGGTTTGGGTTGCCATTTCTCATCACTTGGCGCATTCTTTCCTTTCTTTTTGGTCTTTGGAAAAAACATCCACGACTCAAAAAACAAACAAAACGGGCGCTCAGAAGACGCGTCCTGCGCGCCGCCGTCATTCTCACGATTGTTGGCTTTATTGTTGGAACAGGGCTTGTCGCATGGATAAGCCGGGATCTTCCCGACCCCGATCGCTTGTCCGATATCAACATCGCGCAGAGCACCAAAATATACGACCGCACCGGAGAACACCTCCTATATGAAATTTTTGCGAAAGAAAAACGGACCATCGTTGAAATGGATCAAATTCCCCAATATCTTATTGACGCGGTGGTGGCGACAGAAGACAAAAAATTTTTTGAACACCGTGGCGTGCGCCCTCTCAGCATGATTCGCGCCGTCGCCCAAGGAATTTTCACCAGAAAACGCATCAGCGCAACGTCCACCCTCACCCAACAGTTGGTTAAAAACGTCATTCTCACGGACGAACGATCGCTCCAAAGAAAAATCAAAGAAATCATCCTCGCGATTCGTCTCGAACAAAAATATACCAAAACACAAATACTCAAAATCTATTTTAACGCCATTCCATACGGATCAACCAACTATGGCGTCGAAGCCGCGGCCCAAAGCTATTTTGGAAAACACGTGAAAGATATCACTCTTTCAGAGGCCGCCACACTCGCGGGGTTGCCCAAGGCGCCCACCTCGTATCTCAACAATCCGGACGCGCTCATCCGGCGAAGGAATTTTGTTCTTTTCCGAATGGAAGAAGAAAGATACATCACAAAAGGACAAAAGGAGGCCGCACAACAAGAACCGCTCGAAATCAAACAACGATACGACAATATTGACGCCCCGCATTTCGTGCTCTATGTGAGAGAATTGTTGGTGAAAGAATTTGGAGAACAATTGGTGGATACAGGCGGCCTCAAAGTGCAAACCACGCTGAATTGGGATCTCCAACACATTGCGGAAACTGTCATGGAAGAAACCGGAAACATTGTCCTCCCGGAGGCCGGCGCCAACAACTCGGCATTGGTCGCGATTGACCCAAAAACCGGAGAAGTGTTGGCCATGATCGGGTCCAAAGACTTTTTTGACGAATCCATTGATGGACAATTTAATGTGGCCGCTCACGGCAAGCGGCAACCCGGATCCTCATTCAAACCGGTGATATATGCCGCCGCATTTGAAAAGGGGTACACGCCGGAAACGGTGCTGTTTGACGTGGCAACCAATTTTGCGGTTTCCGGAAAACCGTACAAACCGCTCAACTTTGATTTGCAGGAACGGGGTCCGGTGACGATTCGCCAGGCGCTCCAAGGATCGCTAAATATTCCCGCAGTCAAAACATTCTACCTGGTCGGAGAAAAAAACGGCATAGACTTTGCAAAACGGCTCGGCTATACCACATTTGACGAAGGAAATTTTGGGCTGTCTCTTGTTCTGGGCGGCGGCGAGGTGCGTTTGATTGAACATGTCAACGCATTTGCCACCTTTGCCAACTATGGAATGCACCACGAACCAACCACCATCCTTCGAGTGGAAAATGCCAAAGGCGACACGTTGAAAGAATGGAAAAATAAAAAAGGGGAGCGCGTCCTTGATCCGAACATCGCAAAAACCATAACCAATATATTAAGCGACGACCCTGCTCGAGCGTATATTTTTGGAGCGGGCGGTATGCTCACTCTCCCGGGGCGTCCGGTCGCGGCCAAAACAGGAACCACGAATAATTATGTTGACGCGTGGACCGTTGGGTACACCCCGAGCCTTGCCGCGGGCGTATGGGCGGGCAATACCAACAACAGCCCCATGAAAAAAGGACACGGCGGAAACAGGGTAGCCGGAGAGCTGTGGAACGCATTTATGAAACAAGCGCTTGCCAACACTCCTGTCGAATCATTCGAGCCGCCCACGCCGTCGAATACCGACAAACCCGTCCTCAAGGGGAACAGCGGAGGCGCCATTACGCTTTTGGTTGACAAAGTCACAGGAAAAATCGCCACGAGTTCAACACCGGAAAAATATCTTGTTGAAAAAACCTATATCCAACCTCATTCCATTTTGCATTATGTCAATAAGGATGACCCGCAGGGGCCGCTGCCAGAAGACCCGGCCCAAGATTCTCAATATGCCGGATGGGAGATGGCGATACAGGAATGGATTGCCCGAAAAAAAGAAAAGGAGCCGGATTGGGATCTGAGTTTTGAAGAGCCGCCAACCGAATATGACGATCTTCATTCTTTGGAGCTTATCCCGACGCTCACCGTGATCTCTCCTGCGCCAGGAACGAGTTTTTCAACGCGACATATTGAAGCCCGCATAGAGGTCAGCGCTCCACGAGGCGTCTCTCGCGTGCTCTACAAGCTCGACAACACCTTTATTGCGGTCGTTGACGAGCATCCGTTCGCCCTCAGCTATGAGGCAGACACCATTGAATCAGGAGAACACACGCTCACGATTATTGTGGAAGACGACGTGGGAAATCATGTGGAAGAAACCGTTCCTATTCTCTTTGATGTGGGAACGCTGATTCCGTCGGTTTCGTGGTCGGTTCCCATTGACACTCTTGCAGTAAACCAATTCCCGATAACCCTTTCTCTTGTTCCGACAAAAACAGAAGATATTATAGCGGTGTCTGTCTTCTTCCAGCCTTCGGACGGAAGCGGAGAAAAAAAACTGCTGTACACGACGAACGACCTTGCCAATCTGTTCAATAATCAAATTGCTTTTGTCTGGCCCGATGCCCCTGCCCCAGGGTCATGGTCGCTCACGACCCAAATCAACCTCAAAGAAGGCGCCGTTCTTTCCGGAGATTCACACACCATTATTGTGAAAGAATAAAAAGAGCCCCGATGGCTATCGGGGTTCTTTTTTGGATGAATTTTGACGAACGCGCGGCAAAAAAATTATTGCCGGATAGGCATGACGATATACACATAGTCGTGCGATGATTTTGGACGAAACAAACAGGGCGACTCAGCACTATTCACACAAAACTCAACGTCCCCGTCACCCATGTGCTGGACGCCGTCGATAACATACTTATGATTGAGCAGAATTGAATTTTCTTCTCCCCGAACGTCCGCGTCAATTTCCGAGGTGTGCTCTCCGGTCTGGGTGCTGGTAGACGAAATACCAACCGTTTTTTCTTCCACATTCAAATCAAACGCAACCGCGTTCACTCCGGTTGTGGTAAATAAACTTGCCGCCTTGATTCGTTTGATAAAAACATCGGCCGGAAACGTTGCCGTCGTTTTGAACGAGGCTGGAATAATTTGTTCGTAATCCGGATACGCGCCGTCAATGAGCCGGCTCACCATTTCGCACTGCTCAAACCGAAGCGCTATCTGATTGGCGCTCACAAACAAATGGATATCTTGTTCTCCCCCATCTTCCTTGAGGACCAGCAAAAGACGAATCATCTCGGATGCTGTTTTTGCCGGGACAATGCAGTTGACGGCGTTTGTGCCCTGAGACACCACAGCGCGCTTTTCCGCCAGCCGATACGAGTCTGTCGCGGCCAAAAGCAATCCATCGTATGATGGAGAAAAAAAACGGAAACAGATGCCGGACAATTCCGGCCGAATTTCATTTTTTGCAACAGCCACAATCGTTTTTGCAAGAGCATCGCGATACAGGCTTGCGTTTATTTGATATTCAGTGCCCTCTTCAATGTGCGGTATCACCGGAAATTCCTCGGCGCTTGTTCCTTTTATTTTTGTGCTCGAGTTTCCGCAGGTGAGATGCAGTTCGTTATCGCGGAGTTCCAAAACAACCTGCTCCTCCAAAAGAAGCCGCACAAAGTCGGTAATCGTTTTTGCTGGCACGGTAAACGATCCCTCTTGTTCAATCTTTGCCCGAACCGTCATGTGTATTGCAATCTCAAGATCGGTCGCAATAAGCGCCACGCGGGACGCTGTTGCCTCAATAAAAATATTGGAAAGAATGGGAAGATGGCTTTGTCTGTTCGCAACACCGCTCACCCCATCGAGAGCATGGGAAAGGTTTTCCCTTGTGCACGTAAACTTCATAATCAAATAAATAAATGAAATAATTATTGATTGATGGTTATTAGGGGGTGTGAATAGGGGGGATAAGTGTTATTTTTCTTTTTGTTGGGCCGTGTTTATGGTGTATATTTTTTTTGAAATGTGTTGTGTATTTGTGTTTTGTTTGTGTTTTGGTGTGTATGAATTTTTTCTTTTCTTTTTTGTTTGTGTATATGTTTCATTGTGTGGGGACACGTATGGGATAATTGTCTGTGCGCAGAAGGAGACATCCACAGGCTGTCCCTACATTCTTTCCGCGTAAAGCTGTTGTTTAATGGATTCTATTTCTTGTTTTAATTTGAGATCATTTTCTATTTCAGTCAAAATTTTTGTGTGGGCATGCATGGCGGTGGTATGGTCTCTCCCGCCAAGCTCGTCGCCAATCGCAGGATAAGACATTTTTAATTCCTGTCGGAGGAGAAACATGATGATTTGTCTCGGGAAAGACAGTTTTTTTTCTCTGCTTTTTCCGACAATATCGTCGGTGCTGATGCCATAAAATTTTGTCACGGCGCCGATAATGTCTCGCGGCGTCGAGGATTTGCGGAGATTGTTCGGTTCGAGGTTGGAAAGGATCGCACGAATGGTTTCTTTGGAAGGATCTATATTTTTGAGATTATGGAAGGCAATGATTTTGTTGAGTGCTCCTTCGAGCTCTCGGATATTGCTTTGGACATGAACCGCAATGAGCTGGGCGACATCTTCTTCGAGCGGAAAATCTTTTTCCTGCGCTTTGGCCTGGAGAATGGCGGTTCGCGTTTCAAGATCTGGCGCGGAAATGTCGGTAATCATTCCCCACTCAAATCGGCTTCGCAGGCGGTCTTCAAGGGAAGGAATGGCTTTTGGTGGTCTGTCGCTTGTCAACACGACCTGCTTTGATTGCTGGTGGAGCTCGTTGAATGTATGAAAAAACTCTTCCTGTGTTTGTTCTTTCCCCCCGATAAATTGGATGTCATCAATAAGAAGAAGGTCCGTGCCTCGGTATCGCTCTTTAAAATGTGCGGTTCTGCCTTCTTTGATGGAAAGAACAAATTCGTTGGTGAATTTTTCTGAGGTGACGTATAAAATTTTCAACTGAGGATTGTTTTCAAGCATTTTTTGCGCAATCGCCTGAAGCAGGTGGGTTTTGCCAAGGCCCACACCTCCATAAATGAAGAGGGGGTTGTATGCATCCCCGGGACGGGACGCAACCGCCTGAGCCGCGGCATGGGAGAGTTCGTTGCCTTTCCCCACAATAAATGTGGAAAAGGTATATTTGGGATTGAGGCCAAACCGCGTGGCGAGTGTTTGTTTTTTTTCGGAGTAGATGGGAGTCTTTGCGCTTGAAATTGCAGGCATTTCGGAAAGCGCGCATTCCATTTCGGCAATATGTTTGATATTTTCGACATGGTATTCTATTTTTTTCACCGGTTTTCCTGTGACATGCTCTAGCGTTTTGACAATATCGGAATGGTATTTTTTTTCAAGCCAGCTTTTGGTAAAGGCATTGGGGACACAGACCGCGACTTCACCCGAGGAAAATTTGGCGATGCCGGTGCTTTTGAACCATGTGGTGAAATTGGCTTTTGAAAGTTTGAGTTCAAATTCAGCAAGAACAGCCTGCCAAATTTCATAATTCGTCATAGAACGGAAAGAAAAAGATGGAATAGACCCATTTTATCATAGCGTTGCTGTTTAAAAAATGGCTTTATAAAGCCAAAAAGTGGGTAATATGGGGATAAGATGTGGATAGTGGGGATAAATGGCTCAATCTTGACATATTCTTAGTTTATCATATATACTATGCGTACTTTTGCATAGACCTCATTTTTTTCGTATGACCAAACGAACATACCAGCCTAAAAAAAGAAAACGCGCCAAAACACACGGGTTTCGTGCGCGCATGAAGACCAAAGACGGCCGAGATGTCTTAAAGCGACGAAGACTCAAGGGCCGAAAGAAACTCACCGTGAGTGATGAAAAAAAGGGAAAGAGAACCAAGAAAACACGATAACATTTTTTTTACTCAAAAGGACTTCGTTTGGCGGAGTCTTTTTTGATATACTACCGCTGTCTTTGTCCTATGCTCAAAAATCAGTTTCGCCTCAAACGAAAAAAAGATTTTGAGATTCTCTTCCAAAAGGGTCGGTTTGTGGACGCAAAACTTGTGGGACTCAAAATTTGGCGCATTGATCCCGCCGCCTTCCCTCGGCGGGCATTTTCATCGGACGACCTCCTTATTGGTTTTGTGGTCGGAACAAAGATCGATAAGCGAGCGGTCGTACGAAACAAAATGAAGCGGCGTCTGCGAGAGGCGGTGCGGCATATTTTGGAAACCAATGGAATACGCAAGGGGTATATAATGGCGTTTTTAGCAAAGCCGGCGATGAAAGAGGCGGATTATGCCGAGATACAGAAGAATGTCTTTTTTTTGCTGAATAAAGCAAAGATTTTGGAAAGATTGTAAAGAGCTGAGATAATGGAACGTTATACAAAAGTTATTTTTTATCATCAAGTCACTTTTAACCTCAATAATATGGGTAAAATCGAAACATACTCGGATAACAAGGGTAATTCAATCACGGTCGAAACTGCTTCAGATGGCGTAACCGTTTCCGCTCGGATAAAAACGAAGCCAAAATATACTGGCGGTTCAAGCGCTTCGGCGGCACGAGCATATGCGCAAAGAAACGGTCTTAAATAAATTTCGCTCCTTCCTCTCTCTCCCTGGCAACATTCTCCGCGGCGTCATTTGGCTGTATCAAAAAACACTGTCGCCGGACCACAGTTTTTGGGGCAAGCGGGTGTTTTCAAACGGGTATTGCAAGTTTTATCCCAGTTGCAGTGAGTACGGGCGGCAAGCGATACAAAAGAGAGGGATCGTCGTCGGATCTCTCAAGACTGTTTGGCGAATTTTGCGGTGCAATCCGTGGAACAAGGGCGGGGTTGATGTGCCGAAGTAAGTTTTTTTAGTGTTTGTTTTGGAAAAGTTTCAGCGCCGCGTCCAAAGAAAAAGTATCATCCTGGATTTCCAGGATTTTTTTTCTGCTGGAAAAACCGGAGATAATACGCATGTCTGTTTTGCGCACATGCCATGTTTTGGAGAGAAATGAAACAAGCGCTTTATTGGCCTCTCCGTCTGCTGGAACAGCACGAAGTTTTATTTTCACAGAGCCGTCGGGAAGAAGGCCGACAAAAGTGTTTGTTGAAGAACGAGGAGCGACCGTGATAGAAATTCTCTGCATACGCGAAAAAAATCCGCAGGGTTATGCCGACGGCGGCGTATTGGCGTGGCCGTGGGAATCACCATGGGTGTGGTCATGGTTTTCATCGTTGCAGTCTTTGCATCCCATTTTGCTGAGGTTGGGGTCGTCCATCATGTCTTCTCCCAAAATTTTTGCCTTGAGCCAGGCCATGACTTTTTTGTTTTGAAGCTGTATGGCGATGGTGTCTTTTACTTCCGGTCTTTTGAGGCGGTCGCGGTATTCGGCGTTATCTTTATATATGTCTTTGAGCGCGGCAAGTTCGCTTTGAAGTTCAGCGTCTTCAACCGTAAAATTTTGTTCCTGCGCGATTTGCCGAGACAACAGCGACGCCTTTACTCTGCGGACGGCACGCTCTTTAAATTCTTCAAAGAGGTCTTTTTCTTTTTTCTTGATATCGCCAAGGTATTGGTCAATGCTCACATTGTGCCGCTCTAGGTCTCTTCGCAACTCAAACATCATTTTTTCTCGTTCCGCGTCAATAAGAATATCCGGGATCTCTCCAAAAGAGGAAGCATCAATCATTTTTTCCAGAATTTCTATTTCTGCCGCGTCGTTCGCTTTTTTTTGTTCTTCTTCAAAAATATTTTGTTCAATGCGTTCTCGGAGTTTTTGCGCGCTTTCCTGGCCAAGCGTTTTGGCAAATTCGTCGGTCAATTCCGGGAGTTCCCGATCAAACACCTCTTTCGCCGTTACGATAAATGCGACTTTTTTTCCCGCCAGCTGTTTTTGGTAATGCGTGTCCGGAAACGTGAGAGAAAATTCTTTTGTGCTTCCTTTTTCAAGCCCAAGCAACTGGTCGTTGAATCCTGGAATGTAATGGTCTTCATTGAGATACACGCGATAATCATTGGCTTGTCCTCCTTCAATAGGGACGTTGTCAACGGTCATGGCCATATCAATCACGATTGCGTCATCTTTGGCGGCCGGACCGGACTTTGCCGCTTCTTTTGCGCGCATGCCACGGAGCGCGGCAAGCGTTTTGTCAATTTGCGAAGGGTCAACCGACACCGAGCGTTTTTTTACCGTAATCGTATCGGGGTTCGCGACAGAAACGCTGGGGAAAAGGGCGACTGTTGCGGAAAATTCAAGCTCATTAGCGGGAGCGATTTTTTTTACATCAATTTTTGGCATTCCCACCACGTCAAGTTTTTCTTCCAAAACAGCCGTATAGTAAAATTCATGAACAATGGATTCAAGCGCTTCTTCAAGGATAGCCATGTCTCCCACTTCTTTTTTGATAATATCAAAGGGGGCTTTCCCTTTTCGAAATCCTCGTATGGCGCTTCTGTCCGATATCCGTTTTGCGGCTTTTTCGAGATGATGCTGGTATTCTTCGGGCAAAACGGTAATGGTTATGGTCACGCTGGCATTATTTTTTTCTGTTGTATGGTGCATAAAGGCAAAAACATAAAGAAATACGGTTGCCCTAGCATACCGTGCGATAGAAAAAACGTCAACCTGGTTCTCTTTCCCGAACCGCAAAAGTGTGGTATCTTGAGGGGAGGAGCCAAAAGGCTCCGGACGGTATGCATTATTTTGGCTATAAATTTCTTCATCGACTTCTTACAGGTCTTGTCTATGGGAAACGGGCGCTGGTATGGGGGCTCGGACGTCTCTGGTCACTCTATACGGGCGTACAGCGGCTGTACCGGCACACGATAGGATTTCGCTTTGTTAAGCTTTTTTTTGTCTTACAGAAAAAATTAGGATCTCGTCTACACCCCTGGTCAGAGTGGGTGTTTATTTTTTTAGGAAAACGATTGACGTTGCAGGTGATTCTTTTTTTGGTGGCGACGGTCGTCATGGTTCCTCATACCAAACTGTATACCAAGGAAATTATCGGGACGCCCGGAAGAAACACCTTATTATATGCGTTTGTGGGGCCGGGGGATCAAGATTTTTCCATTGAAGAGGTGGTGGGGGAGGTTGACACGCAACTCACTCAGCAATCCCGCACATGGAGAGAGGGCGCCGTGACTTTGGAAACGCCCCAAGGACCATCAGCGCAGATAAAACAGGAGCCGGAAGAGATTGCGGGCATAAGCGCCGGCGGGTCTGCCCTTGCAAAGCCCACGATTATCTCCGGCAGTCTTGTGGAGTCTCAGGCGGCCGAGAACGGGTCTATCAGCGGCAGAAGAGAGATTGTTGAATATACCGTAGAATCTGGAGATACCGTCAGCGATATTTCCAAGAAGTTTCAAGTGCAGATTGAAACCATTCTCTGGGCAAATAATTTGTCGGTGCGTTCGTATATTCGTCCCGGAGATCGGCTAAAGATATTGCCGGTTGACGGTGTATTGTATACGGTCAAAAAAGGAGATACGGTCTTGAAAATCGCCAAGAATTTTTCATCCGACGCGGACGAGATTATTGCGTTCAACCGTTTGCAGAAAGATGGGGCGGACATTATCGTGGGGGAACAACTTATTCTTCCCGGAGGAAAAATTTCGGCGCCAGTGTATGCGCCTCGTCCTCAACAGTCGTCCAAGTTTCAATCCATTGTCGCTCCGCCTCCTTCCGTTGCCACGCCGGCCGGATCAGGATACTTATGGCCCACCACTCTTCGTCATATTACCCAGTATTTTGGGTTGCGGCATACCGGTCTTGATATCGCGGGCCCTTCCGGCGCTCCCGTGTATGCATCTCGTTCAGGGACCATTATAAAGTCTCAATGCGGATGGAATGGAGGTTATGGGTGCTATATTATTATTGACCATGGCGGCGGCGTGCATACGCTGTATGGCCATAATTCGCAATTGTTGGTTTCCTCCGGCGACACTGTCGTCCAGGGACAAACCATTGCCCTATCAGGCAACACCGGACGGTCAACCGGTCCGCACCTCCACTTTGAAGTGCGCGTCAACGGAGGAAGACAAAATCCGTTAAAATATATTCGATAAGAACCTGTTTCAGATCTCCTTGGTTGTTATTCTGCTCGCGCTCGGTATTGGATCGCTTCCGCAACATGATGCGGATGAATGCGATCGTCGCGATCAAGATCAGCGATCGTTCGCGCCATTTTGATGATGCGAAAAAAACTTCGTGCGGAAAACCCCATTTGCTTTGTGGCAGTGCGCAAGAGTTCGATCGTATCGTCCGTAAGAGGGCAGAATTCCCGAATTTCTTTATTGCCCATTTCGCTGTTGGTGGCTATAGGCAGGGACGCAAATCGTTTCCGCTGGCGTTCGCGTGCCGCTTCCACCCGCTCTCGCACAAGAGCGGAGGACTCGCTGAGCGCCACCGTATGCAGTTTTTCAAATTGAACGCGAGGCACATCTACATGCAGATCAATGCGGTCGAGGAGCGGGCCGCTTATTTTTTTCTGGTAGCGATGTTTTTGCTCTGGAGAGCACACGCATGGTTTTTCCGGATCGGTCGCATATCCGCAGGGACACGGATTTTGGCTTGCGATCAGTGTGAACCGCGCGGGAAAGCTGAGCGTCCCTTGCGCCCGCGAAATGGTGACGACGCCGTCTTCAAGCGGCTGACGAAGATTTTCCAAGACCACGCGCGGGAATTCCGGAAATTCATCAAGAAAAAGAACACCCCGGTGCGCTAAAGAAATTTCTCCCGGCTTGGGATATTTGCCGCCGCCAACCAAGGCCACGCCGCTTGCGCTGTGATGAGGAGACCGAAACGGCCGCTGATTGATATAGGGTTTGTTTTTTGGCAAAAGTCCGGCAACGGAATAAATTTTGGTGACTTCAATGATTTCTTTAGCGGTCATGGAGGGGAGGAGCGACGGAAACGTGCGCGCGAGCAATGTTTTTCCTGATCCCGGCGGTCCGGAAAGAAGAATATTGTGCGCGCCGCTCGCGGCAATTTCGAGGGCTCGTTTTGCAAATTCTTGCCCTTTGATATATGCCATGTCTCCGTCAATTGAGAGCAGGGGAGCGTCGAGAGCAAGTGGAGACGGCTCAAGCGGAGGAATGATCGACACCTGTTCGATGTGGTCAATGACGTGGCGAAAAGACGCGACCGGATGAATGCGGATATGTTCTACCAGGCCGGCTTCTGTTGCGTTCACCAAAGGAAGAAAGAGATGTTTGTACCCTTGTTCGGCCGCAAAAATGGCTATCGGCAATATGCCGTTCGTGTGCCGCAATGTTCCATCGAGCGCCAATTCTCCGACAAATAAACAATCTGACAGGTCAATGTCAGATTGTTTGGTTGTGGCGCAATACATGCCGACCGCCATGGGAAGATCGTATAAACTTCCTTCTTTGCGGATATCGGCCGGCGCGAGATTGACGACCACACGGCCATTATTTGGAAATTGCAGTCCTGAATTTTTCCACGCGGTTCGAATGCGTTCTTTTGCTTCTTGAATGGCGGTGTCGGGCAGGCCGACAATATGATACCCCGGCCATGCGCCGGCAATATCCACTTCTACGTCAATTGTGGTGCACTCAAGCCCCAATACCGCGGCCGAATGAATGGTAGTAAACATATCCCTCCTTATGATGATATAAATGTATTGTTATTGTACCAATGATGCGAGCATAATTCAACAGCGTCTTAGAATTTTTTTTTGTATTCATCAACAAAAATCAGCCCGACCCCTGCGAGAATCATTCCGTCGGCGATATTGACGACTGATGTCCATATCCGAAGATAATCAACCGTAAAGCCAAAGAATATCCGGTCAAAAAGATTGGAGAGCGCGCCGACAATAATAAAAAATAATCCAAGCGTCACGAGGGTGTGTTTCTTTTTTTGGTGCAAGAGAACAAAAAGAAGCCAGAGCAGGATAAGCGATGTAAGGCCAATGAGAAGCGGGGAGGGGAAAGGGAGGCTGAAGGCGATGCCTGGATTTTTATAATAGTCCCAGCCAAACCATTGGAAAGAGGGAAAAAAGAATGGGTCTCGCATCGCGATGTATTTGAATATGCGATCAAAAAATAAAAAAAATCCTGTAATAAGAAGGGAAGACAGGATTTTTTTGTGCATACGGATATATCGGGCAAGAAAGAGCCTTTGTTTTATGCTTCCTGGGTGATTGTTTTTTTGCATGGAATGCAGGAACTCGATGTGGGCCGGGCGCGAAGGCGTTTTTCTTCTATGGGCTGTCCGCAGTATTTGCACATGCCGTACTGGCCCTTGTCAATTCGGTCGAGCGCCTTGACCACATCTCGGAGCGTTTTTTCCAATGTGAGTTCTAGTGGCTTGTTGGTGGTGTACTCGGCGACTTCCCGCGCGTTGTCGTCTTCTTCACTGCCATACTCGGGCATGGTGGTTTCAAAATCTCCTTCCACATGAGGATTTTTGGTTGTAAATTTTGCCAGCTCTTTGGTGAGGCGGTCTTTTTCTGTGAGGAGCATGTTTTTCATGTCGTCAAGAAATGCTTTGGAAAATGAAGTTGTTTGAGCCATACGGATAGTGATGCACGTCGTTTCTATGGCAAAATCAGAAGAGAGAAACTGGGCGGCTGTGAATAAAAGGTATGAAGAAGTATAGCCTACAAAGGGTTTTTTATCAATAGTTATTATACGAAACCTCTTCTGAAAAAACAATGACCACCCAAAAGAAAAGCAAAAAGCAACAGAAGAAGAAAAACAAATAAAAAAGGGCAATCAACGCCCTGGGTAATTGAATGGCGGATCGCCCTCAAATTCCCCAAGCGTCGTCATGTCAGATGATGCGGAAAAAGGTTTAAAAATCTGTTTCCACATCATCTGACAAGACAGATCATCCGGGGGATGATAAGCCCTTCTACCGCTCTAAAGGTGGAAACTCTCCGCGTACCGGCCGAAAGGCACAGGACACATAATGGAGAGCGACCGAAGTCCGAACTTACCGCATACACAATAGTTCATTCTTCCCTAAGCAATTGTGCAGGGGAAAGTCCGGAAAAGAGAGCAGTGAAAAGGGAGTGATGCTGTTCCCAACGAAATGACGTTGTGAACAACATTCTTTTCATAAAGAGCAAGATATAATCAGTATAGCAGTTTTTTTGAAATATGTCAAGAATAGCGTATACATTTTAATTTTTTGCTAAAATAAGCTATTTATTAAGTTTTTCGTATAGAATAGTATATACAAATGATGTCTTTTTATGGGATTTATCCCCAATTATGCTAAGTTTCCCACAGAGTTATCCACAATGTGTAGAATAGTGTATACAAAGTTGGACGTCGGACTTCAGACATCAGACTTGTTATCTTGGCTGTTCGACGTTTTCCTATAGGCTTTGACAGTTACAAAATACTTTGATACACTTTCCAGTTCCCCGCCATGCGTCATATTGTGTGGTTTGGGGCGTCTTTTGATTGAGGCGCGTTTGTTTGTTGCAATGAACACAGGCGTCTGCACAGCACATCGGTGTTGTGCAAAACAGAAGAACAATTCGGTTTTTGTTTTAGCGCGAGCAGTGGCTGCTCGCAAGGAGAATGCCCGTGAAGACGACGCTGGTTCTTTTTGTTCTTCTTCTGGCGGCCCTGTTCGGGGCCTGCCGGGAGGAAGAAGTGGTCTACGACGCCCCCTACCTTGAGGTCTCGACCGAGTCGGACCTCGGGGTGGCGGCGCTGGATCTGACGTTCGTCCAGATCGCTGAGGGGCAGCGATATCTGGCGAACAAAGAGACCGGGGAGGGCTACTCGGTCGAGGTCGGATGGGATCTTCTCAAAAAGAAGTTCGTCATCCGGATCGATCGAAAGACCGGGGATCCGGACCACCCGCCGTTCATTCATGTCCTCAGCGCCACGGACGTGGTGTTTGAGGATACGGATGCGGCGTACGTCCACATCCTCGGTCGCAACACGGACGGGCAGGCCGTGGCAGTCGCGGGGTTCAAGCTGGACCTCACGCTCCAGGGACAGGTGCCGGTGACGCTCCAAGCGTTGGCCGGTAAATGCGACCTGGACGGCGACGGCACGCCGGATTGTGGGATTGATGGCTGCTGCGACGAGGACTACGAACCGTTCCTCGCCGACTGCAACGACAACGACCCGGCCGTGTCTCCCATCGCGTGGGAGATTCCGGCATGCGTGCCGTGCGAAAACATACCGGATTACTTCTGCCTTGGCAGCACGGCCTCGTACGAGTGCACGTGCCAGGCAGAAGCCGTGTGCAGCGCGGCATCGTGTGTTGCGGATGAGTGCCAAGAGACGGCGCTCGACTGCAACGACAACGACCCATGCACCACGGACGCGTGTGATCCGGCCACGGGTTGCACGGCCGTGCCCGTCGACTGCGATGACGACGAGGCCTGCACGGCAGACGCGTGTAATCCCAACACCGGTGTGTGCGAGTACACGCCCGCATGCGGGGATTGCGACACCAACGAGGAGTGCGACGACGAGAATCCGTGCACGGACGACCGGTGCGATGTGACGACTGGGGCGTGCGAGCATACGCCCAATACGGCCACATGTAGCGACGGTAGCCTGTGCACGAAGAACGACGGGTGCATTGACGGGGAGTGCATTGGCACACCCATCAACTGCGAGGACGGCAGTGCGTGTACCACGGAAGACACCTGTCATCCCGGCACTGGCCTGTGCATTTACACGCAAGCCGACTGCGATGACGGTGTGGCGTGCACCGTTGACTCGTGCGATGTCGAGCTCGGATGCGTCAACACGCCGGACGACGGGACATGTCCGGACGGCGATCTGTGCGCCATCCCCACATGCGATGTGGCGGATGGGTGCACGTACGTGCCGGTCGACTGTAACGACGGCAACGAGTGCACCACGGACGCGTGTGATCCGGAGACGGGCGATTGCATCCACATTCCGTCGTGTCCGATCTGTACGTCGGACGCGGAGTGCAACGACGACAATTCCTGTACGGACGACACGTGCGATCCGGCAACTGGGTGCGTCAACGTCGACAACACGGCGCCGTGCGACGACGCGAACGCCTGTACCGAGGGCGACACGTGCCAGGGCGGCGAATGCGTCGGTGGGTCGCCTGCCGACTGCAACGACAACGACCCGTGCACGACAGACTCGTGCGATCCTGTCGAGGGGTGCGTCAATATGGGCGAGTGCCCGCCGTGCCTTTCGGACGCCGAGTGCGACGATGAGAACGTCTGCACGGATGACGCGTGCAACCCGGCCGTGGGTTGTATCAATACCCCGCAGAGCGGGGCGTGCGAGGACGGCAACGGGTGCACGGGAAACGACGCGTGCCAGGGCGGCACGTGCGTGGGCGGTACGCCGATCAACTGCGACGACGGGAACGCGTGCACGGCAGATGAGTGTTTTGGAGGAGGCTGCGTTCATAGCGCTTTCTCCTGCGACGACGGCATTGCCTGCACCAACGACTCGTGCGACGCAGCCATCGGGTGCGTCAACGCACCGGTCAATGGCCTCTGCGACGATGGGGATGCGTGCACCCTTGACCTCTGCAGCGAAACAGAGGGGTGCCAGGCCCTGCCCATCGACTGCAACGACGGCAACGCGTGTACGGACGACGTCTGCGATCCGGTGCAGGGCTGCGTCTATACCTCGACCTGTCCGACGTGTGAGTCGGACGAGGAGTGTGACGACGGCAACCCGTGCACGGCAGACGCGTGCGACACGGTTCTTGGGTGCGTGAATGCCCTTCCGGACGATCCGGAAATCGACAGCATTTGCGCGCCCTGCGACGACGGCAACCCCTGCACCGTCCCCGATGTCAGTGGTCTCACGACCACGTGCGAGGACATCGGGGTTGACCCCGCCGTAGGCGGGGGCGGGGCTTGCCTCACAACCGCGAACGCGGCCACCTCCGATTCACTCGGCTTTGTCTGCTTTGGAAAGACTCCACCAAAACAGTATCAAGACGTGTGGATTGAGGTGGTTTCGGGCGTGCCCGGCACGCCCAAGTTCAAGGTTTCAAGCGGCGCCTACGTCTACATCGGCGCCGCGGACTCAATATCGATTCGGGTTTTGACCACCGGCACGTCGCCGGAGGTTGTGGACCCGATTGACTACGGCTGTCACTGCCTCGTGGGCGAGGTGGTCTCGGGCCAAAACATCGTGGTGGATGATAAGGGGCCGCTCCTTGTCTGTCCGCCATAAACGCCCACGAAAAAGGAGGGAAACAGGGGGATGCAATCGTGCGTCCCCCTTCCCTTGATTCTGTTTTTATCCTTTACGGGTGATGAAGATAGTGAGAGGGAACTACGTGAACCACAAAAATCGCGCGAGAAGAATTTGGAGCGCGATAATAATAGCGAGGACGGCCTGAAAAGACGTCTTTTTTGTTTTGTGACGAAAAAAAGACATGCCCAGGAGCGCGCCGACCGATCCGCCGAGAAGACAAAGGATCCACAATGTTTTTTCAGAAATACGCTCTCCTTTGCCGCGCGATTTCCATTTGTCAATGCCAAAAAAAGAGAATGTGGCCGTATTTACAATGAAGAGATAGAAAAGGCCAATAGTGAGCACCGGCCATTGTGGTGAAAAGGAGGGTTCCATAGCAATGCCGTATGAAAATTATTCATTGAGGGTGGCGTCGTGAATATGATATTTTCTGTCTTGGTCCGCGAGCTGAATAAGCGCTTCGCGGATTTTATTTGGACGAGGGATATCATGGGCCACCACATTGATGTTGTTTGACGCGGTTTTAATGGAGACGGTTCCATAGTTGAAGAACGTCGCAAATACCCCATGGACGTCTGATGTCACGTCCTGGATGCGGTAGAGATCGAGTTCGGAAATGGATCGAGAAAAAAGGCTTCGCTGTTCCACGTCCATGAGCCGGTCATTGGTGACAATAGTGATATCAAGATAAAATTCAATAAATCGCGTGAAAAAGAAAAGATAGATTGCAAGAAAATAGGCGCTCGCAAATAATACGAGCATGGCATAGCTGATTTGATTTTCAAGAAGCGCCGGGAAAAGAGAGGAAACAAGAAAATAGAGCGCAAACGGTATTGCCATGAGAATGAGAAAAAGAACGGCAATGGGCACAAAGGTAATCCAATGATGCCTCAGCACATACAGGATTTTTTCGTATGATTTTTGTTTGATAAATGCGGCAAGATGCATATTTTTATGGAGAAAATAGTCCTCCGAGCCATGAGGCGTCAAGGAGTGTCACCGGCGTTTTCCAATCAATGTCGGGAAGGAGGGACATGGTTGCATACAGGGTGATAATGGTAAGAAAAAAAATCAAGAAACAAAATAAAAAGCTCGTGAGTGTGAGCGAAGCCGTTGCAATGATATGGTAAACGTGAATGAGGGAAAAAATCAAAAATACGACCAAAAAAAGCAGGTATACAAAAAGAAAAACGTACAGCGGTATTTGGATCATACGGCGCTATGCATCATTTTTATATGTTCGTGCGCGCG
Source organism: Candidatus Magasanikbacteria bacterium RIFCSPHIGHO2_02_FULL_48_18 (assembly GCA_001784285.1). Taxonomy (GTDB): domain Bacteria; phylum Patescibacteriota; class Patescibacteriia; order Magasanikbacterales; family UBA922; genus UBA10181. Next base: position 124,329 of record MFQC01000008.1, read on the forward strand.
AGGCGTTACCACTCTCCCTCTTGGCGTTCGATCAATCATGCCAAGCTGGAGCAGGTAGGGTTCGTACACGGTTTCAACCGTGTCCATCTCTTCTGCCACGGCCGCGGCAAGCGTATTCAGGCCCACAGGGCCGCCATTAAATTTTTGAATGATGGTCGAGAGAATTTTTCGGTCAACCGCATCCAGTCCGTGCTTGTCAATATGAAGCATGCCGAGTCCGTCGTTTGTTATCTGCTCAGTAATGTGCCCGTCATGGCGGACATCCGCGTAGTCGCGGATTCGTTTGAGCAGGCGATTGGCAACACGGGGTGTTTTTCGGGATCGTTCGGCGATAAGGACGGCCGCGGCGTCGTCAATCATAACATTGAGGAGCGACGCATTGCGCCGGATAATTGTTTCAATATCCTGCGGTTCGTAGAAATTGAGGTGGTAGACATGGCCAAAGCGGTCACGGAGAGGGTTTGAAAGAAGGTTCAATTTCGTCGTGGCGCCAATAAGGGTAAATGGTTCAAGAGGCATGCGAAGCGTTCGCGCAGAAGGGCCTTTGCCGACCACGATGTCGAGGGCGTAGTCTTCCATGGCCGCGTAGAGCACCTCTTCGATGGTTTTGTGCAACCGATGAATTTCGTCAATAAAGAGGACGTCGCCGCGTTTCAAATTGGATACAATAGCCGCCAAATCGCCGACGCGTTCAAGCGCCGGCCCGGCCGTCACGGTAACCCCTGCGTCCATTTCATGGGCAATAATGTGGGCGAGTGTGGTTTTTCCAAGGCCCGGGTTGCCATACAGGAGCACATGCTCCATCGGTTCGTTTCGTTTTTTGGCGGCGGCGATGGAAATGATGAGCGGTTCTTTGATATGGGCTTGCCCAACAAAATGAGCCAGTATTTTTGGCCGAAGGGTGTGCTCTATTTTTTGTTCTTCGCCTGGGGCGGGGTCAACCATTCGCGGCGGCTCCGGAGCTTGTTCGGAAAGGGGTAACATAGGTGACGGTAGTATACGGAGTTCGGACGCACAAGGCAACCCGGGAAGTCTTGAAATATTTTTTATAAAAATTGTGGATAACTTTTTTTGTTTCTTTTTTCTCTGTCATTTAACGCAGAACCGAGCAAAAAAAGATGTGTCGCAGAATAATTTGGGAGGGGAGACAAGGGTGTGCTATACTACGCCTACCTTAAAAGAAACACAACATATTGTGGATAAAAAATATCTTAAACCATATATATAGTAATTTTCATACCGTTTTTTCTTCGCCTGTCCTTTTCGAATAATGGGCTCTCCTGCCTCTTTTACGAGCGGTCTCTTTGACGCTTTTTTGACGCCTTTGATCCTTGAAAAAAGGAGAAACAAAACCTCTCTCCAGTTTTTGGTTCGCGGTAATTTCAGTGTCTCATCAATTATTTTTAAAGATGTCCTATGTATCCTTCAACCACTATTGCTCAAATCAAAAAGCGAACCGGCCAGATTGTGCCGTTTCATCCGGATAAAATACTGGTTGCCGTGAGTAAGGCATTTGCGCACATAAAAGGCGCGGCCGATCCGACCCTCATGAGAGAACTGACCGCTCTTGCGTTGGAAAATTTGGAACAAAAGTTTTCCGATGCCACTCCGGGCGTGGAAGACGTCCAAAATGAAGTGGAAGGCGTGCTCATGGCGCGCGGATACTTTGATGTGGCAAAAGGATATATTATTTATCGCTATGAGCACGCCAAAGTCCGAGAAATAAAAAAACAGGAGCTGGAAAAGAAAATTGACGTTGGAGGCATTTTTGTGGTGAAGCGGTCGGGAAAGAAAGAGCCGTTTTCCATGGAAAAAATAAAACAATCGCTTGCGCATTACGCGTCCGGATATGAAACCATTATTCATATTGATGCCGTTGCGGAGCAGGTTCGCACAGAATTGTACGAAGATATTGAAACCAAAGAAATCGCGCGCGCCATTATTATGGTGTTGCGTTCCTTTATCGAGCACGACCCCGCGTATTCTTTTGCCGCGGCTCGGGCATTGTTGATTGAAAATTACAAAACCGTTATTGGCCACGATAAGATTGATTTTAAAAAATTGGACCAACAGCTCCGCGACGCTTTTGTAATGTCCATCCAAAAGGGCGTCTCCATGGGAAAACTGGATCCGAGACTGTTGTTATTTGATATTCCGGCAATAGGAAAGATGTTGCAATTTTCTCGAGACGCCATACTGCCGTATGTGAGCGTCCAAACATTGGCCGATCGGTATTTCTTGCGTGAAAACTACGAAAGCGATGCTTTGGAAACACCGCAAATGTTTTGGATGCGCGTCGCGATGGGTCTTGCGTGTCAGGAAGAAAAAAAGGAAGAGTGGGCGCAGAAATTTTATGAGGTGATGTCCACTCTTCGGTATGTTCCGTCAACCCCGACGCTTTTTCACGCGGGAACCGTGCATCCGCAGATGAGTTCGTGTTATTTGACAACCATAGAAGACGACCTGACGCATATTTTTAAATGTATCGGCGACAACGCGCAACTCGCAAAATGGTCGGGAGGCATTGGAAACGATTGGTCCAATTTGCGCGGCACGAACGCGCTGATTAAAGCAACGGGCGTTGGAAGCCAGGGTATTATTCCATTTTTGAAAATTGCCAACGACACCACGGCCGCCATCAACCGAAGCGGACGCCGCCGCGGCGCCACGTGCGCGTATCTCGAAACATGGCATTGGGACATTGAAGATTTTCTTGAGCTCCGAAAAAATACCGGAGACGAACGCCGGCGAACGCACGACATGAACACGGCAAACTGGATTCCGGATCTTTTTATGAAGCGCGTGAAAAATGGACAAGACTGGTCGCTCTTTTCTGCCGACGAAACGCCGGAATTGCATCATTTGTATGGCGAGGCGTTTGAACGAAAATATGAGGAATACGAACGCAAGGGGGAAGCGGGGCAACTGCGGATGTACCGCACCATGCCGGCGCGAGATTTGTGGAAAAAAATGCTGACCATGCTCTTTGAAACCGGCCATCCATGGATTGCCTGGAAGGACCCGAGCAACATTCGCTCGCCGCAAGATCATGTTGGCGTCGTGCATAGCTCCAACCTCTGCACGGAAATAACGCTCAATACGTCATCGGACGAAACAGCGGTATGCAATTTGGGTTCCGTCAATTTGGAGAGGCATATAACGAATGAAGGGGCGCTCAATATGGATATGCTTCAGGAAACGGTCGGCATCGCAATGCGTATGCTCGACAATGTCATTGATCTCAATTTTTATCCCACCAAAGAAGCGCGAAATTCCAATTTTCGCCACCGTCCGGTCGGGCTTGGCATTATGGGTTTCCAAAATGCGCTGTATAAGATGGATATACGGTTTGACAGCGATGCGGGCGTTGCGTTTGCGGATTACAGCATGGAAGCGGTTTCCTATTTTGCCATTCTCGGATCAACCGAATTGGCGCGCGAACGAGGAGCATACTCCAGTTATCGAGGCTCCAAATGGGATCGCGGCCTTTTGCCGATGGACACCATTGCCCTCTTGGAGCGCGAGCGCGGAACGACCATGCCTATTTCCAAAGAATCTCGCATGGACTGGTCGGTCGTGCGCGAAGCGATCGCTCGACATGGCATGCGCAATTCCAATTGTTTGGCTTTGGCGCCCACGGCGACCATTTCCAATATCGCGGGAACCACGCCAACCATTGAACCGCTGTACAAAAATATCTACGTCAAAACCAATCAGGCCGGAGATTTTACCATTGTCAATCCGTATCTGGTTGAGGCGCTGAAAAAAGAACATCTGTGGGATGATGAAATGCTGGGAAAATTGAAATACCACGATGGCCGGGTGACGGATATTCCGGAAATTCCTGTCGCTCTCAAAGAGATATACAAAGAAGTCTTTGAAGTCGACCCCAAATGGCTTATCCTTGCGACTGCACATCGCGGGAAGTGGGTCGACCAAAGTCAGTCTATGAATTTGTATTACGCCGGAAAATCGGGAAAAGAAATCAGCGATATGTATCTCTTTGCATGGGAGATGGGGCTCAAAACCACCTACTATCTCCGGACGCTCGCGATGTCTCAAGTGGAGAAGTCAACCGTCAAGACCCAGGAATATGGAGAAACGCATACGCGCCGAACATTTTTGGAGAAAAGCGCGTCGCCCGACGGTGCGGCCGAAGCACTATCTATAGAGCGCGTCACGACAACGACGGTGGCAACGCATGAACCCGCAATGACCGCGGCGCAAGAAGCCTCTGTGCCCTCATTGCAGAAGACACTCGTCTCCGTTGTTCCTCCTGCCAGTCTTTCGGAAGAGACCTCACCCAAATTATGTACAATAAACGACCCGGACTGCGAAGCATGCCAGTAGGGGTACAGACTATTTTTTATGCCAATACAAAAAACGACAAGCCGGATTGATATCAATCAGCGCCGGATTATCAACGGCGCTGACGCCGATGTGATACAGCTCTATCCGATGCGGCATACGTTTGCATGGGACGCGTACAACATTGGGAATGCCAATCATTGGTTGCCAACGGAAATTATCATGCAAAACGACATTGAGCAGTGGCGCAGTGCAAATGTGCTCTCCGACGAGGAACGCTGTGCGTTCAAGACCGTCCTTGGATTTTTTACAACCGCGGATTCCATTGCGGCAAACAATATTGTGATTGCGCTCTATCGGCACATCACGTCTCCTGAATGCCGCATGTATTTGTTGCGCCAGGGTTATGAGGAGGCGATTCATACCCATGCGTACCAATATATTGTGGAAAGCTTGTCTTTGGATGAAGGCGAAATTTTTAACATGTACCGGGAAGTGGAATCCATTTACGACAAAGCATCGTTTATCCTCACATTCAATGAAGGGATCTTCCATCCTGGGTTTAAAACCGGCACATTTGAGGCGGATCAGAAATTTTTGGAAAACATTGTGGTGTTTTCTCTGATTATGGAAGGTATTTTCTTTTACAGTTCGTTTGCGGTCATGTTTGGATTTCAGCGTCAAAATAAAATGGTGGGGTCCGCCGAGCAGATCCAATATATTATGCGCGACGAATCTCAGCATTTGAATTTTGGCATCAATCTCATCAATACCATAAAGCAAGAACAGCCGGAATTGTGGACTCCAGAATTTCAACAGCGGATCATTGATTTGGTGCGCGAAGGCGCAACGTTGGAATATACATTTGCGCAGTCTGTTTTTCCGCGGGGTATTTTTGGCATGAATGCCGAAGGGTTCAAGCAGTATATTCAGCATATCGCGGATCGGCGTCTGACTCGCATCGGCCTTCCGGAGCAATTTGCCGTGGCAAATCCATTTCCATGGATGAGCGAGGCTGTGGATTTGAATAAGGAAAAGAATTTTTTTGAAACACGGGTGACCGAATATCAGACGGGCGGAACATTGGATTGGTAATGTACGTTTGCCCAGCAAACTCAGTCTTGTCGTGGGAAAAAGAAAAATTCATTGTGGATGAAACTGTGTATTGAGCCAAGGGGGGCGTATTATGCGAGAAAAAATTCATATTGACAAATTTGTTTTTGGCGGACAAGGATTGGGGCGTCTTTCAAACGGAAAGGTGGCATTTGTGTGGAATGCCATTCCGGGCGAAGACGTGCTGTTTGAACCGGTGAAGAATAAAAAGGAATATGTGGAGGGTATTGCGACCGACATTCTTGCACCGTCTTTGCACAGGATTCCTCCGGCAGAGCCGTCGTTTTTGTCGACCAGCCCGTGGCAGATAATCGATTTTTCCTATGAACAAGAGGTAAAGCAAGCGATTGCGGCTGAAACGTATGCAAAAATTGGCGATTTGGTGATACACCCTTCGGACATATCCATTGATTCTGACGGGCGCATGTTTGGATACCGAAATAAAATGGAATTTAGTTTTGCGTTTGGACATGATGGACGGCCTGCGCTGGCTTTTTTTGAACGGGGGAAAAAGGTGAAAATTCCGGTTTTGGATTCGGCGCTTGCGAATCCCGCGATCAATGAGGCGGCTCAAAAAATACTTGCGTGGATTGAGGGGCAACAGATTCCGTTGCGAAGCCTCAAGAGTTTGATTGTTCGATCGGCTCGGTCAACAGATTCTCCAAAAGACGCAACCATTGCCGCGTTGTTTCTCAAAGATCGTTTGCCGTTTTCCCAGTTTCCATCGCTCGATACTCATTTTGCTGGGTTTCAGCTTTATTATTCAACGCATAAAAGTCCGGCGTCGGTGCCAACCGAACTTCTGTTTGCACAAGGACAAGACACGTTAACCCAGTCACTCTTAGGAACCCCGCTTCAATTTGGCATATTGAGTTTTTTTCAAGTCAACCCGCCCTTGTTTGAGCGTGCCCTTCAGGATATTGCCGCGTTTTTGGAACCCCGCACGCCCATTGTTGATTTATATTCCGGTGTTGGCGCTATCAGTCTGCCGCTTTCGCGGCATCGATTGGAGGCGATACTGGCAGATAATAGCGAAGAAGCGATTTTCTATGCGAAAAAAAATATTGCCATGAACGGGCTTTCACAGTGCAGTGCATTGTGCGTTCCAGCGGAAAATATGACGGACGCTATTGCGTCCGAGAAAGTCCTTCTGGTTGACCCGCCTCGGGCCGGTCTTCATGAAAAAGTAATCCGCGCCATTTTGTCCCAAAAACCAACGCGGGTTATCTATTTGTCGTGTGATATTGCAACCCAGGCGCGGGATATGCGTTTGTTGAGCGAATGCTATGTGGTCTCTTTTCTCAAGCTCTACAATTTTTTTCCTCGAACGCCGCATATCGAAGGGCTTTGCGTTTTGGATCTTTTGTGATAAAAGAAGTATTATTGGTGCATATGCACGAGCAATATGTTTGGCATAATAAAGGGTTGATTCCAAAAGAAGAAGCCCGTGTTCCCATTGGCAATATCGCGGCCATGTATGGCTTTGGCGTGTATGAAAATGTTCGTTTCCGAAACGGCCGAGTTTTCTTTTTGGATCGGCATATCGACCGTCTTTTTCGTTCCGCCGCGCTTATCGGGCTTGAACATTTTTTTTTGGCGTCCGCTGTTCGTGAAGGAGCACAGGCGCTCGTTCTCAAAAATTATGTTACAGACGCAAACATGAAGATGGTGCTCCTGGGCGGAAAAACCGCCGAGGATGCTCAGCTTTTTTTAATGGCGCTTGCGCCGAAATTTGTGGAAAAGTCCGTCTATCGGAAAGGCGTGCGTGTTTTGGCCAGGCACTATGAACGATTTTTGCCGCAGGCAAAAACATTGAATATGTTGCCAAGCTATCTCTTTTTCCGTGAGGCGGAAAAGGCAGGCGCGTATGATACCATTTTGGTGAATCGTGAAGGGAACATCACCGAGGGTACCAGGTCAAACATATTTGTCATCCGTGGCGAGCATATTATCACGCCCGCAAGGGAGCATGTTTTGCTGGGTGTTACGAGAGAGACGGTTATTGAATGTCTCAGAGAACACGGGTATACTGTCAAGGAGCAATCAGTCCCATTGGACCGGATTGGGGAATATGAAGGCGCTTTTTTGACGAATACTTCGGGAAAAGTGGTCCCCACACGGAAAATAGACGAACACGAATTTTCTTCCATTCCAGAGCTGGTTCGCTCCGCAATGGCATGGTATGATGCGTGGCTTGAGACGAAAGGCGAGTCCTTGATATAAGACGAGTATTTTAAAACGTAGCGAAAACGCACTATGTCCGAAACAACAAAACGGGTCGTTTTATGGGGGGGAACCATTCTTGGTCTTTTTTTATTTGTCGTGCTTTTGGCAAAGTTGGGCGCCGGAGGCTCGTCCGGGGTATTGTCAGATGACGTCGGCCCCGATGATCACACGCAAGGAACGCAGGGAGCGGCGGTGGTGTTGATCGAATACAGCGATTTTCAATGTCCTGCCTGCAAGGCCACGTATCCGATAGTCAAAAAGATTGCAGAAGAATATCAGGACAAGATTCTTTTTTCCTATCGCGATTTTCCGCTTGAGCAAATTCACGCCCAGGCATTCTTGGCGGCGCAAGCCGCAGAGGCGGCCGGAATGCAGGGAAAATTTTGGGATATGCATGATGTGTTGTTCAATACGCAAGCAACATGGTCGGGCATCGGCGCGGCGGAAGATTTTTTTGTAGCGCTCGCCGATTCCATTGGCCTCAACCAAGAACAATTTAAAGCGGATTTGTATTCTGATTCGGTAAAAAAGAAGGTTCAGGACGACATCGAATCGGGCAATGCATCCGGCGTCAATGCCACACCCGCGTTTTTTCTCAACGGAACACAAATAACCCATCCCGGATCGTATGACGGATTCAAAAAAATCATTGATGATGCACTTGCCAATTCCTAAATGGCTCCCGTTCGCATTTCTTCTTGTCTCATTTCTTGGTTTTTTGGATGCCACCTATTTGACCGTTGCCCATTATGGCGGCGTTGCCCTGGTGTGCGGCGTATTTCAAGGATGCGATGTGGTCACGACGAGTTTGTACGCGACCGTGTTTGGCATTCCGGTCGCGCTCTTGGGAGCCGTCTATTATTTGGATGTATTTTTCTTTACCCTTCTCTATATTGACACTAAAAAACCGCTCTTTTTTCTTTTGGCGGCCGGATGGACCGTTGCGGGTCTTTTTGCGTCTGCATGGTTTATGTATCTGCAATTATTTGTCATCCGGCAAATATGCATCTATTGCATCGGGTCGGCCGCAACGTCGGCGCTTTTGTTTGCATGTGCCGTTTTTTTTGTCTGGCACGGCTTGAAACAAATATCGAACCCGCATCCTGGAGAGCCGCCAGTTCTATCATAGAAATAAACTGATGTATGTCGCATATTATTCTTTCAGGTTCATTGGCGTACGATTATATCATGGATTTTCCGGATTCATTTAAGAATCACATTTTACCGGACCAGATTCATATTTTGAATGTTTGTTTTGTCGTTGAAAAACTGGAAAAGAATTTTGGCGGCACTGCCGGGAATATCGCATATACCATGGCGCTTCTCGGCGGGTCGCCGGTTATTGTCTCCTCGGTCGGAAAAGACGGTAAAGAATATATTGAGCGTCTCACGATGCTTGGCATTGAAACCGGAGGAGTGGTTCAATCACAGGAGCGGATGACCGCCTCCGCGTACATTACGACCGATAAAGACGACAACCAGGTGACCGCATTTTATCCCGGGACATTGGACGAAGCGCCGTCGTTGTCTGCTTTCTCAGAAAAATCGGAGGCAACGTTTGCGATTATTGGTCCAACCAACAAAACCATCATGTTGCGGCACGCGAAAGAATGCCACGACTCCAGAATTCCCTTTGTGTTTGATCCGGGCCAACAAATTACGGCGCTCAACCCCCAAGAATTGATGCAGGCGATCGGGCAGGCCGCGTTTTTGATTGGCAATGATTATGAAATGAAGATGATAGAACAAAAAACCGGTTGGGATACGCGCGCCCTTTTGGATCATGTGGATGTGGTTATTGTGACAATGGGCGAACGCGGATCGGTGGTTGTGACCAAAGATCAGACCTATGAAATTGAGGCGGTAAAACCGCGTTCGGTTGATGACCCGACAGGGGCTGGAGACGCCTACCGCGCAGGATTTTTTTTGGCATATAGCCGTGGAAACAATTTTGAGACCTGCGGCCGCGTGGGGAGCGTGGCCGCCGCATATGCCATTGAACATTATGGAACACAGCACCATACATTTGCCCAAAATGAGTTTGTGGAACGGTACGAGAGGGCATATGGCGGTACGCTCGATTGGACATACCAATAAAAGGCTTGATTTTTATGTTTTTTTCTATTTTTTTCTTGCTTATTGGACTTGCCATTTTGCTTTTTGGCGGCGAGGTATTTGTTCGAGGGTCCGCGTCATTTGCGAGGCGTCTTCGCGTGCCTCCTCTTGTGATCGGGCTCACCATTGTGGCGTTTGGAACGTCTGCTCCGGAATTGATCGTCAATATCTTTGCCGCGCTGAGAGGCGCTTCCGATATTGCCATGGGCAATATTTTGGGGAGCAATATCGTCAATATTTTGTTTATTTTAGGCATTGCCGCGGTGGTTCGCCCGCTTTCGGTTAAAGAAAACACGACATGGAAAGAAATTCCTCTGGGCATTCTTTCTGTTGTCGTCCTCTTTTTGCTGGGGAATGACGTCATGTTTGGAAACAACGGCGCGGATGTGTTGACGCGGGCCGACGGACTGATCCTCATCAGTTTTTTTATTATTTTTTTGTATTACACGTACGGCCTTAGCAAAGTGGAAGGCGAAAAGCAGGATCTTGCGACATACAGCACCCGCCGGTCGGTGGCATATATTATTGGCGGCGTTATCGCCCTGGCGCTCGGAGGAAAATTCATGGTTGACGGCGCGGTTGCGCTCGCGCGCATGGCGGGAGTTTCCGAATTATTGATCGGACTTACCATAACCGCTGTGGGGACGTCTCTTCCCGAACTCGTGACCTCTGTCATTGCCGCGTACCGCGGGCATGTGGCAATTGCGGTCGGCAATGTGGTGGGGTCAAATATCTTTAATATATTGTGGATTTTGGGCATTACGCCGGTCATTGCGCCGATCGCGTTGCCCGAGTCAATCAATGTGGATCTCGCGATGGCGTTTATCGCGTCTATGTTATTGTTTTTGGTCATGTTTGTCGGCGGAAAAAAGCATCGTCATGTGCTTCGGCGCTCTGAGGGCATTTTTTTTGTTTTGTGTTATATTGCCTATATTATGTTTGTTGTCTTTCGGGGATAAACATGTAATTTTTTTCTATGAATCAAACCGATCAGTACAAGGTGAAAGACCTGTCGCTTGCCGAATTGGGAAGAAAAGAAATTGAAATTGCGGAAAAAGAAATGCCTGGTCTCATGGCAATTCGGGAGCGGTATAGAGAGGGAAAACCGTTGAATGGCGTGAATGTTACCGGGTCGCTTCACATGACAATTCAAACCGCGGTTTTGATTGAAACGCTCGCGGCCCTCGGCGCCAACGTGCGGTGGGCGAGTTGTAATATTTTTTCGACCCAGGATCATGCGGCGGCGGCAATTGCCAAAGCAGGCATTCCTGTGTTTGCCTGGAAAGGGGAAACGCTTGAAGAGTATTGGTGGTGCACGGAGCGCGCGCTTGATTTTGACAACGGAAAGGGGCCGGATCTCATTGTTGACGATGGCGGCGATGCGACGCTTATGATTCATCAAGGAGTGGCTGTAGAAAAAAATCCTTCTCTTTTGGAAAAAGATTTTTCAAAGGAGGGAGAGGATTTCCAGGAACTCATGAAACGCCTTGGAGAAGAATATCAAAAAAATTCGGTGCGGTGGCAAACAGTGGCAAAAGGGGTAAAAGGAGTCTCGGAAGAAACCACAACGGGCGTGCATCGCCTGTACCAAATGGAAAAAGAAAAAGCGCTGTTGTTCCCTGCCATCAATGTGAATGATTCGGTGACCAAATCAAAATTTGACAATATCTATGGATGCCGCCATTCGGTGGTGGATGGGCTGAATCGAGCCATGGATGTGATGCTTTCGGGAAAAGTTGCGGTAGTGTGCGGATATGGCGATGTGGGAAAAGGATGCGCCCAAGCATTGAAGGGCCAAGGGTGCCGCGTTATCGTGACCGAGATCGACCCGATCTGCGCGCTCCAGGCGGCCATGGAAGGATATGAAGTGACGACACTTGAAGAGACGCTTGGACGAGCGGATATCTACGTGACCACAACCGGCAATAAAGACATTATTCGCGTCGAGCACATGGAGCGCATGAAAGATCAGGCGGTCGTGTGCAATATCGGGCACTTTGATAATGAAATTCAAGTGACGCTTCTCAATGAGCGAAAGGATGTCCGCCGGATTACGATTAAACCGCAGGTTGATAAATATATATTTCCCCCCACGGCGGACAGGCCCAATGGCCATGAAATGTATTTGCTTGCGGAAGGACGGCTGGTCAATTTGGGATGTGCGACCGGCCACCCCAGCTTTGTTATGAGCAACAGCTTTAGCAATCAGGTATTGGCGCAGATTGATTTGTGGAAAGGAACATATGCGATTGGCGTGTATACATTGCCAAAGAAATTGGACGAAGAGGTCGCGCGGCTTCACCTTGAAAAAATCGGGATACGGTTGACCACGCTGACCGAAGAGCAGGCGCGGTATATCGGCGTTCCGGTCGAGGGTCCGTATAAATCGGAATGGTATCGCTATTAGGATTTTTGAAACGGTGTTATCCAAAAAAACCGTGGGGTATCCACGGTTTTATCATGTTGAAAAAAACTCCAAAATAGGGTTAAATGAAGGATATCTATGATGGTCTATTTTATCATTCTTTGTCTCTTTCTCCTTCTCTCCGCGTCTTTCTCCGCGGCCGAGGTGGCGTTCATATCTTTGACAAACGCCAAAATTGAGGCCATGATCAAGCGAAAACTTCCACGAGCGGAGCTTATCAAAAAATTAAAGTCCAACCCCAGGCGCCTGTTGATTGTTGTTTTGATTGGGAACAACGTGGTCAATATCGGGAGCGCGTCTTTGGCAACCATTGTGGCCTCGACGCTGTTTGATTCGGCTGTCTTTGGCATTACCACCGGAGTTATGACATTGATTATTTTGATTTTTGGCGAGATTCTTCCCAAAAGTTATGCCGTGAATCATCAAAAGCGATTAGCGATTTTTTTTGCGCCTCTGCTTTTATTTTTTTACTATTTATTTTTCCCCGTGGTTGTGATTTTTGAATGGTTTTCAGCTCTTCTTACCGGGGACCACGTGGAAGAAAAAGTCAGCGAGGAAGAATTGAAAGCGCTCGTAAAAGCAGGAGTAAAACAAGGAACGATTGAACACGAAGAAGACCAAATGATCCATCGTTTGTTTGCTTTAAACGATATTACAGCCGAAGACATTATGATACCCAGGGTGCAGATGATTTCTATCGGCGCTGATCAATCCATTGACAAGGCCGCGGGAATTATTGAGCGCCACCCGTTTAGCCGGTTCCCAATTATCGACCAATCACCTGATCGAGTGATTGGGTTTGTTCATTCCCGGGACGTGTTGTTGGCATACCATACGGATGCCGAACACACGCCGATTAAAAAAATTATCCGTCCCATTGTGGTGGTTCCCAAACAAATGCGCATTGACGACATTATGCGCGAATTTCAAAAAACACGAACCCATATGGCGATCGTGGTTGACGAGTACGGCGGCACGGAAGGTATTGTGACATTTGAAGACATTATTGAAGAATTGTTGGGGGATATCGAGGATGAATCTGACATTGATAACACGCGCATCAGTCGAATTGATACAAAAACCATTCTTGTCGCAGGGGATACGGATATTCGTGATATTAATCGCGCGCTCAAGTCTTCTCTTCCCGGGGATGATTTTGATACCATTGCCGAAGTGCTTTTGGACGCGTTTCATAAACTGCCGCAGAAAGGAGACCAGGCAACACTTGGGAATGCGGAATGCACCGTGGAAGAAGTGAAAAAACGCCGGATTCAAAAAGTGAAAGTTGTTCGTCTCTATGCCTGAAACAATGCGCATTCATAAATATATGGCTATACAAGGGATGTGTTCTCGCAGAAAAGCAGAGGAATTGATTCGCGCTGGAAAAGTGCGATTGAATGGCAGGGTCGTAACGACAATGGGGCGCATGATTGATCCATTGAAAGACACGGTTGAAATCATCGGAGATCGGGCATATTCGAAATCTGGCGCACCCATAATCCCCAAAGCCCCAGTAATCGAAGATTCAAAATTGTATATTGCCCTCAATAAACCGGTTGGATATATTACGAGTGCGTCGAACACCCAGGGTCAGTCGGTCATTGATCTTATGACCCCGGATCAATGCATGCAGAGAAACAGCAAAAAATTTCTTTTTGGCAAAGACCGTCCGCCACGAGTATTCCCCGTTGGACGCCTGGATAAAGATTCCGAAGGGTTGGTGCTGTTAACCAATGATGGCGACCTGGCCAATAGAGTAACCCATCCGCGGTATGAGCATGAAAAAGAATATGATGTGGTGATTGATCATCCGCTCACAAGAGACGCAAAAAAAGTGTTGGAACACGGCATGAAGTTGGACGATGATATCGTTGGAGGAGTGGACATTATAAAAGAGTTTAATAAGGGAAGACAAACCATTGTAACTGTTATGTTAACCGAAGGAAAAAATCGCCAAATACGAAAAATGTTCGGCCGTCTTGGCTATGTCGTTCATACGCTTCGCCGGACAAGAATAGGAAAGCTGAAATTGGGCGTATTGCCGGTGGGGCGGTGGAGATTTGTCAGAAAAGAACATATTGTGTAAGCCAGACTGTATGCGCAAATTGCTTCTTCTCATTCTCGATGGATGGGGCATCAATACGAATTTAAAAAATAATGCGATTGCGGAAGCTAATCCATCTTTTTGGAATCATCTTGTACAAGAGTATCCGTTTAGCGCGCTCCATTGCCGTGAAGAATCAGTCGGCGTACCGAAGGGGTGTCTTTCCAACTCCGAAGTGGGCCACACCGCGATCGGCGCCGGACGGGTAGTGCCGCAGAGCGCGTTTGCGATTGATGAGGCAATTCAAAGCAAGGCATTTTTTGATAATCGTGTATTTGTAAAAATTCAAGAACACCACACGGCTTCTGGTGGCGCGCTCCACCTTGTCGGGCTTTTGAGTAATGGCGGCATTCATGGACATATTGATCATGTGATTGCGCTTTTGGAGTGGGCACAACAAAAAAAAATGGACAATGTGTTCCTCCATCTTTTTTTGGATGGCCGCGACATGCCGCCGATGAGCGCCCTTACTCTTTTGAAAAAATTGGAGCCGTTTCTGAATGATACCGTTCAGATTGCTTCTGTGTGCGGCCGGGCGATTGCCATGGATCGCTCGGAAACGTGGGAAAGAACGGTGAGTGCATATAATACACTGCTGGCTGTCCAGCCCCTTACCCCCCTCTTGATCTCCCACGCGGGGGAGGAGAGATTTGGCGCTTCTGCCATGGTTGAGATGAGCACGATGAACGTAACAACATATATAGAACAGAATTATGCCGAAGGCGTGGGTGATGAATTTATCCAACCCGCTCGGTTTTGTGATGCGGGGATACAAGATAACGACGCGGTGATCTTTTTTAATTTTCGCGCCGACCGCATGCGGCAAATGGTACGGTTGTTTTTGAAAAAAGCGCCGTCTGCAATACAACAGCATATTATGGTGCCAAAAAATCTTTTTTTGTCAAGTCTGACGAGTTACAATGATGATTTTGACGCACACGTCATGCCTTTTTTTCCAAAAGAAATTCCAAAAAATAATATGGGAGAATGGCTCAGTACAAAAGGATTGACGCAGTTTCGCATTACGGAAACTGAAAAATACGCGCACGTCACATTTTTTTTCAATGGCGGGCAAGAAGTGACGTTTCCCGGAGAAGAACGGCTACTCATTCCATCGCTTGGCCTCGCCAATTACGCGTCGCATCCGGAAATGAGTTTGCCCGAAGTAACGACGTCACTCTGCCGCGTGCTCACGCAGGAGCGGTTTGATTTTGTGGTGTGCAATATTGCCAATGGGGATATGGTGGGGCATAGCGGCGACCTTACTGCCGGGATCCGGGCTGTACAGCACGTTGATACGGCGCTTTCCAAAATTGTGTCAAAAGCGGAAGCATGCGGGTATACGGTCGTGATCACGGCTGACCACGGTAATATTGAATATATGGAACACGAAGGAACACCGCATACCGCGCATACCTTCAACGACGTGCCATTTTTGGTG
This sequence comes from Candidatus Magasanikbacteria bacterium RIFCSPHIGHO2_02_FULL_48_18, assembly GCA_001784285.1. Lineage (GTDB taxonomy): Bacteria > Patescibacteriota > Patescibacteriia > Magasanikbacterales > UBA922 > UBA10181. The sequence continues at coordinate 140,061 of MFQC01000008.1, forward strand.
ATTGGGCAAAACGTTTCTCTTGAAAAAAATGGTTATTTGCACCAGGTAGCACCAACGCTTCTCGAGCTTATGGGCATAGAAAAACCTGCCGAAATGACGAGTGAGTCGTTAATAATGACAAAATAAACCCCGCCATTGTGGAATGACGGGGCTGTGAGGTATTGAAGAACCCACCGTTGGATCCGCGTTGGGTCGCCTGCCCCGATGAACATCGGGGCGGAAGGCAGTGCGGTGGTGGGTGTGGTTCAGACGGGCGGCTCGGTCCCCTCGATGAACAAGAGGACCTTGTCTTGAGGGGAGAAAATACGGATCTTGTCCTCCCTGGTGCGCTGCGGAATTGGTCCATAGATCTGGCGGGCGATGCCGGCCGCCGCGCCGGTGATCTTCACATAAACCGGCCATGCGAATGGGTCACCTCCATTCCAGACGGCGAAGACCGCATTGCTGGCCAGGAGACCAAACTTGGTCTCCTTTTGCACGGCGTAGAACTGGTCGGGTACGCCAGCGGTCAGTCTTCCGTCCTTGTCAGCGAGGTCCTCGCGCACCTTTTTTTTGATTCCATTGAAATAGACAGCCGCCCCCTGGTTGATTTCTCTGAATTTTTTTGTCGGCACGACCTTCTCTCTCCTTGCCCATTTTGGGCGGTTGATTTGGTGGATTTATATACAAAAAAAAGTCTGCTGTCAAGAGGAAGGGAGGTTCGGACAAGATAGGTTGTTTTTGGTATACTTTGCCCCATGTCATTCACAGCTAAAAAATATTTCACAACGTATAAAAATTCCCTGAGCCAATTTTTTCAATATCGGCTCAATTTGGGTTTGCTTGTGGTGAGCCATGTGGTGAGTTTGAGCGGTCTTATTTATTTGTGGATCGCGGTGTATGCGGCCGGGCAAACCGTAGGGACATATTCGCTTGAGCATATATTGGTGTATTACATTGTGTTGACTATTTTGCATATTACCATTTCGGAAGGGGTGGGGATGGGATTTGAAGTCTCGGATCATATCAAAGATGGCGTCGTGACGAATTATCTCGTCAAACCGTTCAGCTACTCCATTGAACGGCTGGTAAAAATGCTCGGGCAGGTGACGATCAATGTTTTTTTTATTATTCCGGTTATCGCAGTTCTTCTCATTATCAAGCCGGACAGCATCCCATCGCCGTCTATCCTCCAATGGATGCAATTCGCAGGCATGGCGTTTATTGGCCTTCTGTTTTATTTTCTTTTGTATTATGCGGCCGCGCTGTCTTCTTTTTGGCTTCACCAGGGGCGTGCAATGGTATTTGCATTATTGTTGACGAGCAATTTGCTCAATGGTTCTCTTCTCCCGCTCGATATGTTTCCGGACTGGTTTCAAAAATTGAGCCGCGTGTTGCCATTTACGTATTTGATTTTTTTGCCAATCCAAACCCTTCTCGGCCGGATTGAGGGGTGGGGATTCTTGCTTTTGGTTGCGTGTCTCTGGGCTCTTGGCTTGTCTTTATTTATTTTTTTGATTTGGAAACGGGGAATTCGACGGTTTGAAGCGGTGGGAAGATAAATGTGAAGAAATTGTATGACGAAGTATATACGATTATATGGCGCGTTTTTTCGCGCCAATTTCATGAAGGCGACTGCGTATCGAGGCAATTTTTGGCTGTATGTCCTATTGACCGCGCTCGAATCTATGACCGTCTATATTGCCATTGCGGTATTGTTTCTCCATGTAGAGACAATCGCGGGGTGGAGCTATCATGACATGTTGGTTCTGAGTGGTATTTTTATTATCACGAACGGTTTGTCATGGATATTGTTTCGCGCGAGTGTGATGCAGTTGGATCAAATGATTACGAGCGGAGATTTGGATGGAAAACTCACAAAGCCGGTTGACGCACAGTTTTTGGTGTCGGTCGAGCGCATTGATATTGAAGACGTGGGGAGGTCCTTTGTGGGTATTGGCATACTGTGGCTCGGGCTTCGGGGAACGCCGCTGTTTTCGTTCGCGACCGCGTTGCCGTTTTTTTTGATTATGCTTGTTTCCGGACAGATTATTTTATATAGCATTATGCTCCTCGTCAAAGTCATCAGTTTTGCGTCGATCCAAGGGTGGTCAACCAATGCAATTTCCTGGCGGTTTCATGACCTTTCTCGGTATCCCACCGACATCTATACGGGTATGATGCGGGTGATCTACACCTTTGTTTTTCCGCTTGTTTTTATTGCAACCGTTCCGGCCAAGGCGCTCATTGGGCGATTGACTATGCCATTCTTTTTTGGCTCGCTCGTTGCCGCCGCAATGAGTTTTGCCGTGGTTCGTTTTTTTTGGGTGCGAGCATTGCAAAAGTACACGAGCGCTTCAAGCTGATTTTTTTCTATGCGACCATATATCTCCGCTTTTCGCATGAGCTTGTCCGAACAGGTAACATACCGATTTGGATTTTTCTTTGCGCGTCTCCGCGGGCTGTTTGTGCTCGTCACTTTGTTTTTTGTGTGGTCGGCCGTGAGCATGAAAACCGGCTTTTTTGCCGGCTATTCGCGCGAGGAACTCATGACGTATGTGTTTGGCGCTCATATATTGCGTTCGCTGGTTTTTGGATCGCAATCGCGAAGAATCGCATCCGAAATTCATGATGGAACGTTTTCGCTTTTTTTGGTTCGGCCGGTGAATCATTTTCTTTTTTATTATGCGCGTGAGCTCTCGGAACGATTGCTCCTTGGTTTTTTTGCCGTTTTGGAAGTGGGTATCATAGTGGTTTTTTTTGATAGTACATTTCTTTTTCCCAGCCATCTCTCTGTTTTCTTTTTTGTCTTTCTGTCGGTATTTTTGTCGCATATGTTGTATTATTGCATGAGCTATGGCATGAGCATGCTCGCATTTTGGTCGCGCGAGGCCATGGGGCCGCGATTTCTTTTTGAGTGGATTTTGGAATTTTTGTCCGGCGCGTTTTTTCCAGTTTCGATTGTCGCCACCAATGTTGCTCTCGTTTTTTTGTTTTTTGCCCTTCCATTCATCTACCTTGTCTTTATGCCGCTCACGATCTATCTTGAGCGAGTGCCGGGGAATCAGCTGTTTCTTTCTTTTGTGTGGCAAGGGATGTGGATTGCGATTGTTGCGGGCCTTCTTCGCGCGCTATGGCGGCGGGGATTGAGGGCATATACGGGGGAAGGGATATAGGGATATACTGACAAATAGACATGTATGAAATACGTTCGCGTGTGGGTCCAATTGGTTCATTGCGCATTTTCAAGTTATGCATCAAACCGCATTGATGCAGGTTCTTATTTTTTGGGCAAACTGATTCGTTTTGGCTTTTTTTGGCTGTTTTTTATTTCGCTTTTTCATTATACGGATTCTTTTGCCGGCTACACCAAGTGGGAAACGCTTCTCTTTTTTGTCACGTTCAATCTGGTGGATGTATTGGGCCAGGCATTGTTTCGCGGCATTTATTTATTTCGCAACGATATACGCAAAGGAAATTTTGATTGTATTCTTGTGAAACCGCTCAATAGTCTTTTTTATATTCTTTCTCGCTTAACAGATATCCTGGATATTTTATTTTTGGCGCCGCTTGGTGTTGCATTGTGGTATGTGGTTATTCATTTGCCACCGCTTCCGGCCGCATCCTTTTTTTTGTATGCGTTATTTTTGTTCGTTGGCCTTGTCATTGTGCTTGGCATTCACATTCTTTCCGCCGCGCTCACCATATGGAGCATGGAAAGCGAGGGGATGATTTGGTTTTATCGCGACGCAACCGCGATTGGGCGGTTTCCGCCGGAGATATTTTCCAAGCCCATTCAATTTGTTTTTACGTTTTGTTTGCCCATTATCGTCATGGTTGCGTTTCCAGTCAAAATGATGCTTGGGGCGCTCCCGCTTTTTTGGGCCATGATGGGGTGTATTATTGCGTTGGTTTTTTTGATTGGAGCGCTTGTTTCGTGGCGCGTCAGTGTGAGGCGATATTCCAGCGCTTCAAGTTAGGACATGCATATGAGCATATCAAAATATTGGCAACTCAATAAAACGTTTCTCCAGCGCCATATTGCGTATCGCGCGCGGGTGAGTATTTGGATTATTGCGGATGTCGCCAATTTTTTGGTATTTCCGTTTGTGTGGCTCGCCGTCTATGGCTCGCGGGAAACGTTGGCCGGGTATGCCAAGGCGGACATGGTGACGTATTATATGGTGATTATGTTTATCAGCGTCGCATGCACGTCTCATATTTCCCGGCACATGAAAGACGATATTATCAAAGGAAATTTGAATGCCATTTTGGTCCAGCCCATGCGATATTTATTTTTTCGCACCATTCACGAAGTAAGCTATCGTATTCTGGCGACAGGTATTGCTATAGCGCTTTTTGGCGCGGCATTTTTTCTTTTTCCCGCCTATATGCGGTTTCCATCGTCTCCGGCATCGCTGATTTTTTTTCTTCTTTCATTATTTTTTTCATTTTATTTTTCACACCTTATGCAATTGTTTGTGGGCTTATCGTCGTTTTGGCTTGGAGATAATACCGGGCCGGACCGTCTGCGCCATATCGTTGAAAAAGTTTTTTCCGGAGAAATTGCGCCACTGGTCTTTTTTCCGCCCCTTCTTCAATCCATCGCGGGTATATTGCCATTTCAATTTTTGTCATACGTTCCGGCGCAGATATTTGTCGGCCAGCTCACTATGCAAGAAATGCGGCATGTGGTGTTTATTGCATCCATGTGGGCGGCCGGATTAAGCGTGTTTGTCCTTTTTTTGTGGCGGCGAGGAGTGCGCCGGTATGATGGCGTTGGCATATGAAAACCTATTGGAACATCTATACAGTCTTTGTGCAAAACGGCGTGTCGTATCTTGCTCAATATCGCAAAGACGCGTGGTGGAACGTTGCGGTCAATGTGTTGTGGGTGGGCATGCTCTTTTTGATTGTGGAAGTGATATTTTCTCAGACCGCGACCATTGTGGGATGGAAAAAAGAGGAAGTGTATCTGTTGACCATCCTCTGGACCATTGTGAGTGAAGCCTTTGTCATGATTTTTGGCGGCAATACCCAGCAGATTCCGCACATGATTACCGACGGCGACCTGGATATTTTTCTCACCAAGCCGGCCAATACATTATTTTTGGTCAGCACCCGTTTTTTTCTGTTCCGCGCGTTTTACCGGCTTCTCGCGGACTTTGGTATTTTGGCATGGATTGTGTGGCGATTTGACGTTGGTGTCTCACTGCCGCATGCGGTTCTTGCTTTTTTTCTTGTTGTGTGCGGGATTATAGTCCATTTTTCGATGACGCTTCTGGCCAATACGCTAAGTTTTTGGTTTTTGCGCATTGACAATGTCAATGACACCCTTGTGTCGCTCCACACCTTGGGGAGGTATCCAATCGATGTGTTTCCAAAAACACTGAAAATACTTCTTTTGACTGCGCTTCCTATGGCCTTTAGCGGATATATTCCGGTTGCCGTCCTTACCGGTCGGTGGCCGTGGTATGCGGTTGGGTATGCTGTGTGCTTTACGGCCGCATTTTTTTGCCTCGCAGTCCGGTTCTGGTCTTTTGCCCTGAAACGATATTCGAGCGCGTCGAGTTAGCGCGAGACACCGTCAATTTTGCTCTATTCAGGCTAAAATGTTCATGGTATAGTACTGTGTACCTGCCTATTCTCTGTCTTATGCCAATTATCAACGTCAACCATCTTTCAAAAACGTACGAATATTATAAAAAACAAGCCGGGCTTTGGAATTCAGTCAAAAGTCTTTTCCACAGAGAAAAATTGTTTACCGTAGCGGTGAACAATATCTCTTTTTCCATTGAAACCGGAGAAATGGTTGGTTTTTTGGGTCCAAACGGCGCAGGAAAGACGACGACCCTCAAAATGCTTTCCGGCATCTTGTACCCCACGAGCGGCGAAGCATCGGTCTTGGGATATACGCCATGGAAGCGGCAGAAAGAATTTCAAAAACAGTTTGCCATTGTGATGGGACAAAAAAATCAGTTGTGGTGGGATTTGCCGGCAATGGAAAGCTTTATTTTGAACAAAGAGATTTATGAAGTGCCGGATGCGCAATTCAAGAAAACATTGGACGAATTGGCGGTATTGCTTGACATTACCGAAATTCTCGATGTGCAGGTGCGAAAATTATCCCTGGGCCAGCGCATGAAGTGCGAGCTCGTCGCCGCGCTCTTGCATTCGCCGAAAGTGCTGTTTTTGGACGAACCGACGATTGGGCTTGACGTTGTATCACAAAATAACATCCGAGAATTTTTAAAAAAATACAATCGAGAGAAACATGTCACCATTGTCCTCACATCGCATTATATGGAAGATGTCGAAGCATTGTGCGAGCGCGTGATCATTATTAATTATGGAGCACTGATGTACGATGGGGGTCTTGTGGAGTTATTGAACCGGTATATTGACCATAAATTGCTTGAGGTCACGTTTACCGAAAAAGTATCGGCGGATCAATTGAAAAAGTTGGGGAAAATCAAGGAACGGACCCCGCAACGCGTCGTGCTGGAAGTGCCAAAGTCAAACGCCAAGCATGTCGCCGCGTCTATGCTGACCCAGTTGCCGGTTGATGACATTCTTATCAACGAGGTGCCGATTGATGACGTCATTCGGAAAATATTTCAAGAAAAACGATAAATATATGCAGACAACCAATAAAATGAGCTTTGGAAAAATGCGGTCGGTATTTTTCTTTTTGCTCATCGTTCTCTTATCCATTGCAATGTTGTATTTGTTTCGGCCGTTTTTTTATCCCATTTTTTGGGCCGCGGTTATTGCCGTCATGTTTTATCCGTTTTATGCGTGGCTCAATCGGTATATCAAAGCAAAGGGATTCAATGTGTTTCTTACCATTATTCTCGTTATTGCCGCGGTGCTCATGCCACTGTTGTTGGTTGGTATTTTGGTTGTGGACCAATCGATTGACGTGTACCGTTCCATCGATTCCGACGATTTGCGGGAAGCCTTGAACACGGCAAGCACATGGGTGGAAGGCACACCGTTTGGCCCGTATGCGGAAACGGTTCAGCGGGAATGGCCAGCCTACGCCAGCAAGGCCGCAAAAGGCATTAGCACTGCCATCTTTACGAGCGTGAAGAGTATTACGCAAAATTCCGTACGCTTTATTGTGATGCTCTTTATCATGTTTTATTCCCTGTATTATTTTCTTCGCGATGGAAAACAGGCACTCCTCAGACTTATGCATCTCTCGCCGCTCGGCGATGTATATGAAGAAATGCTGTATGAACGGTTTACATCCACGGTCCGAGCAACTATGAAGAGCACGCTTATTGTAGGCGGTATTCAAGGAACAATTAGCGGCATTCTCTTTTGGATTGCCGGTGTTGAGGGGGCCTTTATCTGGGGAGTAATTATGATTATTCTCGCCATTATTCCCGCCGTTGGCCCGGCCCTTATTCTCGGTCCTGCGGCCATTATTATGCTTATTTTGGGCCAGGTGCCGCAGGGGCTCGTTCTTCTTTTTGGCGCGATTGTCGTGAGTCTTGTTGATAATTTTCTCCGTCCGATGTTTGTGGGAAAAGATATTGAGATGCATCCGCTGATTGTTTTCTTCGCAACGCTTGGGGGCATTTTTCTCTTTGGGGTTTCAGGTTTTGTAATTGGTCCCATTATCGCCGCGCTGTATATTTCCATTATGTCAATTTATGAGCATTATTATCGCAATGAATTGCAGAATAACTAGAAAAGTGCAGGATTTATTGCCGCCAATAATACTCTATCATTTGGATAGTAAAGTTTTTGTCTTTGGCTTGTGGTATCAGTTCTTCGAGTTCAGAGCGCAGAATGGTTTCGTATAATTTGGATTTTGAAAAGTGAGCCCACTGGAAAGAGCCTGTGTAGTCGGTGAGAATTATTTTTCCTCCGCCATCTGGGAAATGATCTATCCAAACATGGTCCAATCTCACCTTCTTTTTCTTTAAGGTTTCATCTATTGCCTCTTTGAGGGCTTCGCCGGCGATGTCGGAAGACGCATTTTTTTGAAGTTCACGCAGTTCTTTTTTCATAGACTCGCTCAATTTTATTTCCTGTTCAAACATTTCTTCCGTATCGCCGAGGCTATCTTTAATCGTGTTTGTGCGGAAACGCCTTCCAGAATTTCCGACTGGTATTGCCGATTCATTTTTTACCAATCTTTGCCAATTGGCCACATTCGCTTTCACTTTTCCCGACCATATTTTCGTGCCGCTCGTCCCAAGAGCAGTGCGCAATTTTTTGGCTGCTTCTTTTGGATTCAGTTTTTTTAACTCTTCAATTTCATTGAGCTGTTTCATCAAATCAGCTTTTGCTTTTCGCATAGCGGCCATGTCCTGTTCTGCTTGTTTGATAATTTGTTCCAGATGCAATGATTTTTCCGTTTTTTTAGCAAGAGCGAGCGAGCGCTCTATCTTTGCCTCGGCTTGCGCGAAGTGCTCCGTGAATTTTTCTATCCCTTTTTTGCTTGCCTTTACGCCGCCGCCTGCAACCGGAACAAAATCCAAAACCGTCATTATGGAATGCCCGAGAAAGCCGCTTAAGCCGCCGATTCGTGTCAGCGTATCCGCGGATGGATCCAAAAAAATCTCCAAATTCGCATTGGCTTCGGTGATGTTTTCTCTCGGATTTGGAATAAAAAAATTGAGGCTGTTGGACATTTTGGCTATGATCAAAGAGGCAACTGGATTGATTGTTATTGTCATACGCTTGCTTCCCGTATTCTCTAAATCTTTGAATTTATTGAGAATCCAAGATTCTCCGATAGAAGAGGGGTCTTCAAAAGTTTTTCTGACTATAGCAAACGGGGCGAAGATGGATACTGTTGTGGCCTCTTCTTTAGTAAGAGTGTGTGCATTTCCAGTGGGATGACCGTCGGCATCTTTGAGAGTGACGAGAGGTATTTTGCCGTCTTGACTGGTTCTGAGCCAGTTTGTGTGCGCGCTGTCGTCAAAAATTGAAATTTTGGTTTTACCATCGTCATCAGTCCATTGGACAAGGGAAAACCAATACGACGCGCCTAAAAAAAATTCAATAGTCGGCAGTATATCACCCCAATCCACCAATACAGCGGAGTATATACATGGAAGTTTTTCTAAGCGAACAGCAAAAACAATCCCAGCCGCTTGCAAGTCGCTGGGCAATTTTTCGTCGAGTTCAGCCATTTCGGAAAAAAAATTTGGCCGACGGGAAAATGTCTCGGTTTTAATAGCTTCTGTCAATGCCTCTAGGCCGGTCTCATCCTGGTTTATCTCTTCGTCACGCAGTAGATACGCTTCAAACTTTACCACATTCCATTCTTCGGCGATGTTATATATGCTTGCGTGAAATTTATTTGGTTCGGCAATAGAATAATTTATTTTGAAAGTTACCTTGTATTCATCATCACCGTCATATGCCAGTTCTCCGCTCATGTTTAATGCTGAACGTTTATTTTTTTCTGACATAGACGTTATGTATAATTTCTCGCCTCGGATGCGACCTCGGCAAGCAGAGTTTTATAAAAAACACAACCACCCGTTAACTTTATGGGCTGCTGTTTCAGGGTGATAGGGAAGACAAGTGTTTTTTTGTTTTTCAGCCACACGAAATCCACCGTGAGTTTGCGAGCCGCTGACGCAAATTTTGGAATTTTAAGAATGTACTCATACCTGCCAGGCTCTTTTGATTCGCTTTTCCCTTTATCAAATTCAAGGGCCACCCGAGTGACGCCGACATAAGCGCTGTTTGATGATTGACCCTCCGCCACATCCATGAAACCCAAATTCATAGACCACGATAAAAGCGCAAGTCCTGCGGGATCAGATCTTTTAAGCATTTTGATGTTGGCGCGCGCTATATGTGGATTGTAGTCTTCTCCAAAGCATATTTTTATTTTTCCATCGTCTTGAATTTCAAGAGAGGGCGAGAAAGAGATTTCTCCTTTCAGAAGAGCGTTCCCGTCGCCTATAATTCCACCATCATCCAAAAGTGGCGTATTTCCATACGTGATGGTAAATTTTTTTGCAGTAGGAGAATATCTCATGCCGGCGATCCAAACCGATTTTTTTTGAGGCATATAGTATAGTATAGCACAAAGACTATTGTTCTCTATTCAACCGACCGCCAATATATCCCGCCGCCGCGAGTGCCTACGTACAAGATGTTGTTTTCAGTATCAAGTTCAAGGGAAAAAGCTCCTGCATGATTCAGACCTTCATTAAAAGGCTGCCACGTTGCTCCGCCATCACTACTTACATAAACGCCATGGTCGCCAACCAAGCCTCTAGAAGTAACTAGCCGAAAATAGTCAACTGTCGCGGCGTATACAACATTGCTTTTTTTTGGGTTTACCACAATGTCACCAACTCCATAATTTTTGGGTAGTTGCGGTATCTCGAGTTTCTCCCACAAAGCTCCGCCATCATTGCTCTTATACATTCCATCATCGTCTGTGCCTAGATAAAGTATATTTGGATCATTGGGGTCTAAAGCGATAGTATTCGTCTCTCTTGTTTCCAGCCCTGCATTTATTTTTTTCCAGCTACTTCCATAGTCTGTGCTCTTAAACACACCTGACCCGTTGCCGGTTTTCTCTGAAAAGTTTGTGGACCCTTGTGTGGTCACGTAGACGGTAGAGGGATTATTCTTATCGACAATAATTTTGCTCACATGCACATCGGTTTCAAAACCCGCATTCGCCTCCTTCCAACTTTTGCCGCCGTCTTCACTGATTGATATTCCGACGCCGCTCGGTGAATACTGGTCTCCACCGCCTCCAATATACATGCGGTCCGGGTTTGAAGGATCAAAAGCAATGCCATGGAAATGCGCGATTCCGGGAAGCAAACCGGAATCTTTAAAAAACGCTTCGGCGGCGCGCTCCCAAGTCAGCCCGCCGTCAAGACTGGCATATACTCCGCCGTTGGTTGTAATAAACACGGTTTGGGGGTCTGTTGGGTGCGTTGCAATAAGCATGACGTAGGGGTTTTCTAAATTGTAGGAGGAAAATGTCCAGCTCTGTCCTTGATCCGTGCTTTTGAACATGCCGAGTGAATATGTGCCGGCGTAAAGCGCGCCGTCCGCGGCTTTTACAATATCCACCACTTCGCTTCCTATAAAACCATTATTTCTTTCGTGCCAATGCTGGCCCGCATCCTCTGTGTGGAAAAGGCCTTGTCTGCCGGCAATGAATACTTCATCGCTATCCTCGCCTGTTGCCAATCTTTCTATGCCAGAATTCGAGATGAACGGCTGGTCGTGAGTGAAGAAAAAATTTTTCCATGTTTTTCCGCCATCTTCTGTTTTAAAAATTTTTCTGGAGAAAATGGCATACGCAATATCCGGATTATTGTCGTCTATAAAAATGCCTCCTTCCGAGGGGTCAAAATACGATGCCGGAAGCTGTTGCCAGGTTTCACCCACATCAGCGCTTTTGTACACGCCGGCGCACTTCTCTTTTTCTCGTTTGGTAGCCTTTGGGTCTTCTTTGCCGGCTACCTCAAAACAAGTGAAGTCTTCATACACGCCGACTCTTGCGTAGATTTCATTCGGACGTTGAGGATGTATGGTAAGGTCCAATATATCCGTTCTATGAAACGTTTGGTCAACTCTTCGCCAATTGCGCCCTTGGTCTTCGCTTTTGAACAATGCCGAATTCGTGCCGGAAAATACAATGTTCTCAAGAGTAGGATGAGGTTCAATGACTTTTATCCAATTTTTTGATTCTTCTGGAATGCCTGCCCAGACAGGTTCCACGCTCCACTCGGTTTCTGGCAAAAATGATGCCCTCGTCCAATTTTTCCCATCATCAGACGATACAAAAAGCGTTCCTTTTCCCTCCGAAACAGCGCCCACAAAAATAAGAGATGGGTTTGCCTTGCTCATGGCAACCGACGTATACGAATCGGCTTCAAGCTCAATTTTCTGCCAGGTTGTGCCTCCATTCCATGTAATAAAAGGTGTATCGGCGATAAAGGCAATATTGTTCGTGTTATTTGGGTCCACCGCAACATCGAGCACGCGCTTATTGGTGCCTCCCAGCGCTTTCCATGCTAAACCCTTGTTTGTGACCTCAAAAATGCCATTGCCCCCAAGTTCGTATGTAAACGATGTCGCCGCCCACAACGTATCGCCCACTTTTTCCAAATCAGTTATCAGGCCGCCGTATGGGCCGTTTACTTGGGTCCATCTATCGACGCTGATTTTGGTTTGCGGACAATCTTGAACACAACGTGCGCTATTTTCTCCAATCTCGCATGCGGCGTTTCCGCATGTTCTTGCGGCAAGGTAGTCGGCGAGGGGCTTCGGAAGTTTTTCTGTCTCTTTTTCTTCATTCTGTACTTCGGAAGAAGAAATATTTTTATAAACAAAAAAAATTCCTGGGCCCAAAACGATTAGAATGATGAAAGCGATTGAAATTTTTGTTTTCATATGCCTTGGTGTTTTGTTCTCTTAGTGCCGAGAGCGGGATTCGAACCCGCGAGCCCTGGAGGGCAAGAGATTTTAAGTCTCTCGTGTTTACCAGCTTCACCATCTCGGCGCAGCGACACTGTATCATACGTTCCTGTCTTGATCAAGATTTAATTTTTTTATTTTCTTCAAAATCGGACACGCATCATGCCGGCACCGCGCGGGGCAATAGTCCCGGCCATATTGGATCATTCGGAGGGTTAAAGTAGTCCATTCTGAGCCTGGAAATAATCAATCCGAGGTTATTCCATCCGGAGTGCATCAATTGGGTGAAGATGCGCCGCTTTTTTTGCGGGATACAGGCCAAAAAGAATTCCCACGGCCATGGAAAAGCTCACTCCGAGCACAATGGAAAAAAATGGTATGGTGAACGACCATGCCAAATGCATATACCGCGCAATTGCGGCAATGCCATACGCAACCGCTGAACCCAGGAGCACCCCGGCAATGCCGCCCGCAACCGTAAGGACGACCGCTTCAATAAGAAACTGGGAAAGAATGGCAGTCGTCGTTGCGCCGGTCGCCTTTCTGAGGCCGATTTCAAATGTTCTCTCCGCAACCGACACATACATCACATTCATAATGCCGACACCTCCGACCAAAAGAGAAATGGCGGCAAGCGCGATAAGAAGCCAGGTTATTGCAGTGAGGATGGTGTCCACAATATCGGTGGCTTCTTTCATTGTGGTTACCGAAAAGTCATCCTTTTCCGGAGCGGGAATATTATGCCTCTCCCGCACGAGGTATCGGATTTCTTCCGCAGTATTTTCCGCTTTGGTGTTGTCGCGGGTTTGCGCGATAATGAAAAGAATGTGTTCAACCCCCATCAGTTTTTTTTGCGTTGTTTGAAGCGGAAGATAGACCATTTTGTCTCGATTAAAAAATCCGGCATTGCCGAGTTTTTCCATACTGCCAATCACTTCATACGGCTTCCCTTCGATTTTTACGATTTTTCCAATGGGGTTGTTATTGCCAAATAAAACGTCTTCGACCTCAGAGCCGATAACGACCACTTGAGACGCGGCCATGTCTTCGGATTCGGTAAAAAATCGTCCCGACGCGAGCGCGCTTTTATCAATAGCAAGATACGATGCCGTTACGCCGAAAATCATGGGGCGAATTTTTTCATTTTGGTAGGCGAGGACGGCTTGGGTCGTGATGCCCGCATAGGCATTTTGTATATTGTTGAGTTTTTTGATTGCGTCTGCGTCTTCTTTTTTGAGCGTGGTAATATTCACTCCATGCGCGAGATCGCTCGCATTTTTTTGCGAATTTTTTTTCGTCTCCGGGACTTTAATTTCAATATCAATCCAATTGTCTCCAAAGCTCGAAATTTGATCCGTAATAATGCCGCGGACGCCTTCTCCAGCAGAAAAGACGACGATGACCATGCCAATACCGATGGTAATGCCAAACACCGTCAGGCTCGATCGGAGTTTTGTTTTACGGAGCATGGAGAGGCCGAGCAAAAATGACGTGATGATATTATTCATAGCGAAGCGCGTCTACCGGGTTGAGCCGGGCCGCTTTCACGGCCGGCGCCACCCCAAAGATTAGCCCAATGCCTCCAGCGACAGCGACCGACACCAGGAGAGAAAGAGGAGAAATAATAAAACTATAATCGTAATCGAGCGATTGGACCACGCGCGCGATTGCAAAAGAAAGGGTAACGCCGATAAGGATGCCCGCAATGCCGGCGGCCAAGGAAATAATAATCGTTTCAATGAGGAATTGAGCAAGGATATCCTGTCGGCGCGCGCCGACCGCTTTTCGGAGGCCGATTTCTCTGGTTTTTTCTTTCACGGCAATGAGCATAATATTCATGATACCCACGCCGCCGACAAACAATGAGACGGCCGCCACCGCGACCAAAAAAAATCGCATGCCATTTGTAATCGCGGTGAGAATGTCAAGCGCGTCGGCGACGTTGCGGACGGAAAAATCTTCGTCGTTATGCCGTTCGATAAGGGTTTGCCGCACAGCCTCGCTTGCCTCATCCACGTACGATGTATCTGTGACGCGCAGGCGGATGAATGACACATGCCGGACGCCGAGGAGATCTTGCTGGGCGGTTTTGAGCGGAATGAGGACAGCGGTATCCGGATTTTCAAATCCATCCGACCCTTTTGGCTTGAGGACGCCGATAATTTTAAATTTTTTCTTTTGCAGGGTGACAAATTCTCCCACGGGTTCCTGGTTGCCAAATAATTCTTCCGCGATTTGCGAACCAAGCACCATCACATTCGCTTTTGACGATTCTTCCGTGTCGTCAAAAAAACGTCCAGTGTTCATTTCCGTTTTTTCTATAAGGGGATAGCTTGCCATGGTACCCGTGTAGGTGACGTTGCGTTCGTTGTTTTTCCACTGCAAGGTGTCATTTCCGGAAATATACGCGGACACGGACAAAACATTCCTCACATTATGCGGTTCAAGAAGCGCTCGCGCGTCGTCCGCAGTAAGGGTGGTAATGACAATGCCCATGGCTTGGGCCGGCGGTCCTTCCGGGTCGGACGCGCCGGCAAGAATGGCCAGCATGTCGGTGCCGCGCTTTTGCAACATATTGGTAATCAAACTCTGCGCGCCCGCGCCAACCGACATCACCAAGATGACCGAGGTGATCCCAATCACAAGGCCAAGCGTCGTGAGGATGGTGCGCCGTTTGTCGTGGCGAAGGTGTCGAAGGACGTAAAAAACCGTTTCCTTAAAAAACATATCGGGCGTGAGGCATTGTTATTTTTTCAATTCCCCGTGGGTCGCAAATCGCCGATGGCTGACCTGCGCATCGTCAATAATATTTCCATCTTTGATTTTGATAATTCTTTTGGCATGATCGGCCGTGTCTTGTTCGTGGGTTACCATAATAATGGTGCGGCCTTGTGTATTAAGATCTTGCAGGATACGAAGAATTTGATTGCCCGATTTGGAATCAAGATTGCCGGTTGGTTCATCCGCAAAAATAACGTCCGGATCATTGACGAGCGCCCTCGCGATTGCCGTGCGCTGTTTTTCTCCTCCGGAAATTTGGTTGGAAAGATAATCCGCCCGATGCGTGAGTCCGACCGACGCGATGGCGTGCATGGTTTTTTTCTCTTTGTCTTTTTCTTTGCCATAGAGCAAGGGGAGCATTACGTTTTCTTTGACCGTCGTTCTCGGCAGGAGATTGAATGACTGAAAGACAAAACCGATGCGCTTATTTCTCATGGTCGCCAGTTCATCATCGGTGAGATTGCTTGCATTTTCTCCGTCAAAAAAATACGCGCCCGATGTCGCGCTATCGAGAAAACTCAAAATATGCATAAGTGTTGACTTGCCAGAGCCGCTCGGTCCCATGATGGCGACAAATTCTCCGCGATCAATGGAAAAATTGAGGCCGCGCAACACGTCTGTTGTCACGTCTCCGGTTTGGAATTGTTTTTGGAGATGTTCCACGCGAATGAGGGCGGGCATAGGCTACTCCTTGATAAAAGTAATAACCTCTTGTCCCTCGGAGAGTCCGGACATAATTTCTATTTGACCCTCGTCGCCCCGCAATCCTGTGGTTACCTCGATTTCCGTGTAGGCGCCGGTCTTTTGATCGGTCAGTGCGCGAACATATTTTTTTCCATCCTTTTCCAAGATCGCTCGTTGCGGAATGACGAAGACATCTTCCTTTTTGTCCGTGAGAATGGCGAGATTGGCTGTCATACCGGGACGGATGTCCGCGTCCGCGGCGGTATCAATAGATATTTTGGTCGTGTAATAAATAACCCCGGACACTTCTTTTTCTGCCGGTTCAATAAAGAAAACGGTTCCGGAAAACACGCGTTCGTCGCCAAATGCGTCCAGGCTAAAGGTGGCTGGGTTATTCACGGACACTTTTGTAATATCGGATTCGGAAATATCCACCTCAATCATGAGGGATGAAGAAATAAGCCGGACAACGCCGGTATTTGCCGTCACGATTTCTCCGATTTTCATATCAATATCCCGAATTTGTCCTTCAGCCGGCGCCACAATCATGGTTTTATTGACATCTGCCTGCGCATCGGCGACAACGGCGTTTTGGCGCGCCACCTCTGCTTTGAGAGACGCGAGATCAATATCCCGCGGCGGGGCAATCAAGGATTCGTGCGCGGCCTTTGTTTGTTCGAGCGCCGCCTTTTTTATGTTTACCAATGATTCGGCGGTGAGTATGTTGGTTTGCGCTTGTTTTTTAGCCTGTTCCAAATTTTGGACTGCGTCGTCATACGCGATTTGTTTTGCTGTGAGCGTATTTTGTGCGGTTGCGACCGCCTGGGTGCCGTTGGTGATATTGGTTTGGGCCGTATTGACCGCGGAAAAAACCGTATTGATATTGCTTTGCATGGCTTCCAGATTGGTTTGCGTCAGATTATTGACCGGCGAGGTGTTGGCCAACACGGTTTGCACATCAAACAAATGCGTCTGCATCGCCGCAACGGCTTGCTTTCCAAGCGTTGCCGCCTGGTCAATGTCTCCTGGCGCAGTTTGAGCGCCAAATGTTTGGACAAGCGCCGCAAGAGTGTTTTTTTCCTTTTTTGCGATTTCATAACTCTGCCTTGCGGTGTTGAGAGAACTTAAGTTTTTTTGCGCGAGCGCATTTTCAAACGAATCATTGCCATGGATATTGTCGACGCCCAAGATATTGTCGGATTCGGTTAGGGCCTCGGAAAGGGTGCTTGCGGCGCTTTTCACGATATTTTTGAGATCGTCATGTGCGTCGGCCGTCAGCTGGCTCACGTCGGAATTGTTTACGAGCTGTAAGTTGTTGTACGCGGTCTCCACGGCTTTTTGGGCGCTTGCAGTGGATGTCTGATTGGTGATTTTTGTTTTTTCCAAATCCGCTTCCGCCTGCGCAAGGCCCGCTTCCGCCTGAGTCACGGCCGCCTGCGATTCATTGATCTTTTCTTTTGTCGCGCCGACCATTTTCAATTCAAGCGCCGCTTTGGCCGACTGGAGCGAGGCGACGGCCTGGCTCAGCCGCGCGTATTCTTTTTGCGCGTTGAGGCGCGCAATTATGGCGCCTTTTTGGACGGCGTCGCCAACTTTTTTTCCAATCTCGATCACCTTTCCGCTAATTTCAAAACTAAGCGTGAGCTCCAGATCGGCGACTACGGTTCCCGCCTCTTCCACCGATTGGGTGAGCGTGGTTTTTTTCACGGTTGCGGTCGAAAATTCCGGCACCGGCGGATTTTTCATCTTTGCGGCGACAATGCCAATACCGCCAACAGCGACGATGGCAAGAATCCAAAACCATTTGGTGCGGATAAGATTTTTGAGTATCATAGGAGAAAAATACGCTATAGGATAGTATTGTAGAGGAAAGGTGTGGGTTTGGCTAGGGTGAACAGAGAACAGAGTGTCAGGACATTTTTATTGACAGCAAAGCTCTTTTGACGCTAAACTAAGTGAGATTCCAGTTTTTTTTCATTTTTATGTACGAACAAAAATATCGGCCGCAATTTTCGTTTTCGGACGGCCAGGAACAGTCTGCATGTGCTCCCTCTTATAAAGAAGAGGGAAGACTTTCCGGGGAACAAAAAGATGTCGTTTCGTTAACTCCGGGTGAGTTTTTTGATCAGCTTGATAGTAATTTGGCTCAGGCTACTGAGTCTGTGGAGGATGGATATCTTCCGTCCGACTGGGTGCGGGCGCCATGTTCAAACGAAATATTTGGGGACTTTCATCATATTACTTTTTCCAGCCGGGAGGAAAGCGAGGCTTTTGTAAGTCGGTTATTTGTAGAATATCTTGGAGAAGAAAACGAGGAAAAATGGAGTGTATTATCCATTGATACTGAAAGTCAGGTTGGAGAAGGAGATAATTTTCTTTTGACCGCGTTCATGGATATGCTTGCGAAGGATGAACATGCAAGAGATTTGTTGGGACCGGAGGGTATGCAATCTGTTTTTGCGAGGGTTCTTGCATATGCAAAAGAAAAATATGTCCGTTTTTTGCACCAAGGACACACTGGATCGGAATTGGAAGCAGGGCCTTGGTTGGACGAAGGCGATCAATTTGAGTATGAGGATATGGAAGATGAGTCAATCAGTTTTGATCGTGGCCAAGAAGATTTGGTCATTGTGAACAACGCTATCCGTGAATTAGCTCCATATGGCAATACCGAAACGATTGATTTGTTGCTTGATCTTCTCAAAGAGCGAGGACCTTCCGTGTCGCGTAATATGGCGTATGCGTTTACTGCCATAAATCCGCAGTATGCCGCCAAAGAAATACTGTCGTATCTTCGCGGAAAAGAAAGCAGGGAAAAATTGAAGGCCGACCAGTATGAAGGCATGGTACGAGAAGATCTCCAGCGTATGCTGTTCCGTTTGGAAGTGGGCGAAATGGGCGTCGATGAACACGGGGTTGAATATCTCGGCAGGAAATATGATCTTGGCATGTATAATAGCGCGGAAAATGTCGTTCATCGCATTACCGGCTATGGCGACGCGGCTATTTATCATAAACGACAAAAGAAAATGCTTGGGGTGTTTTCATTGTTTCGGGAAACAGATGCGGATCAAGGAGAGCATGATGCGGAAGATGAGAATATCATTCGCGCGGAGATTCGACAGATTGTTCTTACGGATTTATTTTCACATGTTGCGGGTGAAAGGACGCCGGAATACAAAGAGCAACAGGCCATTCTTGAAAAATTTAAAGATGGTCATTATGCGCATCTCTTGGCGGATTTTCATAAAGAAGTCGGCGTGTATCTCAATAATTTATCTCTTCGGGAACAAGCATGGTTTTTGCTTTTTTTGGATACCGCGAGCGCAAAAGATCAGGATCGCGCGAAACAATTGGTTCGCGCGTATGGAGAAGATGGCTTGCGGAGTTTTATCGCGACAGAAATTGATGGCGCGGCATCAGGGGATATTTTCCAAATTGCCAACTCCCCCGTGAGGGAAGAAACAAAACAAGCTCTTTTTGCAAAATACAGCGATGTTATTGATCATCTCGAAACCGTTGAACAAGATATACGGCGTTTTTTTGCCACAAATACGGCGCCTTGGCTCAATCGTGGGGATATGACGTTCGGCATTGCCAAGCGGGCGCGGAAATTGTTGGGTGATTATGCGAACAAGGTTCAATCAATTCCGGATGAAGAACAGAGCCGGGCAAGCCGTGATATTCTTCGGGAGCTTGAAAAAATAAATGTGAGTATTCTTCTTTTTGCAAATATCATAAAACAGATGCCTCGCGAAGAGGTCGCGAACCTGAATCTGAAGGACATTCCTCTTATTGAAAAAGTGCAGGATATGACCGGCACCGAATTGGCAAACCATCCGGAGTTACTTGAAAAAATAAAAACGATCATTCGCAAACAATTTCCGGAGGGGGATGACATCGCGTTTGAAAAAGAAGTGGTTGGGAATAATGATATGCGTTTGACCATTTCGCTTGCAGACGGAGAGGTGCTTTCGTTTTTTACGAAGAAAAAAATCGGAGAAAAGATGGATTATCTTGATTGGTTTATTTCCAATCCGGACGCCGAAATTAAGGGGTTGGGCGAGGCGACCATTAAAATGGGATTCAATGCCGATCTGAAAAAAGGCAGATCATATTACGCGGTTGCCAAGCCCCATGTAAAATCATTTCCGATTAGTGTGAACGAGCTTGGTTTTTCGGCATTTGCCGGTTCGACGGATGATGGTGAATATAAACATCATTATGTCCGGTTGTCTCGTCTTCCGGAGGATGACCGGCTTGTGGCCAAAGCAATGACCGGTGAACAAAAAGAAGAATTGAAGCGGACCGTGCAGTCGGTTTGTGTTGAGCCAAACCGTATGTACCCTCTTTTGTTTGGGGGCGCCTCGTTCAAAGTGTGTAAAGTGGAATTTGGCGAAGGAAAACAAAACAGTGATGATATTACCAAAAACGATCCCGACGGCTGGATTATGGCCGAGATAGAACGGCAATATGGAAAAGGGCGGATTCTGACATCATATATGCCGGACAGCAACGAAAGAGACAATCGTGTGTTTTATGCGGTGTTTGAAAAGGATTCCCATAAGGAGAAACGGGCGAATATGTATGACGTGGCGCATGCGCATGCGGCATAATCTCTTATGACAGCAAGACCCACTGTGAAAAGAAAATGGATTTGAACATGTTGGCAATCGCGGGGCTTGAAATGGCAAGGGCAAAAAATCGCTCTTCTTCCACCGTTGCCATGCACACGTCGTTGTTATACATAAAAATTTCTCCTCCAAAAAAACCAGGCGACAAATCGTGTTCCGGTACAAGACGCGTTTCCCTCAGCGCGTCTTTGTCGTTTTGTTTTAATTTTTTTCCTTCCTCATTGTCAATGGCCAGAACCAATGTTTTCACTCCTGCCGCGATTCTTTTTTTTATAAACGCATCAACGGCACTATTGAGCTGTTTTTCATATTGTGGCGGCTTTACTTTCACAAACGATAAGAGCTCGGTATTGGGCTTGAAACCGTTTGCGATGTAATCCAGCACATCATGAATACCGTCTTCTCCTTCAAAAAACCGCACGCCCGGTTTGTTTTGCGCCAAATTGAACGATCCGGTGAGTTGACGGATGGTCTCTTCCATATCTCCTGCCAAAAGCGCGGTTTCGCGCTTTTTTTCTTCCAAAAGCCCTGCCAGCTTGTTTGGGTGGCCGGCTTTGTAGTAGGCATTGCGGCCTTGTTTACGGTAATCAATATACCCTTTGGCCAAAAGGGTATTTAAGACATCATAAATAGCCGTTCGGCTGAGGCCGAGTTCTTTGGCGAGGGAGGGGACATCCATTTCCCCCCGGGTGTTTAGGGCAAGGTAGATGTCTGCTTCACTATCCGTAAAGCCAAATTGATGGAGTGTTTCTTTTGAGGATGGCATAAAATTTATTATATTTTAGCCAAAAAATTGTATACCTGTCTATATTTCTCAATGCGCAAGAATATACATTTTTTGGCTTATTCTAGAGCAAGTATACCATATCTCTCTTTACTTGTCAAGTAGCTACTTTACAAATAAATGAATACACTTTTTAGCTTATTTTAAACAAAAAAATAGTATAAAAAAGTAAGGATACACTCTTACATTGACATATAGCGTCAATCATGCTATACTATGTCGTTACGCTGAGAAACCAAAAAAGCGCCGAAACAGGACGTAACGCCTTACAACCAATATACAACATTCATTTGGAAGGAGAGAGCCGAATGAAATGTCTCTATCTCGATCTCATTTTTCGTGTTTCAATAGTTATTTTTTTAACTGTGAAACAGGAGGTGGGCGAGGTTTGTGTGACATTTTTTATGAGCTCTCTCCACCAAGAGAGCTTTTTTGTTTCAACCGGCGACCCCGCTTTGCGGGGCCTTCATTCTCCTCGGATCACAGTAATATATGAGTCCGGTACGACGAATGAACCCACGGGGTCACCGGTCGAAGCAATAGTGGTGTGCCGCCCAATCGCCTTTCGCTTGTCGTAAGGTGAAAGCGGACACATATCATATAGTGCATTTGACCTTCACGTTCTTTTTACCCGATGTATTCCCCATTTTGCCCGATTGAAAAGGGAGAGAGATTCCCTCCGGCGACATGAGGACATCATTCTCGTACTCCACACGTTCATCCAAGATGAATATGTGGCTTTGCTTCTCGACTCACGTTGGGAAGAGACTGTGGGAGTTGTTAGATAATACGAAAGCAATTTGGTATTATCTCCTCCGTGATAGTCCTACCGTTCTACGAGAGAACAGTAGTACCGAGTGCGTCCTGTCATATTGTGGCGGCAAAAGCCAATGCAATGTGATCGGGACACTCAGTAGTACAGAGAGAGCTTGAACGGCACAGCCCCGACTGAGTCGGGACGAAAATGAGTTCTTTACAAAATAAAAAAGTCCCAACGTTGTTGGGACAGCAAGATATTGATGGGTGTTATATTTCTGTTCGAACATCGAGGTTGGGGATATGCCGGAAATCTTTCACATTTCTTGTGATGAGCGGTATGTGGCATTCAAGGGCGGTGGCGGCTATTAGGAGATCTACAGTTCCTATGCGGTGTGTTCTTCTAAGAAATGCGGCCTGGTCAGCAATTCGTTCGTTAATTGGGATAAGCTCACAAAAATTAAGAAATGTACGAATTTGCGTTTCTTCTGTTCGACCCATACCCGGATAACGGAGAAGCTCGAATTTAGTAAGAACAGATATGAGCAAAACGGCTTCATTTTCAGCTGGCAAGATCAAGATATCGCTTAAGTGCAGGATAACAATGTTTGTATCAATAAGAACTGATGAAGCCATACCCCTCCTTAGATGTGATTTACTTTATTGGTCCGCGATCAGGCGCTCGCCGTTGTTCTTCAATATACCGTAGCATGTCTTCTGCTCGTTCTTTAGAAATGGTACCTCGGGTACTCTCAAGAGTAGCCTTTGTCGTCCTGGCTTTTCGTAATTCATTTCTGATATCAGTAAGAATTCGCTCAACGGTATACAGTTGTTTGGTAAGTTGACGAATAGTCATATCGAATGGGTATATATCCATCGTATCAAGGAGAAAAAACGTTGTCAATGTCCGATCACATTATCACATGGAACACGCACCATAGTTGAACCGTTTCCCTTCTGTTTTTCTCAGAGCAATAAAGAGAAAGCCAGTATGGGAAATAGTTCCCTCTGGTAAGATTCCGTCTGCCACGTTGGTGGGCGGGAAAAAATTTGGGCTCCAAAGCCCCCCCGCGCCATGTGGGGTCACCTCTTAAAGGAGGAAAACATGGCTAGCAAAACCAACCGCCGCCACACCGTCGCCACGTTTACTTCCGTACACCCAAGCGCTTTCGGGCGCTTGGAAAAAGGGAAGAACGGCGCTGTGCTACGTAGCCTGAGTTTTGTGCTCGGGCTGTCGGAGACGGCAACGACGGTCGGCGGGGCCGACCTGGCAGATCCGGACCAGTTCCGGATCTGCCAGGAGGCGATGACGTCCAGGGCGTAAGCTCTGGCCCTGTTCCCTCCACAGGGTGATTGAGGAGGGTAGGTGCCGGTGACGACACACCGGAAATTGTTCTTTGAAAAGAAAAAAAGCATTCGGTCCGATGACGATTAGCACTCATCGTCGGACCCCTAGAATTTCTAATCGAGAGATTGGAGATTGCAGGGGTACATTTTCAAATTTGTTTTTCTGGAAGACAGGAAGATAGAGAGAAAAAAAATGTTCTTTACAAAAACACCGAGATTACTCTCATACATCCATATCTTTTAAACAGGTATTGATATATGAGAGCAATCTCAGTCGGTCCGCTCGTCATGCGACGAGCGAAGCAACCCACATTTATGTGGGCCGATAGAAAATTTATAAACACACGGACGAATAAGGGTATAAGCCATGGTGAGTCCATGGTGAAATCCCGAAATAAGCCGTGTGGACTGGAGGTCCCATGAGACGCCACTTCTTGGCGCTCGTGCTCCTGGCCCTCGTCGCATTCGGTTGCCTCACGGCGACTGGATGTGGCGGGGCTGAAGAGCCGAGCGCCACAGAGAGGCGGTTCCGGCTCGTCCACCAAGAGAAGGTGGACGGGTTCGGAGTGGTCGATATCCTCAGGGACTCCGTCGACGGCCGCTGTGTCGCTCATTTTCAGAGCGCGCAGTCAGGCTCGTCGGCGGCGGTTCCGTGTCCTGCCGAGTAGGCAGGGCATAGAGGATCTCGACGCGGCGCCCCCTTGCACCGCGACCGCATAAGCCGACCACGGCATAGGGCGGGGGTGCTTTCCCCGGGACTTGTGTCCAAACAAAAGCCGGCTTTCTTTCCTCTGCCGTGCATAGCGCAAAAAAGAGGAACACTCGGGCCGGCGAATGTGCACCATTCGCCGCTCCAATTCTCTTCCTGAAGTTTGGGGAGAGTGAGGAGTGAAGGGGGTGAGACGAACAATCCATCAACCACTACGAACGCAAGGAAGATTCCTCGAGGGCTTCTTTGCCAAATATCTTTCGTAGTGGTTGGATATTTGGCAATATGCCTCACAAGAGTCTTCTTCGGAAGGCTCTTTGTTGTTATACACGTGGTCGGTCTGCCAGTGGACCTTTCATAAAGGTCTGCCGGCGGGTCGCTCCTGCAAAAAGGAAGTCCGGCGCATAAACCAGTGTTGCAATACGCGTCAGCACAATCACGTGGTGTCGCTTTCACATGCAATATAAGGTGTGAACCGGATGATTTTGGCGAGAGGTGTGAATGTTTTGCAGACAGTGATGATCATTACAATTTATTGCCAATGGCGCTAACGGAGATTGCGGTAGATTTCTTTTCTGTGTCCAATCGTCAGAAACACAGCGGTGTTTGTATCCTGAAATAAGAAAAGCACTCGATATCGCCGAGTGATTCTGTTCCTCCTTTGGGAGTTTCCGAAATTGTTTTCGGAACTCTTCCGCGTACAGAATGATCATAGTTTCGGGGCAAGCTTCCCGTGCTTATATTCTTGGAGCGCCCGTTTAAGCGAACGAGTCAGCGCTTTCGGATGCTCAAAGTCATTGAGTGATTCCTTGGGAAGTTCGCGCAAAAACTGTTGCAGGAGACGAGAGGAAAATTCAGAAAGAGAAAAACCAAAACTAAGCGCAATATTTTTTAGTTCCGCGTGCTCTTGTTTAGAGAGAGAAATGATTATTTTTTCTTTCTGTTTTTGTGACTGTTGCATACGAATTTTCACTTCAACGGTATCATACGTCAGCGCAATTGGCAAGCGCATGAGAAGGTGTTTCTCGTGCGTGAAAACAGCGCAATAGCGCTCGCAGAGTTTGTTTCTAAAACAAATTGCGCGAGCGTTATTGCTCGAAAAAAGTGGAATTCGGCCTGCCAAGCCGGAGGGTGTGGCGCATTGGAGGCAATCTGTCCATGATGACAGATTGTTGCGTCGCATTCACATACCTCCACCCGCGCTTCTTGCATGAGCCCCCGCAACGCGGGGAACGTGATGAGTTCCCGGATTGTCCGGAAGGCGTAGGAATTATTTCCACAAAATTTTTCCTTCCCGTTCTTTGTTTCAGCGAGCAAAGATCGGGCGCCCGGAAGGCGATAAATAGGGTCTCTCTGTGGCAAGGAGAGGAGATCATGGGGAACACCATGATTACGCTGAAAATCAACAACACGACGACAATTTTGATGGTAAAGTTTTTTGGCGAGGACGCCGCCACCGAGTGCGTCCAGAGCGTGCTGGGCATGGGGGCCCGGCGCGTCGTCTTCCTCGACACCCCCGCCACGACCCACCTGGTGAGCGCCATCAGCGCGCTCACCACCGACGGCGTCGAGGTGGTCGTCCGCGACCACCACGACGTCCCCGCCCCCCGCAGCCAGCGGGACGAGGAGATCCGTGCGGCCGCCCAGGCCGTGCGGGAGCTCCTGGGCGAGCGGGCGACGATCTCGCACCGCGCCACCCACCCCGCCTGCAGCACCCTGCTGCAGGTCGGCGAGTTCGCCGGCGAGGGGACGGTCATCGTGGCCGACCCCGATGCCGACGGGCTCACCGCGGCCATGAAGGCCGTGGGAGTCACCTACGAGGGGCTCGACGAGGACGCGGCCGTCCTCGACGGCCCGCGGTCGGAGCAGGTCGCCGGGCGGCTCAGCCCGCTCGCCCTGCTCCTGGTCAAGGGCCTGGCCACCGTGCCGGCCTACGACCAGGCTCGGCCGCAGGTCTCCGAGGGGGCCAAGGCGACGCTCTTCGAGCAGTTCGCCAAGGCAGCCTCCGGCGACGAGGCCGCCCTCAAGGGCCTGACCGACAAGGTCACGGCCTACGAGGCGGGCGTCGCCGAGGCCGAGCGGCTGG
>MFQC01000008.1:166258-168867 GCA_001784285.1 Candidatus Magasanikbacteria bacterium RIFCSPHIGHO2_02_FULL_48_18
GGGTTCGCCCGCCTACGACCTGACCACCCTGGCCGCGCGGCTCGAGGCGCGGCCCGGCTGTCGGGTGACGGTGGTCCGCAAGGACACCGGCCCGATCGCCGGGTTCGAGAAGAAGGCGGGCCGGCCGGGGATCCAGTACTCCCTGGCCGTGCCCAAGGCGCGGCAGGAGGAGGTGAATCTGCAGTCCCTGCTCCCGCAGGGCTTCACCTCCTCCCCGGCGTCGGGGATCATCTCGAACACGTCGTTCTTGCTCCACGTGAGCGAGACGGTGTGGGCGGAGAAGATCTTCTGGGGCCTGTCGGTGTGGTGCCTTAACTGGTAGACCACACCGAACCCTCACCCGACTCTGTGGAGTAGTCGGGAGCCACGAGGGATCGAACTCCACACAAAAGACCAAGTCGTTCTGAGGTAAAAATGAACGAGCCTTGCCGCGGGCAGTAGCTATAAAACACTCGGTCCGATGACGATATAGCACTCATCGTCGGACCCCAAGAGTTTCGAATCAATAGGGATTCGGGATTGTTGGGGAAAACGCACGTATCACGAAATATGTGGTATGTGGATCGTGATATATGAGCATGTTCTTTACATAAACAAAAAACAACCTTGCAAAAGTAAGATTGTCTCTGGTGGTGGACCAGACGGGAATTGAACCCGTTCCTCTACTTGTCAAGGGTAGCATGCTGACCACATACACTACTGGCCCGCTAGTCCACCAAAAAAAGTATAACATAAAAATCACCCTCTCGGGAGACTTTTATGTGACAAGTAGAGTTGGCCAGATGTATCTGGTCAGCTACCCTTTAAACTCATTATATCAGAAATTTTTGTTTTGTCAATACCTTTACACGACTGCTGCCGTGTTCTTTACAAGAGGGCGTTGTATGTTACCGAGGTGATTTTCTTTTGGGTTCCATGTGGGGGAATGATCCTCTTCCATCATTTGGACTGAGAAGAAAGAGGTAGTAGTATTTGGTGTTGTCATGAAACCCGGGAGCATTGAGTCGATTCACAACAAGATCGTGTTCGGAGGCAAACGTGCGCACCGTACTCCATATATGATTGATCATTCCTTCATAATGTGGTCCCCATGCGACCAGGCCGGCCTTGGTTTTCTGGTAATACTGGTTGAGGTGGGGTGGTATGCGCAAGGTGATGAGGACTTCGTCCGGGAAAATACTTTGGGGTTCCAGACGATACCCACATTCGCTAGCCAATGCGGCAATGGAATTGGGCGTATCATAGATTTCCGTTCGCGGCAAATTGGCTGCTCGTTCGGAGAATGTTTGTTTCAATTTTTTCGTCGCGAGAGGTTCCTGGCCGAGCAAGTCGGTGAGCAGTGTTTCCGTGGTATGCCGCAATTCAGCACTGAGGTCCTCGGCCAATGCGCGAGTATGCGTCGCTGGGTCTTTTTTTGAGTCAGGCATCCGTTCGTACGCTTCAAAGAGTTCGTGATCAAGCTCGGGGGAGACGCCGGGAGTGTGGAGGTATTCAAACATAAGGAAGTTAATCAAAATAATGAAGAAAGTATAAATAAGTTCAATGGAAAAGACAACATTTTTGTTTCGACACGCGCGCGAGACGACATGATATCTCGGTGAGTAACATATTGTTTGTTTCTTTCTTTAAAAAAAGAAACCTCTCTTCACAATGTGCTGCTCATGCGACATCGATATCATCTCGCGTGCTTGCCGGGATGGAAATTCTGGAATAAATCGCCGCAGTTAAGGCTCGCTCCACCGGGTGGTGTGAGGGAGCCGAGCGGCACATCTCTGCCTTAGGAGGGCAAGATGAAGAAGAATTTTTTTGAAACGATGACCCCCCCGAGCCTCCCCGTCGACCCGGCCTGCGGGCCGGATCGCGTCATGCCGCTGGCGGGCTTCGCGCCCGGCCAGTGGCGGATCAGGGGGGACGTGGCCCGCTGGGGCCACGAAGCCTATGACTACGAGAGCGACGACGGGGGGCGTCGCTATGTGGCGGCTCGCTGGTGGTATGTCCAGCGAGCCCAAGACAGTGCGTGGGAGCTCTCCCGCGAGGCCATGGAGATGTTCTCCATGGCCTCTGACGAGAGGGTGGGGCGATATGGCGGCACCCGGAAGGCGTCATGCGCCTTCCGGGGCGACCAGCTCCTCGCCGAGATGGGGGTGGCGCCCCAGAAGGTCGAGGAGATTGTCCGCCTCCTCGACGACGAGCGGACGACGGCCTGGAACTGCTATTCGGCGGCGGTTCAGGCCTACGCTCTGGCCATTATGGCCGAGCCGGCTTTTTCCGCCCTTTCGGCCGAACTCCGCCAATTGGTGGAGTTTCGGAAGGGCGGGGATGACACACTGCCCGGCTACTGGCCCACGGACTATTCGAGTCTCTGGGCCAATGTCCGGGAGGCCTGGCCCGTAGCCGAGGCGGAGCTCCGCCGGCGCGAGGAGCTCCGCCGGCGCGAGGAGACCGGCGAGATCCTCGTTGACTTCCGGGGCGCGAGAGTCCACGAGGAGGACTCCGGCGGGTGGAGCTACGACATTTGGGTCGTAAGCTCCGACGGCACCCGCCGTGAGCCGGACGGTGTCTCTCGGGACGTCCGGTCCTGGCGGGTGGTCGAGTCTGACGAACTCGCC
>MFQC01000008.1:168895-216747 GCA_001784285.1 Candidatus Magasanikbacteria bacterium RIFCSPHIGHO2_02_FULL_48_18
CGGCCCAGCTCGCGGCCGTCGCGGAGATCGAGCGCGAGCTCGGCCTCCCGATGGAGGGGCTGTTCGGGGTTACGGCCGAACAGCGCCGGCGGAACGTCCGGATGCTCGTCGAGATCCGTGGGATCTACGAGCGTCTGGCGCGGCGGTATGCCGTCCGCCAGGGCTGGGACGACACGTGTGGACTCGCTGAGTTCGTCAGCGAGGTCGGGATGGAGTTCCTTCGTCCCGATCGTCCACCGGTCGTCTCGCGGAAGGTGCCCGCCGTCGTCCGCGGCGGGCAGGAGGGCCGAGTGGTGGAGGCGCACCCGTGCGCCGGCGGGGTGGTCGAGCTGTTCGCCTATGAGCAGCCCGGCTACCGGGCGCTGTTCTTCTGGCTCATCTGGAGGCCTGCCTCCGCTGACCAGGAGACGGCACATGCCCGTCAGCCGTCCGCGGCTCCGTCCCAGGAGCCCACGGCGGCGGTCGAGTCCGCACAGCCCTCGGTGGCGTTCGTCCACCAGGGCAAGCGGGACTTCCGCTCGTCGTGCCACGGGGCCTACCCGCAGGTGACCAAGGGGCAAGCGGCCGATTTCCAGGCCGGCAAGCCTCTTCGGCTCACCTGCCCGACCTGTGGCAAGTCGGGCACGGCCACCAAGAGCTAGTCTTCCGTCGAGAGACGCAGGACTAGCACCACACAACGCACTCTCCGGTTGTTGGATTACCAACCGGCGAGCGCAACACTGTTTCAATTTCGAGACAGTGTTAACCCAAGTAATCCCCCAATAGTTCCCGCATCATGGGTGAAGTGATGCAAAGGTTATACGCGTTGTACCTAGTAGAAAAAACAACGCATGCACTCGGACGGCAAGATTAGCACCCTTGCCGACCGATCAGAGTTGTGGATGATTCCAATATTCTGATCGGGTCCGAAATGGATTCGAGAAAGGGCGTTGGCCAGTATGGATGAACAGGGGAAACCTCGAAATGATCAAGAGACCAAGAGGGTAGAAAAGAGGTTTTCTTTATTGACCAACGTCAACGTGCGTCCGCCTATGTCAGCAAACGCATGGTGTATAGCGGTCGGAAGAACATCTTTTTTGTACTTCATCTCAAACCCCGAGAGTGTTCCTCCCGCCTCTTCGATAAGGTCAATCTCTTGCCCAGTGTATGACCGCCAAAAATAATAGTTTGGCTGTCGGCGAAGTTGCGCGTTGTGTTTCATCCGTTCGATGACGCAGAAATTTTCCCAAAGCGCGCCGACATCGCCTCGCAGGTCGAGCGGATTGAAGTTATTGATGAGAGCGTTGCGAAGCCCAAGATCGAGAAAATAATATTTTCGTTTCTTGCGAATACTCTGGCGTTGGTTTGTGGTGTATGGTCTCAGCGATGTGAGAAGAAATATCTCTTCGCAAAGATTGAGATATTTTTTGATGGTTTGTTTATGGAGGCCAAGGAGAGTCGCAAGTTCTTCGTATGATGCTTCTTGGCCGATCTGGAGCGCTACAGCCTGAAGAAGGTCGAGAATCAGATGCGGTTGTTTGATACGTTCAATCGTGAGAATATCTTTGAGAAGAAAACTGTCGCGCAACTCTCGCAAAAGCTGTTCTCGGTCAGACATATTCTTGGTCGTGACGATGTCTGGATACGAACCATAGATGAGACGTTCTGCGAGTTGCTCGCGCAACGCTATGGGGTCACATTCATTCTGAAGCTCAGACAGACTCAAAGGATACATGAGAAATGAAAAATGTCTGCCAGTGAGCGGCTCGACAACGCGATTGGCCAAATCCAATGACGATGAGCCAGTGACGAGGAATTGTTTTTTAGGATACGTGTCGATCAAAATTTTGAGGGTGAGTCCAATATCGCGCACTCTTTGCGCCTCGTCAATAATGACCCGTTCGTACGGCTCGACGAGACTAGAGAGGGCGGTGAGATTGGTGGTTTCAAATGCATTGCGTGTCTCTCCCCGGTCGCAATTGTAGAGAATCGTCGTATCGGACATGAATGTTTGTGCGAGCGTTGTTTTCCCCACCTGTCTTGGGCCATAGAGAATAACAATTTTGCCTTTATTGAGAGAATTCTCTATGATTTTCTGAAGATATCGTTTGATCATATTGTATATAAAAAAATGAATACAATATACAGATTATACTTAATTTGGTGATTGAAGTCAAGAAAATCAATTGCCGACCGATCAGAGAAGTTTATTTTAGTATGACTTTTGTGATCGGGATTTATTCTCGAAATGTCCTTTTCAATCAAAAAGCAATGCGCTCCTTTGATTATTTTTATAAAAAATACTTTCTTGGAGCGCATTGTAAATTTGCCCAACAGTGTTGAGTCCTCACCGGGTGGTGAGAATTTGACATGGGCACGCCACGACCAGGAGGTCATCATGGCGACGCAGAACACGCAGAAGGGGATTGAGACGACGGCGACCACCAGCACGCTGGTGGTCTGGAGCCGGCAGGGCGCCGAGCTCCGGGCAACGATCGTGGCCGACCCGCGTGGTCGGTGCAAGATCGTGTTCCTTGCAGGCTACCGGCCCGAGACGGCCGGAGCCTACCGCGGCGAGCTCCCGGCCGACGGGGAGCTTTGGGTCGTGGACGTCGTCCGCGACACCAACGAGACGAATGCCCACAAGGGGGCACTCATCGTCCGCCTGGTTCGCCAGGCACGGTGGGAGCTCTGCTCCCTGGGCGAAGAGGTCTTCGGGGTGCGACGGTTCGCCCCCGTCTGCCTCGACGGGGAGGCATCGGACGTCTACTGCTCCTCGATTTCGCGCGAGGAGATCAAGACGGCCAACGCGCCGTTCCGGGCGGCCGAGGAGAAGCGGATGCTGTGGCAAATTGGGCCACAGAATCCGGCCTTTTTCCCGACGTTCGGGCGACCCGACGAGACGAGGGTGGACGACCGAGGCATCGTGACCTTGGTCTACCCACATGGCGAGAGGATGACGCAGACTTCCTCGCTCTCGCGCGAGTACGCGATCGAGCCTGCGGGCTGGTCGTGGGATGAGACGAAGGGTGAGGTCATCCTCGAGCAGAGCTTCCCGGAGATCCCGGGTGCTGTGCTGCGCGAGACGGTCGCCAATTTGAGTGGCGTCCGTCACGGCTGGGAGCTCGTGCCCGAGGGGATGAAGGCCGAGATCGTCGCCTTCATGACGCCACGGATGCCGAGCCCGGAGGAGGTCGGCAGGCAGGCAGGGGCTGAGCGCGTTGGGTGGGTTGCGAAGTCGCTCGACAAGCTCATCACGCTTGTTGATGTGCTCCGCCACCCCTGCGAGAAGGGGCTGGTCACCGAGCGCTACGAGACGACCTCGTACTCGGTTCCCGTCAGCTATGGGGATGAGACGTGGTACGAGACCTCTTCCCGGGGGGTCAGGACGGCATGCTACTCCACGCACGTCGTCCTCCTCGACGACGGGGTTCAGGTAGGCCGTCTTGAGGGGTCGGTCACGACCGGGGAGACGCCTGAGGCAGCGGTGCGTCGGATGATGGCGAAGGAGAAGGAGGACATCAAGAGTTCTCTTCGCCCTGCTTCCGACTGGCGCCGCGTCCCGGTGCCGTTCCTCGGGGAGCTCACCGAGGCCGAGTGGAGCCGTCGGGTCTTCGCGGCATTCCGAGCCGCCCGGAAGGAGGCGATGTCGGCGTGGGGTGAGCGCCTCACGGCGTGCCTCCGAAGCACGCAGGAGGTCTGGGCTGAGTACCGCACGCTCAAGCCCGAGCTCCTCCAGGCGTGTAACCGTCGCTGGCTGTCCACCCCCACACCGGAGACCATGCCCGAGCTCCGGAAGATGGTGGCCGACCATCGGGAGTACGGCCGGGTCGCCGCCGAGGCCGAGGCGCTCCGGAAGGCCATTCGCGCGGTCGAGAATTGGTCGGAGTACGGCGACTTCTCTCGGAGCCTCGCTCAGGAGTTCTCCGAGTGGAGTTCGTCGTGCGGCGATCACCGGATCCCCACCGACCTCGAGGTTATCCGCCAGTGGATGCCCGAGGCTCAGGCGGTCTTGGCGCGAGCCGAGACAGCGCGGGACGAGATTCGGCAGCGACGCGACGAGGCTCGTCGTCGCTTCGCCGAGATCACGTCGGCCACGGGAGCGACGGTCGGCCACTTCGCCCTGCCCGAGTCGGGTTGGGGCGATCACGATGCTTCGCTCGCGGGTCGGATCCGTGGGTTGAAGATCGTCGTCCCGGAGGGCATGGCGAGTGCGACCACGCTGCCGGGCGTCGACCGGGTCGAGGCTAAGACCCTCATCCCGGGCGACAAGGCCTTGGTGCTTTACTCCTTTGGGGGTGGCACCAGGCGATACGGGGCTCGGGACCACATTCAGAGTGGTCTCACCCAGATCGTTTCGGTCGGCGGCAGTCGACGTGAACCAGTCGTGGTTCTCGCAATCGTCGAGACACCGGACTGGCACGTGGCGTGGCAGAACACCCACGACGGCGAGGTGACGAATTTCGTCTTCGCCGATCGGCGTGGGATTCACACGCTGTACCTCGACGGGGACGACGTCTGTACCGAGGCGTGGGAAGGCGTGGAGCCGACCTCGCCGTCGGTAGCAGAGATGCGCGCGTTCTTCGGCCTCGGTAGTGGTACGCTTCGTGCCACCACCGCGTCGGAGACAGTGCAGTCTGTGCCGTCGACCGTCCCGGAGATCAAGACGGTGACCTTCGCCCACGATAGCAAGCGGGACTTCCGCTGCTCATGTGGGGTCTTCAACCGGATGACCTCCGGTGACTTCGCCCGCTACAACTCCGGCGAGACTATTGCACTCACGTGCATGGTTTGTGACGGGGTTGGGGAGGTCAAGAAGTAGTCGCCGTCAATACAACGCCCTCTCCCAGCTTTTGGATTACCAGCTGGGAATCGGGCGCACTCGCTCCATGTCGGGGCAGTGCAAAAATTGGTAGTCTCCCAATAGTTCCCGCATCATGGGTAAAGTGATGCAAAGGTTACACGCGTTGTACCTATAAAAAAACAACGCACGCACTCGGACGGCAAGATTAGCACCCTTGCCGACCGATCAGAGTCTTGGATGATTCCAATATTCTGATCGGGTCCAAAGTGTACCCCAATTGGTTATGCAATACCAAGAAAATGGTCGCGCGCTGTCGCATCGTCGCTTGCAATACACGAGAATGATGCATGCGGGTAAAGCGTGGTAAATTCTTTTGGAGCTATGGCAAAACGGCCGACGCTCTGTTTGAATTCAAATGCGGTAACCTTGCCGTTCTTTTCGCAGACAAGATCAACTTCTTGTTGGCTATAGCTCCGCCAAAAATACATATTGCTTGGCTGTGCTTCGTTTTGTTCACGCTTCATTCGATCAGCAATCATCGCATTTTCAAACAGCGCGCCGCTGTCGGTGCGAAGCGTGAGTGGATTGAAATTGCCAATGATGGCATTGCGCACGCCACAGTCGAAGAAATATATTTTCACTTTGCGTGAAAGTTCATTTCTGGCGTTTTTAGTGAAAGCGCGTAGTCGAAATATAATGAATGATTGTTCGAGAAGTCTGATATATCGTTCAACAGTTTTATATGACAGGCCAATTTTCCTTCCGAGTTCGTTGTACGATACTTCGCTTCCGAGCTGGAGTGCGAGCGCCGCAAGGAGATGCCTGAGCGGTTCGCTGTCTTTCACCCGGTCAAATGCGACAATATCTTTGTACAGATAATTGTCGGCTATAAATCGAATGCGCTCAATCTTGTCTTCATGTCCTATGATTGTGGCGATTTCCGGATAGCTTCCATAGATGAGGAGTTCGTGAAGTCGTGTGGTGCGGTTCACGACCATTTCGGATTGGACGAGTTCCTTGAAAAGAAGAGGAGAAAGGAAAAAGGCAAAATGCCGTCCTGTAAGCGGTTCTGAGAGGGTGTTTCGAAGTTCAAATGCGGCAGAACCGGTCGCAATAATCTGAGTATCTTTGAGGTGATCTGTAGCGATTTTGAGGATGCGTCCAATCTCGTGCACCTGATGGGCCTCATCAAGAACCACGAGACGCACATTCCCAAAAAGTCGCTGGAGCGCGAGCGAGTCCGGAATGAGCGCATCTCGGACACGGGCTTCATCGCAAGAAAGAAAAAGCATGTCTTTTTCATGTTCAAACATCTGTTGGAGCATGGTAGTCTTTCCTACCTGTCGGGCACCATAAATAATAAGAATTTTGCCTTTATGGAGATATTTTTTTAGGATCTCTTCAAGATTTCTTTTTACATACATAATCAAAAATAGTTTAAAAAATAGAATACATATACTAATTTTAGTACAAAAAATAGAAGTTGTCAAATTGTCATGTGCGCCGTATGGGTTTATTCCCTTAAATATTTCATAGGCAAAATTAAGGATGGAATATTTGAGGGAGTGATATCCCCGGTTGTCCCAACCGGCGAGCGTGTGCTCGAAAGAGGGAACAAAGTCTGTCCCGGTCACGATCGGGAGCCGCTGTTGCCATGGCGGTTGCCTCAAAAGGAGGAAATCATGGCGAACCACACGATGACGAAGGCAGAGTTGGTGGGGATTCTTCTGGCCGGAGGGATCAATGTATCCCTTTATGGCCTGGGGAAGGCCAAGACACTGGACCACCTCCTCAGGGAGGTGGAGAGCGGAGAAGCCGAACTCCGCAAAGACGAAAACGGCAGGCTGACCCGCGTGACGCGGGTCGCCAAGGGCGAGGTCCTTTACCGGACGCCGGCCGGAGGACTCCGTCTCTGTGAGGACCGGCAGGTCTTCACAGATTGCCGCGAGCGCCGGCGCTGGGCCGATCTTGCCCCCAACGCCGTGAGCGAGAAGCTTGCGGTGGGCGAGGACGCGGCCGGGGGCATCCGGCGCGCGCTCCTGGAAGAGCTCGGCATCGACCCCATGCTCGCGGCCATCGAGCCGAAGGGCATGCGGGTCGAGACCGTCGTGAGCCCGAGCTACCCGGGGCTCTTGACGGTCTATGAGCTCTACGACCACCGCGTAGAGCTCACGGCGGAGGCCTACCGCCCGGAGGGTTACGTGGAAGTCCAGGAGGACAAGTCCACGTATTTCCTCTGGGAGGAGGTGTAGCCCTCCGTCTAGAGACGCAGGGCAAAAACAACGACGCGCTTTCCGGTTGTTGGATTACCAACCGGCGAGCGCAACACTGTTTCAATTTTGAAACGGTGTTACACCAAAGTAATCTCCCAATACTCGCGTATTGTGGGTGAAGCAATACCTGTTCTGTAACAACGCACTCGGACGGCAAGATTAGCACCCTTGCCGACCGATCAGAGAAGTTTATTTTAGTATGACTTTTGTGATCGGGAAAAGTTTCCGATGGCTCTTGTTCACTGGCGGCCAATTCGCTTGGTCATTCAGAAAAAATATCATCCTTCAACGTCAGTCGGCCTTCCATATGTCAGAACCTCGACGCCAGATCGTGCGCGACGATGATAAGGACAGTGTTTTTACTCTCTCCAAAAACGCTATGCCTATCACCGCCACGGTTTGGTGCAGGGGTTTTGTCTGTTCATCTTCATGTCTTGGTGCTACACTATTTGATAGTGTATTCGTACCAGCCTGCAGGACAACACCGATACGAACAGTACTTTTACATCCCGACGTAGTCGGGAATCTCTCTCCGTAAAAATATTATGCGTATCGGTGCTGTGGGTTGATACGAGTTTTTTTGTTCCACAACCTATCGGTTGATTTTTTTATTGGTTTTGGTATAATCAACGGCTCTTTTCTTGCGTTGAGAAAATGGGCAAAAAATTGAAAAAAAGAGAATTCGGTGGAAACTCTTACTTGTCCTTTTTGTTTCGCTGTCGTTGAGTATGTTTTTGAATATCGCCATTGTTCTTGCGGCGCTACCTACACCGCCATTCTCGATGATGGCGGGGTAGATCTCATGGATGAACTCCTTCATCTCGTGGCCTTCGTGTCCGGGATCGATGAGGATGAGGTCTATCCAGATGGTAAGGCGCTCGCCGAGGGGGTGGGTGAGGATGAGGATGGTATTCCGGCTTTTGTCGGGTATGATGCCATTCCTCGGTCGCTCGGTCTTGACCCCAATGACTTCGAGATCGAGGTGGTCAAAGGGGTCGACATGCTCAGCCCGGTCGAAGACGAGACCGGCGAAGGCCTCGACTGGGAGGGGTTCGAGGACGAGTGGCCGGTTTCCATGATCTTCGCCCGCCGCCGCCTCGACGACGGTAGCCATCTCCACTAAATGCACGCGGGACAGCGTTCGCTTTGGCGACCGTCCCGCGTGTCCTGCCTCTTTTTTCTACAGATCATTTCCCGAGTACGACAAATTGAAACTTTTGTTAATAAGAGGAAAATCAGGGACCACATTGTCAAATCCCGCATCTCCGAGCGCGGGCCAATTGAGAAACGATGGATCGCGCGGAGCGACTCTCTTGATACGTCCATTTGAATCTGTCGCGATAAAATACACAATATCTCCTCGCCAGCCCTCGACGATACCGACTGCAATGGCATTTTTTTTGAATATAATATCTTTGTCTGATGCCATGATATTTCCTTCCGGCAGTTTGTCGAGCGCATCGTGTATGGCCTTGACTGAGGCGTGCACTTCCTCAATACGAATACGAAATCGGGCATACACATCACCGCCATGTTCGATTGGAATGTTGCCGATAGAAATTTCGTTGTAGGCCGAGTACGGATAGTCAATACGCGCGTCATGTTGTATTCCGACAGCCTTTCCCGCAACTCCGACGACGCCGCGATCTTTGGCAATTTGAGCGGAAAGAACACCCGTGCCTTTGAGACGGTTTGACAACGATGCGCTATTTTCAGCAATACCTATGACTTCTGAAAAATCCTTCAGTATCTTTGAGAGATCAATGAATAGTATCTCTTTTTCTTCATGGTTGATATCCCGAGTTATCCCGCCCACCGTATTCACTCCCCGCAAAAATCTGCTTCCGGTAAGCCTCTCATGTATGCGCATCACCATTTCTCGCAGGCGCGCCCCATGCGCACCCCCAAAATTAAACCCCGTATCAAGCATGATCGCCCCAATGTCTCCAAAATGATTGGCTAACCGTTCCAATTCAGCATAGATAAGGCGAAGGTATTCCGCGCGTTTTGGCGCAGTGTTTCCGCTGAGTCGTTCGAGCGCTTGGCAGAAAGCCAGCGAATGACTAAAGGAACTATCACCAGAAATTTTTTCTGACAGACGGATTTTATCATCAAGAGAAAGCGTCTCAAATAATTTTTCGCTTCCTTTGTGCGTAAATCCGAGCCGCGGTTCCAACAGCACGATGCTTTCTCCGGCAACGCTAAACCGAAAATGTCCCGGCTCGATAATGCCGGCGTGAATCGGGCCTACAGGAATTTCATATATTCCTTCACCCTCCACCTTTTGAAATGCGTACGTTCCCCTCGACTCTTTTGGTCTTGTGTCCCAGGCAAAATTTTTTCTGAGCGGGAAAATATCAGTCGGCCAATTTTCATGAAGAAGGATTGGTTTTGGGTCCGGATGCCCGACCGGTGTCAGGCCGAAAAACGTTTGTATGACTCGTTCATAATTCCACGCTTCGTGGATGCGCGGGGTGAGCGAAGGAAATTCCGTTGTCTTTTGTAATCGAATATATGGGACAATAAACGCATTTTCCTTGGGCACGCCAAAAATATACCACATGTTGAAACACTCGTTTTCTCCGTTTTCATCTGTCGCAGTTATGAGCTTGAGTGGGAGATGGTTGTTGTTGTATAAACCAGAGACGACTTCTTCTATGCGGGAAGCGGAAACCTCAACCATGGCGACGTTATCGCAAAATTTTATGTTTTTTTCCTTTGGGAGGTGCTGTTGTACGTTTTGTTGGTTCATATTAAAAGGGTACGGCCGCATTATGAAGTAATATCTGTAAAAATTGCGGCTGGTAGAAACCGATACACAGCGCCAAGACAAAAAGAACAAGGGGCGGAAGAATAAGCCATGTGTCTTCCTTTTTTTGTTGCATTTCAGGCGGTTTGTCTCCGAAGACCATACTCGTGGCATGTTTAAAGAGCCCGATGAATACCAGAGTCGTCAAAAGAACGGCTATGACCGTAACGGCGGGATGCGTAAGTATCCCGGCAGAAAAAGTAAACAATTTTGTCAAAAAAATTCCAAATGGCGGAGCGCCAGTGATAATAAAAATTCCTGCAAAAAACAGGACGCTCGTTATTGGCAAAACGCGGAGGACGCCTTTGACATTGGCGATTTTTGTTGAGCCATATGTGAGAAATATATTTCCTGCAGTCAAAAAAAGAGCGGACTTGACGAGCGCGTGGTAGAGCATATGGAGAATGGCCGCAAAAATTCCCAAACCGCCGAAGCCGAAGCCGAGTGCGGTGATTCCCATATTTTCGATACTTGAATAGGCAAGCAGGCGTTTATAATTTTTTTGCGTCAACATGATCAACGCGGAAACAAGAATCGAAAGGAGACCAAAGGCGATAAATAATTTCTGTGAAAAATCGGACCCAATCGCCGCATCAGTGATTACTTTAAATCGCAGTACCACAAGAAGCGCGACATTGAGAAGCACCCCTGACAATAATGCGCTAATCGGCGCCGGGGCCTTGCTGTGCGCATCCGGAAGCCATGTATGCATCGGCGCGAATCCAACTTTCGTGCCATACCCAATCAAGATGAAGATAAACGCAATTTGAACAATCATGGGGTCAAGACGCGCGGCGTGTGAAAGCAGGTCATGCCATGTCGCAAGACCGGCTCCGCTCTCTATTTTTGACGCGGTAAAATACAAGAGCGTCCCAAAAAATCCCAAGAGCAGTCCTATGGAATTGATGATCAGATATTTCCACGCCGCCTCCATTGCCGACGGCTTGTTGTAAAAACTGATGAGGAAGGCGGTGGAAAGTGTCGTGGCTTCAATGGAAATCCACGCAAAAATGGGGTTGCTCGTTGATACCGCAAGAAGCATCGCGGACAAAAAAAGGTTCAATAAGATAAAATACTGTTTGACACGAGTGAACCCAATAATCTTTTTTGCAGTCTCTTTTCTCAGATATTGGATGGAGTAGGCGACCGCGGCGCACCCAACGCAGGAGATAATAAGCATGACGAGAGCCCCCAGGGCATCAATGATAAAAAATCGTGATGGGGCGTAGTCTCCCGATGAAGCAACTTTGAGAGCGACGGTAATTGACGCGATGCACACAAAAAGCGCGGCGCTTATCGATGCGCACTCAATGACGCTTCGACGTTTCGCAATCATTGCAATCAACGCCGCGACAGGGAACAGGGAAATGACAATGATGAATTCCATAGCGCTAATCTTTTAAATGTCTCATTAAGCTGGTATCGAGGGACTGAAATTGTCTGTAAATCATCGATAGAAAAACCGCGGCAATGATGATCCACACAAAAATATCAAATATAATGCCAATCTGGAGTATTGGCGATTGTTCGAGACCTGCAAAGATGGCAAAAACAACGATGCCATTTTCAAAAGAAAGAATGCCAAGCGCTTGGGATACGGCCTCTTTGCGGTTGATAATCAAAAAAAGAGAAATAAAAATCGCTGAAAGCGCAAGGGACAACAAGGCGTGGTGTGCGGGGACGATAGTGGTAAGCGGTAAAAATTTTTGGGAATGAGCCAGGGCGGTCAACACGGCGAGGACAATAAGCGTGAGCGGCGTGCTCAGATAGGTGCTTGTCAAAAACGTCAACTCGTGTTTTTGGATCAATGTGATAAAAAATATGGGCGCAAGAATGACTTTGATGGCGAAGGCGACAAAAATCACGAGAAGCAGGGATACGTTTTTGGTTTCAAAGAAGAAGCCAAATAATATCAGCACCGTCGCAAACGATTGAATTCCGTAGGCAATGACGGCGCCAAAATTTTTTCGTATGAGATGCAAAAAAATGATGGTTAAAAACACCACTCCCAATAAAAATTGCAAGGAGAGAATGTTCATAGTGTTTGGCTAAGACCAATGGCGACAGCGCTCAAAATAAAGGAGATGATGAGCAGATCGGGGAGGCGGAAAAATCGTAATTTCGCCATACTCGATTCAATGAGTGCAACAATACAACAGATGCCGAGTATTTTTATGAGGAGTGCGGCGACTCCGATAAACAGCGC
Organism: Candidatus Magasanikbacteria bacterium RIFCSPHIGHO2_02_FULL_48_18; assembly: GCA_001784285.1. Lineage (GTDB taxonomy): Bacteria > Patescibacteriota > Patescibacteriia > Magasanikbacterales > UBA922 > UBA10181. The sequence goes on from MFQC01000008.1 coordinate 180,967, forward strand.
GCCCATGCTCGCGCTTTGAGCAATGCCATAGGGGAAAAAGAGGTTGACTCCCAACGCGGCAAAAATAAAAAATTTATTCGCTGCCGCCCACTCTATCAGCGCCAATTTTTTGCCCGAATATTCCAAAATCATAGCTTCGTGTATCATCGTCAATTCCAAATGTGTCGCGGGATTATCAAAAGGGAAACGTCCGGTTTCGGCCAGCAAAATAATAAAAAAACCGATGAATGCCAGCATGGCAGGCAGGAAAAAACTGGTTGAAAGCAGGATGCCAGCGCGAGAAATGGTAAAAAGATTTGTTGTGCCGATAATCACTGAAACCGCAAAAAAGGAAAGGATAAGGCCACCTTCTGCCAATGCGGAAATGGTCGCTTCTCGGCTGGAACCAAATCCGCCAAATGCGCTTCCGGTGTCCATGCCTGCAAGAGCCAAGAAAAACGTGCCAAGAGCGAATGTATATGCCACGACCAGGAGGTCGCCAGTGAGCGCGTTCTTTAAGAAAGAAGCAAAAAGCGGAATGCTCAACCCCACAATAATGGTAGTCGTGAAAATAATATATGGCGCAGAGCGAAAAATCCATGATGCGTCAGGGCTTATCACTTCATCTTTATGCATAAGCTTCCAGATATCTTTGTATGGTTGCACAATGCTTGCCCCTTGACGATTTTGGAATTTTGCTTTTATTTTTTTGATAATACCAATACACAGCGGGGACAGGGCGGGGGTCGCAATGAGTTGTATTATCCAGAAAAAAATCGTCATATCAGGATTATGACAAAAATAGGGCTGTCACCACAGCAATGAAAATATACAGAACGTACATGTTGATGTTGCCGCTTTGAATTGCCTTTATGCGCAACGACAACGCAGTAATGAATTGGATCAGTGGCACATAAAAATATGATTGGTAGACATCTCTCATCCGCAAGTTCACTATTCTGGATTTTGGCACATATCTTGTATGAGCATCGTGGTATTGTATTTCATGCTGAAGACTTGGCTTTAAAATACCGGAAAAAATACACACGATTGATCGCGCAAACCCGGTCGCGGTAATTTCCGTGCGCGGAGTGAGATTAGCGCCGCAGTCCCATGTCGCGCCGATGTTTATTTTTTGTTTTTTGTTGACAATATATTTGGCCGCCGCAATAACACACAGCAGTATGAACACGAAAAGGATAAAAAATACCGGGCCTGACACAGAGCCGAAACCATTTGGCGCCAAGAGAGCGCTCGCGGCCGATGGAGCGGTATTTGCAGAAGCAAGAAATGAAGAGGCTCCTGTGCGCGCCAGGAGCGGCGCCAGGTACCCTGAAAATATTCCAAACAAAAGACACACCGTTGCTAGCGCCCCCATCCCTGCTCTCAGCGGCCAGGACGATTCTCGTGCGCGAGGAACATCACTATTTCTTGGGCGGGCAAGAAACGTGACGCCAAATGCTTTGACAAAACAGGCCAATGCAAGCCCCCCGGTCAACGCAAGCGCACCGGTCGCCAATACAAAAATTGATTTTACAACAATTTCCGCAGACAGTATCCCTTGTAACAACACCTGGAACGTCATCCATTCGCTAAAAAATCCGTTGAATGGCGGCAAGGCGGATATTGCCATAGAGCCAATAAGAAAGAAAAATGCTGTGAGAGGCATATATTTGATCAGGCCGCCATATTCTTCCATGTTTCGCGTATGCGTTTGGTTAATAATCGAGCCGGCGCTTAAAAATAACAGGGATTTAAAGACAGCATGATTGACGGTGTGGAAAAGGGCGGCTCCCAGGCCAAAGAGCGCAAGAGGCGTGTTGCCAACCGACGCAAAGACCATGGCACTGCCAAGACCGAGGAGTATTATTCCAATATTTTCAATGCTGTGGTATGCCAAAAGTTTTTTGATATCGTGTTCCGTAAGCGCGTATAAAACCCCAAGTAAAGCGGATACTGATCCGATAATAAGCACGGTCAGCCCCCACCAGAGCGGCGCCGGCTCAAGGATGTCCATAAACATTCGTATCATCATGTAGATGCCCGTTTTTATCATAACGCCGGACATGAGGGCAGACACATGGGATGGGGCGGCAGGATGGGCGGCAGGGAGCCAAATATGAAAGGGAATGATGCCGGCTTTGGCGCCAAAACCAATGAGTGAGAGCACAAAAATGGCATTTTTTACAGACACAGGAATGAGTGCCACACTCGACGTTATCGCCGCAAAGTCGAATGAGCCGGTATATGCATATAAGAGGAGAAGGGAAAGAATAATACAGCTCGTGCCGGCGTACGTCATAATCAGGTAGAGTGAGCCGGCTTTGACCGTGTCATTGTCGTTATGGTCATAGACAACAAGGAAATACGACGCGATAGCCATGATTTCCCACGCCACGAGGAAGAAGAGCCCGTTCGAAGCCGTTACAACCATGAGCATGCCCGCAATAAATAAGTGATAAAAAAATCCCAAGGCGCCAATGTTGTATTTTTTATAAAAATGTTTGATATACCCAATGCCATATATGGAACAAAAGAGGGTGATGAGCGAAATCACAAAAATGAAAAAGGCAGACAGTTTGTCAATATGAAATGAAAAAGAAAGAAGCGGGAAAACCGATGAAGTGGCGGCAAAAGATATGCCGCGCGTCACAAAAAATGCTCCGATTGAAAAAATGATGCCCCACAAAGAGCCGATAATCGCGAAAAAATTCTGCCACCCGTTGGCCAATGTGTCTCTCTTTTTGAAACACAAAGACCCGGCCGCTCCCATCGCAAAAAGTGAGAGTAAAAAGACAAAGCCAATTTCGGATATCATGGCGTCTATCATACGTGCATTTCAAGAATACGAAGAAGATGGGTGAGGATGGTCATGGGCGATGGCGGATCTCCCGGAATGCCATAATGCACGGGAACGACCGTATCGACCCCATCGAGCACCGCATAGGACCCTCGGAATATGCCGCCGTGTATCGCGTCGTCCCCTACCGCGACAACAATTTTTGGATTTGGTGTTGCCTCGTATGCCCGGCGCAATGCCTCGGCCATATTGCGGGTTACCGGGCCGGTAACCATGAGCATGTCAGCGTGTTTTGGCGAAGCGACAAAATGAATGCCAAAGCGTTCAACATCATAAAAAGCGTTTGAAAGAGCAACAAGCTCCTGTTCGCATGCATTGTCAGAACCGGCATCTACTTGCCGGATTGCAAGGGAACCCCCAAATAATCGTTTGACGTTGTCTTGTATTTTTTCGCCGAGAACAAACACTTCCGACTTCTTCTCCTCGGGAATAGGCAAAACGACTATATTTTTCGGTGTTTTTAATATTTTTAAAAAAAGTTTTGTCATAACAGAGAAATGATACCGCCAACATGATAGCTGATTTGAGAAAAATTGTCCATACGAAAAGTGGATTACCATTTTCTTTTTTAGTCCCCAAATTTTGTTGCATATAAAATGTTTCGGACCATAGCATGTGCTTTCCCAACTGGTCGTATGAGATGAAAATTTGGCTCAACCAAAACAAATAGAGGGCGTTGGCGCCCTCTATTAATGCTATCTAGTTTATGATTTATTTTCCCTCGTATGCTTTCTGTAAATCTACACAAATAACCTTCAAATCTACTCAAAAATACAGCAATCTACTCATTAATTGCTTATAAATTCCCTATCTTTTTCCCTTTCTCTTCACATTACTCGTCTCCTCAAGAAATGTATTGAGATCAGATTTTCTCTGAAAGTACAAATTGGCGGAGAGGGGGAGATTCGAACTCCCGAGCCGCTTTCACGACTAGCGGTTTTCGAAACCGCCGCAATCGACCACTATGCGACCTCTCCATTTTTTCATAAACCTTCTTCGCCCAAGGCGCCTGCCTGCCGGCAGGCAGGGATCAGCCTCGGGCTGAAACCACTCAGACACCTCTCCGTTTTTGACAATTGACCGTTGGCAATAAACAATTGGTAGTTGGATGCGGGAGCAATATGGATTGTTATGATTGTTTCAATTGCCAATAGCCAACTGTCGGATCCTATCAGATTATAGGAGAAAAATCAACGGCCCAAGCTTTTTTTTTGTTTTATATTGATCTCCAAAAAAAGACTTATGATGCGAAACATCGGACAATGTTTTTTCCACATTTCGAATAAGTCGGACGCGCTTACCGTGTTTCGTTAAATGTTGGATTCCCGCGCCATTGATGTGCTCATCGGCCGTGTCTTTTTGTCCGATCACCACCCAGCGAATTTGTGGAATTTCTGCGATAAGTTCACTGCAGGCCGTGTGACCTTCATTTTTTCTCCACGTGCATGGCTCAAGTGTGGAATACAGCGTAAAGCGGCGCGATGACCAATCAGGACAGTTTTGTTTGAGCATGGCAATAGCGTCCTGTTCGGCGTGAAGGTCGCCCCTTCTTGATCCCCATGCTTTGATTTCAAGGGTGTCAGAATCCAGAATAATGGCGCCTACCTGGTAGCCGTTTTTCGAGACGTTGGAAAAGCTTGCGATATTTTCTGTTGCGGCGTAGACTCTTTCGTCAATTGATTCCCACAATGTTTGTTTGCCGTGTTTGGAGAGAGAGCAGTTGACGGTTCCCGATTCTTCAATGCGCGTGTCAAACACGTAGCGGTAGGGAAATCCATCAAAGTTGTCTGTTTTGACGCGGTAATTATCTTTGTTGTTAATACAATAAATGCCGGTGAGGGTAGTCTGAGAAAGCTGGTCCAATCCTTCGATCATGCCGCGAACCGTGCCGCCGGTTGACATCATGCAGTCCACAATCGCCACCTTTTTTCCTTCAACCACTTTTGGCATGTACATGGTCCGTTCATAGTAGCCGGTTTTTTGCGGCAGTGGAATGGACGGCATGTGGTAATGAAATGGTTTGCAAATAACGAGCGGCAATCCGAGAGATGCGGCCACAAACGCCGCAACGCTGATCCCGTCGGTTTCCACTGTGAGTATGACTTCTGTCTCCGGCGCAACCATTTTGCCAAGATGGCTGGAAAGCGTCTGTAACAGCCGAAAGTTTGAAAGCGCGATGCCTTTGAATGGGTAGATGTAATAATGATAGTTTTGGACAGATCCGCCGCGGTCTTCGGTGGTATAGGTTTTTGCGTCTTTGAAGAGCTGGACCGCTTCGTCAAATTCTTTTTTTTCTTGGACCAGTTCGTTGCTGATGTCTTGGATATGGGCCTCAAGCGCGTTTGGGGCAAAGTAATGGTTCATAAGAAAAAAGCAAAAAAATACCACGAACAAAGGCGTGGGTTATGGAGAAAAGGGAGAGAGCGTGTGCATACCAGAAGGTAGGATACCAAAAAGAATATTGCCGTGCAAGGCTTTGTATCCTTGGCTTTTTTCCTTGTCAAACAGCAAAAAATAGTGTTTCATGAGTAGTATATGCATGATATGGTTCTTCCTTTTGATCCGCAAAAAGAGATTTTTTCCTGGGGGCCGATTCCTGGGAAATTTTTCTTTGTGTCTGCCTTTATATATGCAAATATGCAGACATTTCGCGATCGGTATCCTGGCTTTGGCTGGCCGCTTTCTTTATTTCTGTTTCAGAACGATGCAATGGTATTTTTTGAGGAGCCGGAGCCGTTGGCACGCGAAGGGCGGCGCGTGTTCCAATCGTTCATGATGCCGTCTGCGATTCGAGAAGCAGAATATGAACAATGGCAAAAGGCGGTGCATCGGTTAGTTGAAATGGAAACAACCATCGCCTCGGCCAATCTGCCGCTCCTCAACGAGGCCGAGCTCTCCTCATTGTGGGATTCGTTTTACGATATCTATCTTGATTTTTGGGCAATATCGCTCATTCCTGAGTTGGGCAATTATGGGTCCCTTCAGCTTTTGGAAGAGCTTCTTCTGGCTGAGCTTTCATCTGCGTCGGTGCGGGCGGACATGATGGAGACACTCACTGCGCCGGAGAAGCCGTCATTTTATCAGGAAGAAGAAATTGCTCTCGCGGAAACTGTCGATTTTTTGGCGCATCAGGAAGATTTTTTTTGGCTCCAAAACAGCTATGCCGGAACACGCGTATTGCCGATTTCTTTTTTTGAAGAACGAAAAAAAATTATCTCTCCTGCCATACGGACAGATATTGCCGGTCGTATGAACGAAACGAAGAACAAAAGAGACAACATGATCGAGATGCACCATTTGTCGGATGATATCCAATGTATTGCCGTCGCCGTTCGGAAAGGAATCGAATGGCAGGACGAGCGGAAAAAATATATTTTTATCGCGCTTCATTATCAGGATATGTTGCTTCACGAGGTGGCGCGTCGATATGATATCCCCAAAGAGGAATTGCTGAATGCCGGGACGTTTGAAGTGTCTGATTTTTTGAAAGGAAAAGAAATGAGGGATGAATGGAGAAAGCGGGCGGACGGCTTTGGTATTCTCTATGAACATTCCTCCGAATTTTTTTATGGCGATGCGGTTGCCTCTTTATGGAATGTTTATAGCAAGCATCCTCCTGAACCGACGCAAGAAAAAGATGTCGTGCTCCGGGGCACGGTCGTCAGCATAGGGGCGGGAACCATTATAGAAGGGGATGTCCGGATTGTTCGTGATCCGTTCGCGCATCCGATATTTGAGGATGGCGCCATTTTGGTTGCGTCCATGACGAGTCCCGAATACGTGTTTCTCATGAAAAAAGCATCGGCGGTTATTACCGATGTCGGCGGTTTTACCTCTCACGCGGCAGTGGTCAGCCGCGAGCTCGGTATTCCGTGTATCGTCAATACGAAGCGGGCGACGTCGCTATTAAAGGACGGCGACCGTGTCCGGCTCGACCCAAGAACAGGGATAGTTGAAAAATTATGATGATGTTGTCTGACTTTTTTGAGGAGACACCACCATTCCCGCAAGGAGCAACCAAAAAAACAGCGCAAGATCATTTTTCATATACGGCGAATCCACAAGGCCGGTGATGAGAAGCGCAGTCATTGAAGACAGAAGGAATGGCGTATAGAGTGAATATTTTTGTTGAGGGAATATGGCGGTTCGGAAAAACCAAAAAATGATCATAAGAAATCCAATGAGTCCGAGGATGCCTATGTTCACCCACATCGTGAGCAATATATTATGCGGGTGATGAAAAATTTCAATTCCTTCGCCGTTCACCGTTCTATGGTATGGCGCGATGCGCTCGCTATACGACGCAAGACCTGCGCCGAATACGGGCCGCTCTTTCAACAACGCAAGCGTTTCGGCATAGATGGCAATCCGAATTTGTCCGGATCGGTCTTGAAACAGGAGTTCTTGTTTGAGCGGGTTCGCGGCAGGTAGAAGAAATAAGGCCATAATGCCGACAATCCCAATAGCCGCGGCCGGCCATCGTGTTTTTTTGTATACCAGCAAAAGAAATCCAATGCCGCCGACAGCGCCGATAAGTCCGCCGGTTGATTGTGCGAAGAAAATTGCGAGAATCGCGGCGGGGATGAAGAGGAGCGCCATGAAAAAAAGGAATGGAGAACGGTCCTTGACGGTGCGCCAATAATTATGGATCTGGAACATCGCAAGCGGAATGAGCGGCGCCAGGAAGAGGCCAACCGCATTTGGAAATCCGTACCAGCCGGTCACGCGGTAGGTATGTCTATTTTCCCAAAACGCATAGGGCACCAAAAAGCCGGTGAAATGTTGGTAGATCGCAAAGAGGGACGTGGCAAGACCTACAAAAAGGAGCGCGCCAATAAGGCGCGCGACAAATAGGTTTTTTTCTTCTGCCGTTTTTTTCCCTGCGGTAAAGATAATAATGAGAAAAATCAAAAAAGGTTCTATAAAAAACGCTTTCCATACGCCGGCCGCGCTTCGCATGTTTACTGCCGTCAATAGTGACACCGTCGCCGCAAGAAGAAAGAGGGCAATGCCGATCGCCAGCGTATTTTTTTTGATATGTTCCAGGCCGATGGTTATTTTTTGATAGTCATATCTGTGTTGAATTGCAAAAATGATGAGAATAATCCAGATCATGTTTTCCAAGAGCGTGGTCGGCAAGGGACCAAGAGCATATCGGATGAGATAGAACGGCAGAAGCGCAAACAGCGCGACCAGGGCAACAGAAAACCGGAACCAAGTGAGAACCGCAAAACAGACAAGAAAGAGAAGAATGAATGCAGAAATCATATGGGCGGCTTTCGGAAAGAAAGGATTTCTTGCATGGTTTGTTTTGAAATCGCGCCAAGACCAAAGACAAAGGATCCATACGCCGCGATTCCTATGGGAATAAGGAGAAACAGCGATTGTTCGCGCAACAGCCAGATAATGCCGCCCATGACGAGCGCGGAAAATATTATTTTTCCTGCGGCCGCAAACTGCAAGGACTCTTTTGCATAATGGCGAACGACCAAGAAGAGGAGCGTCCCGGTAAACATTTCTGAAAAAACCGTCATCCATGCCGCTCCAGACATGCCAAATTTTGGAATAAAAATGAGATAGCCAAGCAAGGTCAGCCCTGCGCTTGAAATGTAAATCCACAGCGTTTGTTTTTGTTTATTGATCGCGACGGCCGTGTGCCCAAAGATCGCCCCAAGATAGAGACCGAGAACAGCGAGCGCCAAAACGCGGAGCGGCGCGCCTGCGGCGGCAAAATTGTTGCCTGCCACAAGCACCATAATTTTTTCAGAAAGAGCCGCGACGCCGATCATCATGGGGGCGCCGATGAATATCATGACATCGAATGACTGTTGGAGACGCTGTCGAAATTCATTTTTGAGTCCCCGACTCCAGGAATATGCAAGAAGGGGGAGAAGGACGCCCATAAGCATCATGGCAATTTGGGTCAAAATATCAATGACGCGGTACGCCGCGCCATAGAGCCCCACCTCTCCCTGCGATCGATAGAGTGACAATAATAATGTATCACCGCGAAGGTAGATAACGTTGAATACGATGGCGAGGGTAATGGGCCACATTTTGGTCATGATTTTTTTCCAGACCGGCCAATCAAAACGGAACGTGGGTTTGATATATGTTCCTGCCGAACCCCACAACACGGCCGTAAAGATAAGACTGGCGCCAGTGACCGCGCCCATAAGAGGGAGAAAGCCCTGTTTCATGGTTATAAGAAGCCACACACTCACAACGAGCGCGATTCTTCCGGCAATTTCTCCCAATACCGGAATATGCATCGCCAATTTTTCTTGGTACAAGCCGGTAAAAATTTGGTTCATGGAAATGGCCAAAAATGAAATGGTCATAAACCCAATGGCAATTTTGACTTCGGATGGATACGGAAAGAAAAGCGCGATAAGCGGCGCGATACCCAAAAAAATAACAGCTGTGACAAAACGGAAACCAAGAAGATTTTGGAGGAGTGTTTCTTTGTTTTCCGTTGCCTCGCTCACCATCTGTGCGGTCACTGGGATAAGGCCAAAATCAATAAGAATGCCGACAAACTGGAGAAACGTGAGCGCGGTGATATACCATCCAAATTGTTCATTCCCGAGATAGCGGGTAAGCATGCCAAGCGCTACGAGTCCAAACAGCGTGGAAACGGCTTTGCCTACTATTTGAATCGCGGTATTTTGGGCGATTTTTTTCGTCGTTGACATAGATTACGTATGTTGTACTGTTGCCAATCGTACCATTTTTTATATGCTTCGGCAATTGACCGGTCTATCATTTTTTAGTATATTTTGAGGGCACTCTTTTCTTTTTTCTATGCATCTTTTACAGCGTTTCACTTTTTCACTTTCCTTTTTTTCTTTTCTTGCATTATTTTTTTTCATTGGGGTTGCTGCAACGTATGCCGCGCCAGACATGGTGGTAAAAGATTCGGCGTATCAGGCTCGGTATGTGAGCCAGTCGGTTCCGGATCCTGTCACCATGACGGTTGGCGAAACCAAAACGGTTATCGTCCGGTTTAAAAATACGGGAACCGCATCGTGGAACGCGTCCGGCGCGCGGTTTGTATCTGCGTTTACCGTGGAACCAAAATATCGGGCATCTTCCTTTTTTTCCGGCAATCAAACCAAATCCATTACCACAAAAACAGAGCCGGGAGCGGTTGCGGAATTGCCGGTGACACTTACGGCAACAAAAGCCGGGACGTTTCGTGAACCGTTTTTTTTGGCCGCGGAAAATTATACGTGGATTGACGGCGGCTATTTTTATTTGGATATTGTGGTGTCTCCTGCCGCGCCTTCCAACACCCCTTTGGCGCCTCCTCAAGACAATGAGAATTCAGAAAAGACTCCGGACGCGATACCAGCATCAAATAATGCAAAAAAATTATATATCAGCCAAAAGTCGGTATCAGCAACCGGCGGAGACAGTATTCCCATTGTGGCGGGATTTCGGAATACCGGTAGCGCGGAGTGGACGCAGTATCGTCTGCTCGCTCTTTCTTCCGGGTCATCGTTTGCGGAGAGTAGCTGGAAATCTCAGTCAGTCGTCCTCGATGAAACGGCACACATTCCACCGAATGGCATTCTTCGGACAAAATTTTCCTTCCGCGCGCTGGCAAAAAAAGGAACCTACGCCGCGACGTTTGTCCTTGAGGTCAATGGCACGCGCGTTGATACCGAACCGATTATTCTTGAGGTCAATGTGGTCGAGGATGCGCCATTTGGGTATGACGCGCCGGTCGTTTCTCAAGATGAGGAATTTATTGCAACGGCACGGCTTGCCGAAGAACCAATCATCCGCGTTGGCCTTTGGGAAAATCCAAAAACCGTTCGCGCGGTCTTTGAAGACGATACCCGCGTTATGAATGGCGGTGCAGAAGCAGGTATTCTTCCAAAATCAACGGCCGCCACACTCACGAGTGACGGCGGACTGTTTCGTTTTGTGAGCGATGCCATCCTTTTTGATACCGCCAACCCTATTCGGCTGGTGCCGGTCAACGACCCGCATGCGGTGTTTACGTTGCCCGATTTTGAGCGGACCGTTTCGTGGAAAAAAGGAATTTCCTATAATCAATATCGTGGAGTCCTCGAGTACAATCGTGGGAAGACTGATGGAAAGCCCTGGGTTATCAATGAAACCCTTCTTGAAGATTATGTGGCGGGCGTTGCTGAAACCGGTAATACGTCGCCTTCCGAATATCAAAAAGCGCTGGTTACCGCGGCACGCACGTACGCGTATTATCTCAAAACGTGCAATTGTAAATATGGGATTTTTGACGTGGTGCCGAGCACGGCCGATCAATTATTTTTGGGATACAAAAGCGAAGTGGATCTTCCCAATATAGCGGCGGCCGCGCAACAAACGCGTGGATTTATGGTGACGTATGATACCGACCTTAATACGGCGACCCCGAACGACGCCGTGATTACCCCGTATTTTTCTCAGACCGATGGCCGCACGCGCGCGTGGCAAGAAGTGTGGGGCGGCAAAGCAAAGCCGTGGCTGGTATCGGTCGTGGCGACCTACGACAAGCGGGATGGGAAAGCAAAGTGGGGGCATGGGGTGGGCATGAGCAATCGCGACGCGATTATCCGAGCAAAAGAAGGCGGCGCGTCGTGGAAAGAGATTTTGCAGTATTATTATACCGGTGTTGCGGTTGAGAAGATGTATCAATAATAATACTTTCTGGAAGTGTCCTTGACATCTGTTTTTTGATTATATATACTTTGTCTATATAATGTATTCCCTATGAAACAAGCCGTGATTACTGTAAAAATAGAGCCGGAAGTAAAAAAAAAGGCGCAAAAAGTGGCCAAACAGCTCGGACTCAGTTTGAGTGGAGTCGTCAATATCTACCTCCACCAGTTTATTGATACCAAAAGCATTCTTTTTTCAAAGCGGGAGCTGGAAGAACTGGAGGAGGACAGAGAAATGTTGCAGAGTAAAGAATTAAAACGGCGTGCGAAAGAAGTTCGAGATGGCTGGATTCCAGAAGATCAGTATATTCCTCTTAAGGACCTGACAAAAAAATATGGTTTATGAGCTCCGGCTCACTCCTGGCGCGGGAAAACAACTGTATCGATTACAAAAGGAGGAGCAAAAAAGAATTATTGCAAAATTAGAATGGTTTGTGAGTCAAACAAACCCGCTTATTTTTGCAAGGAAAATTCATGATGTAGAGGCCGGAGATTATCGATTTCGTGTTGGGGATTATCATATAATTTTTGTAGTTGAAAAAAATGGAGAACTATTCACAGTAACGTCGATTGGGCATCGGCGTGATATATACAGATGATTAAACATAAAAAAGAAAAAAAAGACGAAGCCTTACGCTCCGTCTTTTTTGTTTGTGCTACTCCACTATTTCTTTCTCCCCAGGTTTTGATTCTTCTTCATCCGGCGCATCGCCGCGCTTCACGGCTTCCCATATTTGTTCATTTATTTTTTTCATGAGTTTTGAATTTTCTCGAAGATATTGTTTGGCTTTTTCTCTGCCGACACCGAGTTTTTCTTCTCCGAAACTATAACTATTCCCCAATTTTGTAACGACTTTATGGAGAACACCGGTATCAAGAAGGTCGCCCGAAAGGGAAATGCCTTCATTATACATAATATCAAATTCGGTGGTTCGAAACGGCGCGGCAACTTTGTTTTTCACGACTTTTGCTTTCACTCGATTCCCAATTACTTTGTCTCCTTGTTTTATTTGTGCGCTCCGGCGAACCTCAATGCGGATGGATGAATAAAATTTGAGCGCCGTGCCGCCGGTGGTGGTTTCCGGATTCCCAAAGAAGACGCCGATTTTTTGTCTGGTTTGGTTGATAAAAATAACCACGGTTTTTGTTTTGCTCACAATACCGGTCAACTTGCGCAAAGCCTGGCTCATGAGGCGCGCCTGGAGTCCCATGTGCGACTCTCCCATTTCTCCTTCTATTTCCGCTTTTGGCACAAGCGCCGCGACCGAGTCAACCACCACCACGTCAACGGCATTTGAACGGACGAGGGTTTCCAGAATTTCCAGCGCCTGTTCTCCGGTGTCAGGTTGGGAAATAAGAAGGTTGTTGACGTCAATACCTATTTTTTTCGCGTAGTCCGGGTCGAGCGCGTGTTCCGCGTCAATAAACGCGGCAATGCCGCCTTGGCGCTGTACTTCGGCAATAACATGCTGAGCCAGCGTGGTTTTTCCGCTCGCTTCCGGTCCAAATATTTCTATCACTCTTCCGCGGGGCACGCCGCCAACGCCAAGCGCAATGTCCAAGGAAACAGACCCGGTCGACACGGCCTCGACCTGCATGGCAGAGGCTTCTCCAAATTTCATAATGGCATTTGCGCCATATTTTTGTTTGATTTGATCAATCGCGGTTTCCGCCGCTCGAAATTTTGCTTTGACTTCTTCCGTGACAGGCGACGATGTTTTTGACATAGAATTGATAGAGTCAATATTGAGAGTAAGACATCAGTTTTTTTGGTTTTAAAAAAGAGGGAATAATCCTCTTCGTGGGGTAGCATAGCGGAAGACAAAGTACTGTGTCAACTCCTTTGTGCGCCCCCTCCTTTTGGTGCATTACATAGGGTTACGGGTTACGAAATGAGAATTGTGACGGGGTTCGAACCGTAACGTGCCGTGTTTCCGTTTTGGTTTTTCCGTATTTCTTTTTTGCGGAAATGATAATGGTATTGACTCCGACGCCAAGGTCAAGCTGTTCTTCAAATTGGCCGTTATTTTTATTTACGATTTCTTTTCCATTGATAAATACCGACACTTCTTTTTCAGTTTCGCCTTGAATAACGAGCGATCGGTTTTCGGTGATCATTCCATCGGTTGGGGAATGTACGGTCAGCGTGGGCGGCTCCACAATATGTTTCACCTGGAGTCCGAGATATCCAATCAGCGAAAGCACAATCATTGCCGTGACTGTGGATCGGATAAGCTGTGGCAAGTTATGAAAATACATTGATCGAACCGGCGGCGCAGGATGCGTATGGCGTGTTTGGTCCGCGGATGGTATTTCTTCGCGGAGATATTGATGAATAAACGGGTCGGGGTGAATGCCGAGCGCCGTCAGATATGTTTTGATAAAATTTTTTTGATACAGCGGAGATACCGGCAAATCATCAAATCGGCATTCTTCCAATGCGCGCAGATACTGTGTGTTGATTCTCGTTTTTTTTGAGAGCGAATCGAGCGATATTCCCGCCGCTTCGCGCGCTTCCTTGAGCCGAATACAGATGCGTTTGCTCTCTTCAATTTCTTTTTTGACAAACATGGACATAGGGGGCGTTCATTTGGCTATGAGTATATCAGAGAATGGAGGCATGCTTCAAGTAAACGATCGCGTGTCTCCTCTCCCATCTTCCGGCTCTGTGTCATCGTCTTTCTCTTCTTGGCTCTCTTCTTCGTCTTGCATGCCTTCTTCATCCGCGCCATCTTCTTCCGCGTACACGCTTTCCTCGTCGGCCTCCCCCAAAGGCGGGGTGGTATTTTCTTTTTGTGTGCGAGGATGAAGAGAAGGACGCGTGTATACATTATATTGGCCAGCTTCTTCCATCATGCCATCATCAATGTCAGTTTCGGTCACTAAAATTTCTCTTGGTTTTGCCCCTTCTCCAGGGCCAATGATCCCCGCGTCTTCCAACTCATCCAAAATTCTTGCCGCCCGCGCGTATCCGATTTTCAGTCGGCGCTGAAGAAATGATGCGCTGGCTTTTCCGGCCTGAAGAATGGCTTTTTTGGCCTCTTCAAAGAGCGGATCCTGATCGTCGGTCGGGCCGCCAAACATATTGACCGTTCCTCCTTGTTTGCCGACAATCGAATCAATATAGATGGGTTCCTCATCGCCGCGCAGATATTCGACGATTCTCCCGACCTCTTCTTCGGAAATAAAGGCGCCTTGGATACGGACCGGTTTGCTTAATTCCGCCGTCGCAAAGAGCATGTCGCCGCGGCCAATGAGTTTTTCCGCCCCGGGAGTATCGAGAATGGTGCGGGAATCGATAAGAGATGCCACCGAAAACGCAATACGGGTGGGGATGTTTGCCTTCATGAGTCCGGTAATGACGTCAACGCTCGGACGCTGGGTGGCAAGAATGAGATAAATGCCCACTGCTCGCGCCATTTGCGCCAGACGAATAATACCAGCCTCGACTTCGTTCGCCGCGGTCGCCATGAGATCCGCAAGTTCATCAATAATAAAGATGATATGCGGCAGTTTTTGCTTTGGGAATTTTCGATTATAGGAATGAATGTCGCGGCTTCCGTTTTGAGAAAGCACTTCAAACCGGCGATCCATTTCGCCAATCGTCCACTTTAATGCATTAATGGTTTTTTGCGTGTTTGTGATAACAGGAGTCAGAAGGTGCGGAATGCCATTATAGAGTGTCAGTTCGACGCGTTTTGGGTCAACCATAATCATGCGAAGCGTCTCCGCCGTATTTTGGTAGAGGAGACTCATGATAATCGTGTTCACGCACACCGTTTTTCCGGATCCGGTTGCGCCGGCAATAAGGAGGTGGGGCATTTTGGGCAGGTCCGCAAACCATACTTTGCCGGCGACATCTTTTCCAAGCGCAATCATAAGGTTGTGCGGCCGATTTTGAAATTCTTTTGCTTCCAACAGCTCTTTCAAAGAGACCATGGCCGCCTTTTGATTTGGCACTTCAATGCCGACGAGAGATTTTCCCGGGATAGGGGCCTCAATACGGATGGGGTGCGCCGCAAGCGCCAAAGCGAGGTCGTTTGAAAGGGTGGTAATTCGGGACAACTTTACTCCTTTTGCCGGCTTGAGCGAATATTGCGTCACGGTGGGGCCTACCCGTACTTCTCCCATGTCCACATCAATATGAAATTGGGCCAGCGTATCCTTGATAATTTCCGCGTTTGCCTGAATATCTCCGCTCGTTGGCTTGCCGCGTTTGCTTGACAACAGAGAAAGAGAAGGCGGACTTTTGACAATCACATGCTGTGTCCAATCTGTTTCTTGGGGGGGTGCCGGAGGATGTTGTCTGTCTCGGTATACGGCGCCTTCTTCTGCGCCCGGCGTTTCTGTTTCGTCAGCTTCGATTTCTTCTTCATCCGGTTCAATGTGTTTGGTAAAAAATTGTCTTTTGGGTTCCCGGATGTCTTCCGTGTCTTCTTCATATGCGTCATCAGTTTCTAATTCGGAATCTTCTTCGTAGTCTCCCCCAACCGTCACATTGGATGATTGAGACGGAGCAAAGAGTTTTTTTCCAGCGTGTGCCATGGTTGTTCCGGCGCGATGGATATGGGGAAAGAGATTTTTGAAAAATGCGGCAAGTTGTGGAAAAGAAATATTGAACATTAAAAGAACAGAAACCAGTGTCAATCCGATAAGAATGACGATACTCGCAATAGCGCCAAGATAGCTCTTGAGCGGCCACGCCCCCATGCCAAAGATGCCTCCGCCATGGCCTTCCAGCGCTTCACGCCACATGGTTTGCGGGTCAAATCCCAAATGAAACAGGCTTGCGAGGGCCAGAAAAAAAATACCCGCCCCGACTGCATGGGTTTTGTGGTATTCGTATGTTTTTTCTTGCACAATAAACCACACCATGACGAGGATGACGGCAGGCGCCGCAAATCGTATCGATCCAAACAAAAAGCTCAACACCCATTCATCGAGCACAATGCCGATGGTTCCTGCTTTGTCAAAAAAGCTGAGTATCATGATCACTGCGGCAATACCGAGAAGGACGGCAATAATACCGCGAGAAATGTCCGGATCGTGGCGTGTCTGCGTGTATTTTTTTTGTCGGGCCATAGTTTCTTATAAGGGGACGAAAGAATAGCGTCATTGTATCATATTTTATGATGGTGAGCATGCTGTGGACAGATTGGGCATTTTTTTTGTGCGTCGGCGCGAAAAGTTCCTTTTTTAGCTTTGTAGAGGAAAAAAATATCTTTTCTTGACAAGAACGTGTCCACATGTTTCTGTTTGACAGAATGGAGAGACCATAGTATGATACGCCCGTCATGAAATGTTGCGAGTTTTCATGAGACATTCTCAACACGTACACGCCGCCCGCCGCTTGGCTTTTTGTCTGAAACAGATCTCTTCAAGAAGAGAATGAAGCGTTCGTGTGCAAGGCAGTTCCCATGCACATGCAGATCGTTTATTCTTTAGCACAATAACACACCGCAACTCCCAAACAAAAAGGGATTTTTTTGTTATCCAGCAATACAAAATAATATTTTCTTGTATGCCCATTTTTCGACGTCAACCCAAAAAGGCCACAGAACGAAAATTTTTTACAGAAACCAGAGACTCCCTGCCTCTTCCCGATCTTACGGAAATTCAAAAAAAATCGTACGATTGGTTTTTAAAAAAAGGAGTTGCGGAATTATTTGAAGAAATTTCTCCCTTGACCGATTTTACCGGAAGAGACTTGGAACTCTTTTTTGAAACCTATTATATTGACGAGCCGAAATTTGACGAAGTGACGTGCCGGGAAAAAAATATCAGCTTTGAGGCGCCTCTTCGAGTCAATGTCCGTCTTTCCAACAAACGCACGGGAGAAGCCTCCACGCAAGAAATTTATTTGGGAGACATCCCAATTATGACCAATCGCGGGACGTTTATTATCAACGGCATTGAGCGCGTGGTCGTGTCCCAGCTCATTCGGAGCGCAGGGGCATTTTTTACCGCGAGCACGGTTCGCGGCAGACGATATTATGGCGCAAAAATTATTCCCAATCGCGGAGCATGGATTGAAATAGAAACCGACCAGAATAATGTCATCTGGGTCAAAGTGGATCGCAAAAGAAAAGTCGCGGCAACGTCTGTGTTGCGCGCATTTGGCATGGGAGGCGGTGACGACATTGCGCGCGCTTTTGAGACGGTCAACACGCACCCGAATATCGATTTTGTTGAAGCGACGCTCAAGAAAGACGCGGCGACCAATGAAGATGAAGGGTTGATTGAAGTCTATCGCCGTATTCGTCCCGGCGATTTGGCCACCGCCGATAATGCGCGCAGTCTGATTCATTCCATGTTTTTCAATTTTGATCGGTATGATCTTGGGCGAGTCGGCGTGTATAAGTTTCACACCAAGTTTGATCTCAAATTAACGGATGACGCGTTTGATCACAAAGAACAGCGCGTTTTATCGCTCAACAAATTATTGCTCGTCCTTCAAGAAGTGGTTCGCTTGAATGTCACGCAGGAAGAGCCCGACGATATCGATCACCTCGGCAACCGCCGCATCCGAGCGGTGGGTGAATTGGTTCAGAATCGTTTTCGCGTGGGCCTTGCGCGCATGGAGCGCATCATCAAAGATCGCATGAGCACCTATGAATTGGAATCATTGACGGCAAACAAATTGATCAACGCGCGTCCGGTTATCGGGGCCGTTCGCGAATTTTTTATGAGTTCGCAGTTGTCGCAGTTTATGGATCAGATCAATCCGTTGGCAGAGCTCGAACACAAACGCCGCGTGAGCGCGCTTGGCCCCGGCGGGTTATCGCGCGATCGAGCCGGATTTGAAGTGCGTGACGTGCATACCACCCACTATGGCCGCATTTGTCCGATTGCAACACCGGAAGGACCGAATATCGGATTGGTGGGCCATTTGGCCAGTTTTGCAAAAATGAATAATTTTGGGTTTTTGGAAACACCCTATCGAAAAGTGGTGCGCGACGTTCCAAACGAAGCGCGGTTCACCGAAGGAGAAACTGCTCGGGATGCCGTAAAAGGAATCGTTGACGCAGGACAGCGCATCACCAAGGAAATTGCAAAAAAATTGGAAGCGCAAAAAAACCATGCAACGGTTGCGGTCAAACCGCGCGTCACAAATGAGATTGTATTTTTAAATTCCTTTCAGGAAGAGCGTGTCATAACCGCGAGCGCGACCATGCCCCTTGATGCGGATGGGTTCTTTTTGGTTGAACGCGTCCCGGCCCGCGTCTACGGCGCCCCTTCTGTTGTGTCGATTGATCGCATTGATTATCTCGACGTGGCGTCAAATCAAATTTTGAGTATTGCGACCAGCCTTATTCCGTTTTTGGAACACGATGACGCCACACGCGCCCTTATGGGAACAAATATGCAGAGGCAAGCGGTGCCGTGCATCTCCGCCGATGCGCCCTTGGTTGGAACGGGCGTGGAGCGTCAAGCGGCGGCAAACAGCGGATATGTGCTGTTTGCCGATCAGGACGGAGAAATCACAGAAGTGGATAGCGCGCATATTGTTCTCACCACGAAAAAAGGCGAATCGTTCACGTATCGATTGAATAAATTTGTCCGTTCAAACGCATCAAGTTGTATCAACCAGCGCCCCACCGTTGTCTTGGGACAAAAAGTAAAGAAAGGGCAGGCCTTGTGCGATGGCCCGGCCATTGATAACGGCGAACTTGCCTTGGGGCAAAATGTTCTTGTCGCGTACATGGTATGGGATGGATATAATTATGAAGACGCGATTATTATTTCCGAGCGGTTAGTCCAGCAGGATCGATACACGTCCATTCATATTGAAGACTACACGACCGATGTCCGTGAAACAAAATTGGGTCCGGAAGTGGTGACCAGCGATATTCCAAACGTCAGTGAAGAAAAATTAAAAAATTTGGACTCGGAAGGCATCGTTCGTATCGGCGCTGAAGTGCATTCCGGCGACATTTTGGTTGGAAAAATTACGCCGAAAGGCGAAACGGAATTAACGCCGGAAGAGCGACTGCTTCGCGCCATTTTTGGAGAAAAAGCGCGCGATGTGCGGGATTCTTCTCTCTATCTTGAACATGGAGAACATGGAAAAGTGGTTGACGTCAAAGTATTTTCCGCAGAAGAAGGTGACCGTCTTCAGCCCGGCGTTATCAAACAAGTGCAAACCACGATTGGCGACCTCCGCAAAATTCAAGTGGGAGACAAGATGGCCGGACGCCATGGAAATAAGGGCGTTATTTCCCGCGTGGTTCCGGTTGAGGATATGCCGTTTTTGGACGATGGCACGCCGGCCGACATTATTTTGTCCCCTCTCGGGGTCATTTCTCGTATGAACTTGGGGCAATTGCTCGAAACCCACCTGGGGCTTGCCGCAAATGCCAAAGGGTATACGGCCGCAACGCCAACGTTGAATGGCATCCACGAAGAACAAATCAAACAGGAGTTGGCAAGCGCCGGCTTCCCGACGGATGGAAAATTACAGCTCTACGATGGACGAACCGGCGAACCGTTTGACCACAAAACAACCGTCGGATACAACTATATGCTAAAGCTGAACCATATGGTGGAAGATAAAATTCACCAGCGCTCGATTGGACCGTATAGTTTGATTACTCAGCAACCATTGGGCGGAAAAGCGCAGTTTGGCGGACAGCGTTTTGGAGAAATGGAAGTATGGGCGCTTGAAGCCTATGGCGCGGCGCATACCCTGCAAGAAATGCTGACCATCAAATCCGACGATGTGCCGGGACGATCCAAGGCATACGAAGCGATTATCAAGGGCCAAGCTATTAGCCGCGTCAATCTTCCCGAATCGTTCAATGTGTTATTAAAAGAATTAAAAGGATTGTGTCTTGACGTCCAGCTTCTTGCCAAGGACGGTGATGGGTATGTGCCGGTCGAAGACGCACGGACACGCGCGTCCGCAGGGTTATATGCTCGCGATACGTACGAAGAGAATACAACGCGCGACGGGACAAACGCCTAATTACTTTTTCTTACCGTATAACTCCTTCTTCTATGACACGCGACGCTATTCATTCTATGGAATTTGACGTTTTGGCGCTCAAAGTCGCTTCGCCCGACACCATTCGCAAATGGTCTTTCGGCGAAGTCAGCAAGCCCGAAACCATTAATTATCGAACCCAAAAGCCGGAAAAGGGCGGGCTGTTTGCCGAAGAAATTTTTGGACCGACCAAAGATTGGGAATGTTATTGCGGAAAGTATAAAAAGATCCGGTATAAAGGCATTGTGTGCGACAAGTGCGGCGTTGAGGTGACGCATTCCATTGTTCGGCGCGATCGCATGGGGCATATTGAACTGGCAACGCCGGTTTCTCATATTTGGTTTTTGCGATCCATTCCTTCCAAAATCGGCCTTATTTTGGATTTGTCCATTCAGGCGCTCGAGCGGGTGATTTATTTTGCATCCTTTATCATTTCCCGCGTGGACGAAGCCGGTGTTGCCGACGTGCACGCCGAATTGAAAAAAGAATACAAAACAAAAGTAAAACAAATTGAACATGAATACGAGCAAAAACGCAGTGCCGCTGAAACAGAAAAAAAGAAGGCCGCGGAGTTCAAAGCCATTGAAAAAGAAAAGGAGAAAAAGATGAAAGCCCTGGAAGAAGATCTGAAGGCCGCGGAACAAGAACTCAAGGAAATCCGCATCTTAAATATCATTTCAGAAAATCGCTATCAGGAACTGTCGCTCCGCTATGGGCATTTGTTTGACGCGGGAATCGGCGCGGGTGCCATCTGCGCCCTGCTTGAAAAATTGGATTTGTCCGAAACCGCCAAGCGCCTTGAACACGAAATTGAAAAAAGCAAAGGCGCCAAGCGGGATCGATTGGTACGGCGAACCAAATTGGTTAAAAGTCTCTTAAAAAATCAAATTCGTCCGGAATGGATGACCTTGACGGTTATTCCCGTGATCCCGCCGGATTTGCGGCCCATGGTTGCTCTTGACGGGGGACGATTTGCGACAAGCGACCTCAACGATTTGTATCGCCGCGTGATCAACCGAAACAACCGGTTGAAACGATTGCTGGAATTGAATGCGCCCGAAGTGATTTGCCGCAACGAACGGCGGATGCTCCAGGAAGCGGTGGATGCGCTTATTGATAACAATGCCCGAGCCAGTAAAACCGTGACAGCGTCAACCGGACAAAAAAGACAGTTGCGTTCCCTTGCCGACGTCTTGAAAGGAAAACAAGGACGGTTTCGGCAAAATTTGCTTGGGAAACGCGTGGATTATTCCGGCCGTTCGGTTATTGTGGTCGGACCAAAATTGAGAATGAATGAATGCGGATTGCCAAAACGCATGGCGCTTGAGCTTTTCAAACCATTTGTCATGTCCGAGGTTATTAAAAAAGAGCTGGCCCACAATGTGCGGAGCGCTTCCCGTTTTATTGAATCAAACGCGCCCGAAATTTGGGACATTTTGGAATTGCTCACCAAGCAAACACGCGTGCTTCTCAACCGCGCGCCAACCCTGCACCGCCTGGGTATTCAGGCATTTCGTCCGCGGTTGGTTGAAGGAAAAGCGATCCAATTGCATCCATTGGTTTGTCCTGCCTTTAACGCGGACTTTGATGGAGATCAAATGGCGGTTCACTTGCCGCTGACGGATGAAGCAAAACAAGAGGCGGAAATGCTTATGAGCGCCGAAAAAAATATTTTGAAGCCGTCCACCGGCTCTCCGGTGACGACGCCTCAGCAAGATATTGCGTTAGGATCATATTATCTCACCAAATATAGAGAAGATGACGCGGCAGAGCAGAAAAAATATTTTTCATCCGTGACGCAGGCGAAGTTTGCGTACAAAAATCGGATGATTTCGCTCAAAGAACGCATTGTGGTTCGTTTTTCTGACATGTCCAAATTTTCTGTGGAGCAGGGGTCCCTCGTCGAGACATCAATTGGACGTGTTTTTTTCAATGCCATTTTGCCGGATAAATTGCCGTACTACAATGAAACCATCACCAAAAAACACTTGAGCGCGATTATTCAGCTTCTTTTGGAACTCTACGGGCAAGAAGAAACCGCGAACGTATTGGATAACATGAAAGATCTTGGGTTTAAATATGTGACCAAATCGGGATATTCATTGGGGATGGATGACTTCGCGCATATTAAAGAAAAATCCGCGCTTCTTGAAGAAGGAGACAAGCAAATTGAAATGGTTCAAGAGCAATACCAAGAAGGGTTGCTGACGGACTCGGAACGGCACAGCAAAGTTTTGGAAATCTGGACGGAAATAAAAGATCGCGTGGTCTCTCACAATAAAGAAGGACTCGATAAAGATGGATCGGTTTTTGCCATGATTGATTCGGGCGCTCGCGGAAGCTGGGGACAGCTTGGCCAAGTTATTGGCATGAAAGGTCTCGTGGCGTCTCCGAGCGGAGAAATTATTGAGTTGCCGGTGAAAGGAAATTTTAAAGAAGGGTTTGATGTCCTCGAGTTTTTCATTTCAAGCCATGGCACGAGAAAAGGGCTTTCGGACACCGCGCTTCGAACCGCCAATGCCGGATATTTAACAAGACGATTGGTTGACGTGGCACAGGATGTCGTGATTATGAAAGACGACTGCGGAGACACGGTCGGGGAAGTATTTACGAAAGAGCAGTCGGAACAGATGGGGCAAACGCTTGCGGATCGCGTTCTCGGGCGGTTTGTGCTTGAAGATGTGAAAGACGGCCGCAAGACACTGATCAAAGCGGGGGATGTCGTCACGGAAGAAATGGGGCGGCAAATTCAGCAAAAGGGAATTGAATCGATTCGCGTGCGAAGCGTTCTGCAATGTTTGATTCCCAAAGGAATTTGCATAAAATGTTACGGATTTGATTTGGCGCTCAACAAAGTGGTGAAGATGGGAACCGCGGTCGGCATTGTCGCCGCGCAATCCATTGGAGAGCCTGGGACACAGCTCACCATGCGAACGTTTCACCTTGGAGGTATTGCTGGTGGCGATATCACACAAGGCTTGCCTCGCGTGGAAGAGTTGTTTGAAGCGAGACGGCCAAAACGGAAAGCCGTTTTGTCGGAAGTCTCTGGCGTTATTGAAATTGAAGATGCGGATGGAAAGATCATTACAGGCCCAACCGGCAGGAAAATTTTTGAAGGCAGACGAGGACAGAAAATCATTAAGGTCCATTTTGAAGGTCTTGACGAAGTAGCGATAAAAGTAAAAAAGGAAGATGAAGTCAAGGCAGAAGAAGGGCAGAAAGTAAAGAAAGGCGACGTGTTATTGGTTCGCGGAAGTTCTGGTGAAGAAGTGCTGGCCGCGTACCCCGGGAAGGTTCGTCTTGATGAAGGGAAAATTATACTGTCCTATGAAGGAAAACATTCGAAAGAATATATTATTCCGCTCGGATACAAATTATGGGTCAAAGACGGGGACGCCGTTGAAAAGGGAGATCAGCTGACCGAAGGAAGCGTCGATCTTCATGAATTGTTTGATCTCAAAGGACGCGACGCGGTCCAGCGGTATATTCTTTCGGAAATCCAGGAAATTTATGCGTCCCAAGGACAGCGATTGAACGATAAGCATATTGAAATTATCATCCGCCAAATGTTTAGCCGCATGTATATTGAAGATCCGGGCGATACCGATTTGTTGCCGGGTGAAACCGTGGAGCGCGCGCAATTGCTTTTGGCCAATGAGGACACAAAAAAAATAAATGCCGCATCGGCAAAGGGACGGGTGTTGTTTCTTGGAATCAGCAAGGTTTCTCTTTCAACGCAGAGTTTCCTTTCCGCCGCTTCGTTTCAGGAGACATCCAAGGTACTTATCAACGCGGCCATTACCGGCAAGATTGATCCACTTGACGGGCTGAAAGAAAATGTGATTATCGGTCGGCTGATTCCGGCGGGGACCGGGTTTAAGGAAAAAGGCGAATAGCCCGCCAAGGGCACACGTCATCGAAAAGTCCCCGGCCCGGGACTTTTTTTGTCCACTGGTTGGGGTATACTACTCCTTGTTCTTTGGCGCTTCATTATAGTAATAGTATATGAGCGGACATTCTAAATGGCATAATATCCAGGCAAAAAAAGGCAAAGCCGACGCTACGAGGAGCAGTATGTTTACCAAGCTCTCCCGCGCAATTACCATGGCCGCGCGGCAAGGCGGTGGCGATCCGGAGATGAATTTTTCGTTGCGTCTTGCTGTAGACAAAGCAAAAGAGACAAATGTTCCGAGAGAAAATATCGAACGCGCGATCAAACGCGGTACCGGCGAATTGACAGATACGGCGGAATTACATGAGGTTTTGTATGAAGGATTTGGTCCGGGCGGTGTGGCGGTTCTTATTGACACCGTCACCGACAACACCAATCGAACCGTTTCTGACGTGAAGCATCTCTTGTCAAAGCATGGCGGGTCCTTGGGCGGTCCGGGAAGTGTTTTGTGGCAATTTACCCGTTCTGGCGTGATCCGGTTTTCTTCAAAAACAAAACAGCAGTTTTCCGATTGGGACGCGGCGCAACTCGCGTGCATGGACGCGGGCGCCGAGGATATTTTGGACTCTCCGGAGGGCGCGGAAATTATGACGCCCTACACCAAACTCCAATCGGTGTTGCGCGCACTTGCCCCGTTTGGCATTGTGGCGGATGATTCGGGTTTGGAGTGGCACGCAAAAGAAATCATCACCGTGGATAGAGAGGCAGAAGAACAGCTTGATGCGCTCTACAGTGCGCTTGAAGCATTGGATGATGTCCGTGGCGTTTTCACCAATCTCGCATAACAATAATTGTGTATTCATGTCCTCCGTCAAACCGTCGCAACGCATTCTCGGTATTGATCCCGGCTTTGGCAGGGTTGGGTTTGGCGTCATTGAGGGATCGGGACATGCATGGAAAAGTATTGACTATGGATGTATCGAAACACAGCCGTCATCTGATTTTTTATCTCGCCTGGAAACCATACACAAAGAAATAACAAAAATTCTTGGCCGACATCATCCAACGCACGCCGCGGTGGAGCAATTGTTTTTTGCCAAAAATGCCAAAACCGCGATTCAGGTTGGCGAAGCCCGCGGAACTATTTTACTGACATTGCAACAAGCCGGTCTTCCTATTTTTGAATACACGCCGCTTCAAGTGAAACAGGCGGTGACCGGCTATGGAAAAGCGGATAAAAAACAAATTCAGGACATGGTTCGGCTCACGCTTCATCTTCCAAAAATGCCTCTCCAGGACGACGCGGCCGATGCGCTCGCGGTGGCGCTGACGTGTGGTGTGAGTCTCACGTTTTTTGAAAAAACAAACAAATCCTCTTGATTTTCTCTTTTTTGTGTGGTAAGAACAAACCACTCCTTTTTGTTTTCTTCACTTTTTTTGGTAAGAGGAGGTTTGTCGTGGGCGACGAAAAAAAAGGGAACGGGCGTCTGCGCCACCTGACCCACATCCCGCCAGGGCCGGCAGGGGTGGTCCTGGTCCAGATCCTAGGGATCTCGGATCAGGCGATCTGGTATGCGCTCTGGGCAGTTGCTGGAGTACTTTTTTTCGTTTTTGAAGTTCTCCGGCATGGCTTCCGGTGGCTTCAACGGCGGTTCCCGGGGACACATTTTGAGTGGTATACGCGTGTCGAGGCGTGGGCGCTTCGGCACGGGTGGTTGCGTGAAGTTGAGGTGGATAGCCTCACCGCGCTGACCACGTATTCGGTCGGCATCGCGATTACGTTCGCGCTGTTCGGCCGAATTCCGACGCTGATCGGTCTCCAGGTCCTGGCCTTGGGCGATCCGTTCGCCCGCGAGGTCGGGATGGAGGCAAAGCGCCGCGGGCGGGCGCACAAATTGTACAACGGCAAAACATGGGAGGGAGCTCTCGGTTTTGTCGTCGCGAGCATGGCCATGCTCGTCGCCATCGACATCCTCCACATCTGGTGGCCGCTGTTCCATCAGTTTGGGTGGCGGATCGTCGCTGTCGAGCTTCTGGCCGTTCTCGCTGGCGCGCTTGTCGAAGTGTTCGCCAAGCGCTATGACAACATCTGGATCCCGCTCGCCTCGGCGAGTGTGGTCTGGGTGTTGCTATGAGAAATAAAAAGGGGAAAAAGGAACGCCGCTTCGGAAATGAGGCGGCGTGTGTGTTTTACGCTTGACAAACGAAACCCCGCTTGCTATACTTCTTTCGTCTTTTTATTCCCCTAACCGGGTCGGACCTGGGAGTTCTTGGTTTCAAGAACAATCATGCTCGCCCATGGCCCGATAATATCGCAGGCATGTATGCTTTCAAAAAAGAAAAAGCAGGGAATTATCAAAAAATATCAAACGCACGAAGGCGACACAGGGTCGTCCGAGGTGCAGGTTGCGATTTTGAGCGCGGAAATTGACGAACTCATAGCTCATTTGAAGTCGCACCACAAAGATCATTCCTCCCGAAGAGGACTTCTCAAAAAAGTGGGAGAACGACGGCGTTTGCTTCGATATTTGAAAAAAGAAAATCAGAAAGCCTACGAAGAATTGGTCAAAAAACTCAAATTGAAACAGGCAAAAACATTACAAAAGGCGCAACAACCTTCCGTCGCGGAAGACGGTCTTGACGCCGAAAGTCTTGAAGAGAATGATACAGAAAACGAATAATCGAAATCCTTTGAAACACCCCGACCAACGCGTGGGGGTGTTTATTGATGTGCAGAATATGTATTATTCTGCGCGCAATGTCCATGGAAAAAAAGTCAATTTTGGCAATATTGTCAAAGAGGCGGTTGCAGGCCGAAAGCTGATTCGCGCTATTGCGTATGTCATTCGGACCGAGTCAAAAGAGGAATTGCCCTTTTTTGAAGCGCTCTACAACTTGGGTATTGAAACGCGGGAAAAAGATTTGCAGGTATTTACGACCGGCACCAAAAAAGCCGATTGGGACGTGGGGTTAGCCGTTGACGCCATTCGTCTTGCCCCCACGCTCGATGCGGTCGTGATTGTGTCCGGAGACGGGGATTATTTGCCGCTGGTAGAATATCTCCAAAAAAGTTCGGGAAAGCAAGTGGAAGTTGTCGCGTTTAGCGAAACGACGTCCAGCAGATTGTTGGAAGAGGCGGATGATTTTTTGGATTTGAGCGGACAGAAAGAAAAGTTTTTGATAGGAGAAAAAAAAGAAGATCGGAGGACGAAGTAATTTATTCACGCGCTGGTCGGAAGACATCTAGGTCCGTACGGATCTATCGTATTCTGATCAGCCGACAAGATGGTTGATCTATGCTCAACATAAAACAGTGGTCGCTCGAGTGGGGCGGACGGAAGCTTACCGTTGAAGTAGGAAAATTTGCGCTTCAGGCCGATGCCTCGTGCACGGTGCAGTATGGAGATACGGTCATGATGGCGACCGTTGTCAAAAGTTCCGGCATTCGGGAAGGGATTGATTATTTTCCTTTGCTGGTTGACTTCGAAGAAAAATTATACGCGGCCGGGAAAATAAAAGGATCGCGCTTTATCAAACGTGAAGGCAGGCCGAGCGACGATTCGATTCTTTCGGGCCGCCTGATTGATCGCGCGATTCGTCCATTGTTTGACGAGCGCGTTCGCAATGATATTCAAGTGATTGTCACCGCTCTTTCAGTTGACGGCGAGAATGATTCCGCGCTCGTTGGACTTATTGCCGCAAGCGTTGCATTGTCCATTTCGCCGATTCCATGGAGCGGGCCCATTGCGGCCGCCCGTGTCGGCCGCGCAAAAGATGGAGCGTATGTTCTCAACGTCACCGATCAGCAAATGGAATTGGGAGAGAGTGATTTGGATCTCGTGGTTGCAGGAACTCCCGACAAGCTTATTATGACCGAAGCGGGCGCGCGGGAAGTTCCGGATACGGTCATGGTTGAGGCCATGCGCTGGGGATCCGAACAGGTGCGTCCGGTGTTGGATTTGATTTTTGCAATTCAAAAAGAAATCGGCTCGGCAAAAGAAATGCCGCCTGCTGTTGCCGACGACCAGCGTGGCGTGGAGGATTCGGCGGAAGAGCACATTCGCCGCGCGGCCAAGGCGTTTGTTACAGACAATGCGGACCGCATGATTTTTGATTCTCCCAAGGTTTCTCGCGCGGAGCGAAAAGCAATGGTGGAATCCATCAAAACAGCGCTGAAACAGCACCTTCTCGAAAAAGGTTTTGCAGAGGGAGATCTCGCGGTTGGTCTCAATAAAATAAAAGAATATGTATCCGACGAAATCAGCAAAAGAATTTTGGACAAAGAACAGCGGTTGGATGGCCGGTCGTTGACCGACATTCGAGAATTGCAAATGAATATTGATTTATTGCCTCGCGTGCACGGGTCGGGCATGTTTATGCGCGGCGACACCCAGGTGCTTTCGATTGTCACACTGGGCGCGCCGGGAGATGTTCAAACACTCGATGGCATGGAAGAAGAAGGAACCAAGCGATACATGCACCATTACAACGACGCGCCATTTACGTATGGCGAAGCCCAACCCCTCCGGGGTCCGGGCCGGCGGGCCATTGGCCATGGCGCTTTGGCCGAGCGCGCGCTCGAGCCGGTTTTGCCCACCGAAGAAGCATTTCCGTACGCCATCCGCGTGGTGTCCGAAGTCATGGGTTCAAACGGTTCAAGTTCCATGGCATCCACATGCGGATCAAGCCTTTCTCTTATGGCGGCGGGCGTTCCGATCAAAAAACCGGTCGCGGGAATTGCCATGGGACTTGCATCGGACGATCAAGGCCGATGGAAGATATTGACCGATCTTCAGGACGTGGAAGACGGCAAAGGCGGTATGGATTTTAAAATTACCGGAACCGCTGACGGCGTTACCGCGGTTCAAATGGATACAAAAACAGGGGGCTTGTCGTGGGATATTGTGGAGCAAACATTTTTGCAGGCGCGTGCGGCTCGTTTGGCGATTTTGGCCCATATGGCCAAAACGATTGCGGAGCCGCGTTCTGAACTCTCGCCGTATGCGCCGCGCATTGAAACCGTGCAGATCAATCCGGAAAAAATCGGAGATGTCATTGGTCCTGGCGGTAAGACCATCAAAAAAATTATTGAAGACACGGGAGTACAGATTGATATTGAACAAGACGGACGCGTTTTGATTACGTCTGTTGACGGCGCGGCCATGGAAAAAGCAAAACAAATAATTATTGAGCTGACCAAAGAAATCATGCCCGGCGAAATATATGAGGGAAAGGTTATCCGGCTTGAAGATTTTGGGGCATTTGTCCAGTTATTGCCAAACAAGGACGGCTTGGTGCATGTGAGTGAAATTTCTTGGGAGAGAGTGAACAAGCCAAGTGATGTGTTCCATATTGGCGATGTCGTTCAGGTAAAAGTAAAAGAAATTGATCAGCTTGGCCGAGTGAATTTGACCATCAAAGAGCTCAAGCCAAAACCGGAAGGCTATGTGCCGCCACCGCCCCGCCAACCTGGCGGACCGTCTCGCGGCGGCGGTTTTCGTAGGCCTGGTGGCCCGGGCGGACGAGGCGGATTTCAGCGCAATCGGCCGTAAACATATTCTGTGAACGTCAAACAATCCCGCCGCATGGCGGGGTTGTTTTTTTGTTTTTTTTATGATGTAATACTCGCGATTCCAACCAACAGGAGGTGGATCATGACACGCGACGCGTGTGTCACGGCCGCACTCCTGGTGTTGGTCGTGGCGAATTTTTTTGGAGGTTTGTGGGAACTGGTTGTTTTGTTCCCGGATTCCTCCGTTGTTTTTTCTTTGGTTCGGGGATTGATGTATGTGGGCGTTCTTCTCGCCCTTCCCCTGCTTCCTCTCCTGAAATGGAGAGAAGCACGGCGATGGGGAGCGCTCCGGACGCTCGCGTTGCCTGCCATTGCCGGTCTCTGCGTCTATTACGCAGGGTGGGGACTCGCGGACGGCGCGCGTCCTTGGTCGGCTCTTGTCGGCTTTGTCCTCTTCGCCGTGGGCTTTGCGTTCCGTACATGGGCGCAGGTGACGCTTGGCGCGAACTGGACGCCGGCAGTGAAGACGCCGGCGACACTCGTCACCCACGGGCCGTACGCGATCGTCCGCCATCCGATTTACAGCAGTTATCTGCTCGTCGGTTCGGGCGTTTCGTTTATGGTCGGTTCGTGGGCGCTTGCGGTCGCAACCGGCCTTTATATCCTCAATTCGCTCTGGCGAATTCGAGAGGAAGAGGCCGAAGTCGAGCGGCGGTTCCCGGAGTATCGCGCGTATCGGACGCGCGTTCCGGCGGTATTCCCCCACGTTCGAAGGAGACGACAGCCCTGACTGCCTTATATCACTGTCAGGATAGCAAGGCAGTCAGATGGAGGTTATTATAAAAATGCCGAGGTGGCGAAATTGGTAGACGCACTTGCTTTAGGAGCAAGCGGAGCAATCCTTGGGAGTTCGATTCTCCCCCTCGGCACATGCATATGATAGAACTTCTTGCCGCGTCAGACGATGAAAATATCCCTGTCATTGATCTTCATGCCGCAGAAACAACTCATGACGCGCTCGATCAATTGGAGAGCGGATTATTTTTGTTTTCTCAAAAGAAAGAACCATATTGTCGCGTTGTCCATGGAATTGGCGGCGGCATTTTGAAGGAAGCGGTTCATACCGCGCTTAAAGAAAGTCCTCTCGTAAAGGACTTTTGTCTTTCCTTCGATGGAGGGAGCACCATGGTCGGGTTCTATGACGAATAGAGCAAATATGCTGTTGATGAAAACAATCCGATTCGGGGTTTTTAATAGTGGTATGGTTTGTTTTTTATTATAGTGGCGACGCGATAAAGTTGCTCAAGCAAAATAATTCGTGTCATTTGGTGTGGAAACGTCAGCGAAGAAAGAGAGACGACATGGTGCGCCTTCGCAATAAGCGAGGGATCCAGTCCAAGCGGTCCGCCAATAATCCAGGTTATTCTTTCGCCGCGAGATGAGAGCGACTCCACAAATGCGGCGAATTCTTTGGAAGAATAGTGTTTGCCTTTTTCATCAAGCGCAACAGTAATATCATTTTTTTTGATATATTTTTTTATTGTTTCCGCTTCTTTTTTTTGGATCTGTTTTTTTTCCGAAACATCGCGGAATGGTTGTTCGGAGAGTTCAGTTATGGTTATCTTGGCGTAGGGCTTCATCCGTTTGAGGTATTCCTGTTCCGCTCCGTTCCAATAGGACTCCTTCAATTTTCCAAGACACGCAATGTGGAGGTTCAGCATAGAAACGCATAGTTTTGTTGAGTATAAGGGAGGGAGTAAAATACTGCAATGAAGCGATTTTTTATCCACACATTTTCCCCAAGGTTTCCTCTTGACAAGGTTTTGAGTCTCAGGTATTATGATGGAGCGTTTAAAATCAATTTCCCTATTGGGGACCATGTCCAAAGAAAATATTTTTTTGCAAGATACTGCTTGGACCTCTGGATATTGTCTGTAACACTTTAAGCCATACAAGCATGTTACTCTCTATCACATTGCAGAGGTTTCAAAGCAGGTAGCCCCCACATTTTTTTGTGGTTGATACCGCTTCCAGGCGGTTTTTTAAAACTCAAATTTTCTCCACGAATGGTTGAACAGAAATATTTTCGCCATTCGTGAGGATGATTTGACACACAAGACAGAAACGTATTGGCCTTTACAATTCAGAACCAGAGTATAATTGTAAGTTTCAAGAAAGCACAATTGTGTGTTTTCGTAGTGCGCAATAAAAGAGCGTACGGTGGATGCCTCGACACGAAATGACGATGAAGGACGTTGCAGGGTGCGAAAAGCCTCGGTGAGATCCCAAGCAATCTTTGACCCGGGGATGTCCGAATGGGGAAACCCCTCCGATGTAATAATCGGAGATCGTGCACTGAATTCATAGGTGCATGAAGAAGACCTGGTGAAGTGAAACATCTCAGTAGCCAGAGGAAAAGAAGACAATCAAAAGACCACTAAATTCTTTGCACGAATTTTTCCCGATGTAAATCGGGATTGATTCGTGATAAAGATTGGTGGTTGTGATTCCCTTAGTAGTGGCGAGCGAACGGGGAAGAGCCTAAACCTATAGTGTATTGTAGCAGATGCAGATAAGTTTCGACTTATTGAGATCTGTTACTCAAAGGACAGGCCGTTGCACTATAGGTGTTGTAGGGTACAACATCGACTACCTGTTATGTCGGTCTTTGTATGAATCTTGTATAGTCGAAGAAGCCTGGAAAGGCACATCATAGAAGGTGATAATCCTGTAGACAAAATACGTTTCATACCAAGAGGTTGTATCCCTGAGTAGGGCGGAACACGTGAAATTCCGTCTGAATCAGCCGCGACTATGCGGTAAGGCTAAATACATTTCGTGATCGATAGTGAACAAGTACCATGAGGGAAAGGTGAAAAGCAGCCCGGTGAGGGCGATGAAATAGTATCTGAAACCGTATGCTTACAATGAGCTGGAGCCCGGCCCCGCAAGGGGTTTAGGGTGACAGTGTTCCTATTGAAGAATGAGCCTGCGAGTATGCTGTATGTTGCAAGCTTAACTCCGTCTCGGAGGTAGGCGTAGGGAAACCGAGTCTTAACGGGCGTTTAAGTAGCATACACATAACCCGAAACCGGGTGAGCAATCCATGACCAGGTTGAACCCCGACGAAAGTCGGGGGGAGGACCGAACCCACGCGCTGTGCAACACGCGGGGATGAGTTGTGGATAGCGGAGAAATTCTAATCGAACTCGGTAATAGCTGGTTCTCCTCGAAATAGCTTTAGGGCTAGCTGTATATGTTCCCTCTGGGGGTAGAGCACTGGATGAGGTCGAGGTCCTTCGGGATACTCACTTCAATCAAACTCCGAATACCAGAGATTAATAATATGCAAGTCAGACAGTGGGGGCTAAGCTTCATTGTCAAAAGGGAAACAGCCCAGATCGCAAACTAAGGTCCCAAAGTCATCACTAAGTGTAAAAGGTGGTGTTAATTCTCATACAACCAGGAGGTTGGCTTAGAAGCAGCCATCCTTTAAAGATAGCGTAATAGCTCACTGGTCAAGAGTTTTCGCGCCGAAAATGTACCGGGGCTAAGTGATGCACCGAAGTTGCGAACCCCGCCGTATGGCGGGGTGGTAGAGGAGCATTCTTATCGCAGTGAAGTCGGACTCGCGAGAGCCGGTGGAGCGATGAGAAGAGAGAATGCAGGCACAAGTAGCAAGAATCCGGATGAAAGTTCCGGACGCCGAAAACCTAAGGTTTCCAGGGCAACGTGAATCGTCCCTGGGTTAGTCGGTCCTAAGGGGAGTCCGTCATCTGGCGGGGTACCCGATGGAAAAGCGGGCTAATATTCCCGCACTTGGTATCGTTTGTTATACAATCCGTATTTCAAAGGCAAGAGCGTTGTATGGCTACACGTTTCGCAAGATAGAGACTGCGTCTTCGGATAATGTCAATTTTTGTTGGAGAAGTACCAAGAAAAGTTTTATAACGTTCGGCGATATCAAACCGTACCGGAAACCGACACAGGTGGGTAGGTCGAGAAGACTAAGGCGCACGAGAGAAACATGGTTAAGGAACTCGGCAAAACAGCGGCCGTAACTTCGGGATAAGGCCTCCCCGATGTCGTCGCAAGACGACTCATCGGGGCGCAGCGAAAGACTCCATGCAACTGTTTACCAAAAACACAGCTCCCTGCGAAAGCGTAAGCTGAAGTATAGGGGGCGATGCCTGGCCAGTGTCAGAACGTTAAGGGGAGAGGTTACCCGGCCCGCAAGGGCCAGGGGAAGCTTTGAACTGAAGCGCTGATGAACGCCGGCGGTAACTATAACCGTCCTAAGGTTGGATGCACTACCTACATATTAGGTAGCGTATCCATGGACTGGGACGGTTATTGAAGAGATTATGGAGTAGCAGAGTTCCAAAAAAAGCTGCCTTAATTTACAGTAATGTAAATAAAGTCCAATCATGGCTATATGCTGGGAATTCAATGACAGTGAATAATCAGCAGGGAAGTCCGTCATTTGGCGGATCCCTCAGAGACCACACGCCGTGCTCCCGATGTATCGGGATGAAGATATGGTCCTTCGCAAAAGGAAGCGAAAAGCGAAATTCCTTGTCGGGTGAACACGTTTCTGTGCGGAAACTATAAACTCGCCCGAAATCATGGTAACATGATAATAAGCATACCGGCTCATAACGGTGAAGCCCTCCTCCCGGTTTAATCGGGACGGGTAATACCGTGGGAAGTCTCCCTCCTTAAAAATAAGGATTGGAGACCCCGTAACGACTGACCCGAAAGGGGAGGACCGATGTCAATCGGTCAACACGCCGGCTCTTATTTTCAAGAGCACTCTATGGAGGTAGGATCCTATATAACAGGATTTGTGGATGGAGAAGGAAGTTTCCTTGTTTCATTTTCAAGACGTTCAGCTATGGTATGTGGTATTGAAGTTCGACCTTCATTTACCGTAAGTCAGCATGAACGCAGTAAAGATATTTTGAGTATTCTGCAAAATTTTTTTGGGTGTGGTTCTGTTCGTTTTAATAGACGAGATAGAACTTGGAAATATGAAGTAAGAAGTTTGGATAATCTTATAAAAAGAATTATTCCACATTTTACGGCATATCCACTCCAGACATCCAAACGCAGTGATTTTGAACAGTTTACTCAAGTCTGTCTTTGGATGGAACAAAAGAAACATCTTCGACCAGAGGGGCTAAAACAAATTATCAGGAGCGCGTATAGAATGAATAATTTTGGCGCTCGTCGTTATGTAAAACAAGATCTCCTAATGAGTGTGAATAAGATGAAGGTATAGTCTGATCCCCGCAGTAATGCGGGATAACAAAAAATTGGAGTTCCGACCCGCACGAATGGCATAATGATGTGGAGACTGTCTTAACCATGTACTCGGCGAAAATGCAAGTGTCGTGAAGATGCGACATACCCGCAGCTAGACGAAAAGACCCCGTGAAGCTTTACTATAGTTTGACATTGGTACATTGTTCTACATGTTCAGTATAGGTGGGACCCGCAAGGGGCCAGTGAGATACCACCCTTGTATTGCGATGTGTCTAATCCAATGCCGTGAATCCGGTGTAGGAGACAGTGTCTGATGGGTAGTTTAACTGGGGCGGTTGCCTCCCAAACAGTAACGGAGGCGTTTACAAAGGTTGGCTTGCTCCGGATGGAAATCGGAGTGGACGTGCAAACGCAGAAGCCAGCTTTACTGCAAGGGCTACCACCCGCGCAGTCACGAAAGTGGAAGTTAGTGATCCGACCGTACGATATAGGACGGCGGAAGCTCAACGGATAAAAGTTACTCCGGGGATAACAGGCTGATCCCACCCAAGCGTCCACAGCGACGGTGGGGTTTGGCACCTCGATGTCGGCTCATCGCATCCT
>MFQC01000009.1 GCA_001784285.1 Candidatus Magasanikbacteria bacterium RIFCSPHIGHO2_02_FULL_48_18
CTTACCGAAAAGTTTTTGAAATACAATATGGAATTGGCAAACGACCGAACAAATGAGGAAAATACTCATTTGTTCAAAAAAGTCGGTTCGAACTTTAAAATTTTGGATCGAACCGTACTTTTTGAGCCACGCGGAGCGTGGAAAATCCTTTCAGATTCAGAATTCGGCGGGGGGAATGCATTAGTGTCGCGCCTTCGGCGCGACCCCGCTTTGTCCGTTTCTTCTGATTCCGAATTTTGGCGGAGAGGGGGAGATTCGAACTCCCGGTACCTTGCGGTACACAGCTTTAGCAAAGCTGCACGATAGACCACTCTGACACCTCTCCGTGATAACAATTGACAGTTGACAAATATGACTTATTGGTACGCACTGTGAAAAAATGTCAATTGTCACCAAGTGTACAAAAAAAGGTTGCCCATGTCAATGTTCCTTACATGCCTATCCACGCGCAATCGTGAATCCACGAACCTCCCGCGCTCCGGTTTTTTTGAGCACTTTCGCGCATTCCTGCATGGTGGATCCGGTGGTATAAATATCATCAATGACAATAATATTTTTTCCAGAGACCAATGCCGGTTCAACAACACAAAACGCCTCACGAATATTTTCTTTTCGCTTCGCTCGGCTCAACAATGCCTGGTGCGGAGTGTTTCGCGTCCGTTTTAAACCAAGAACAAGCGGAATGCGCGTAGAAAAAGAAAGTATCGTGGCAAGAGAGACCGATTGGTTAAATCCCCTTTCTCGCAATCGTTTGGCATGCAGTGGGACCGGCATAAGACAATCTATTTCAGAGAGAAACCAGGCATTATGGGCCGAAAAATGATGTATCATCGGCTCAAAAACAGAAAAAAGGGACTGCGCCGAATGATATTTTGCAAAACGCAGAATAGCCGAACCAAGATCTTTTTCGTCGTATGGAAAAAGAGCGCAAACCGAAGAAAGAAATGACTGAGACGCGCAGAGCGAACAGCATTGCCCGCGAACGCCGTGACGGTGGCACACCGGACAAAGAAATACCGGCCGAGATTCCAGTGTCAAAAGGCATGTCTCACAGACCAGGCGGCCCTCTTGGCCGCACCCGAGACAAAAAAGAGGAAACAAAACAGCCCCTAATGCTCTCGCTATGTGTTTTACCCGTATAAAAAAAGACTGATGCCCCTCCATATCCTCCTCCAAAAAAATTAATCCCAAAAAAACCCGGAGACTTTCCATTGGCCGACCTCTTTGGCAAGCGTCACCGTTCCGGAACGGTACGTGGTTTCTTCGTTTTCCGATGATTCTTTCATTTGTTGCGCTTCGACCCCAACTTCTGCGGTGTCGTCTTCCAGTGTCTCTATAACAAGAGAAATCACGACCGTGGTCATCCCTTCATACGCGTTCGCCTGCGTCAATGCCTGTGTTTGTATCCATTCCCCCATTTTTGGGGTCGCAAGAATCAGCACATCGTCAATATGGCTGTTGTTATTTTGGTTGGAATAGGATGCAAAGCGTTCAACAAACACACGAGCGACATTTTTTACCAGATATGCATCTTTATTTCCCGCCTCGACCGGCTGTCCGGGATTTTGCGGCACCGGTCCGGTTTGAGGAGCCGAAGGACCTGAGGACGCCGGAGATTGGCTGAGCGGAGCCGCTGGACCCGCATTGGACACGGAATCCGGGCCATTCCCCTCATTTTCCGGAGACTGAAATACCCATATATACAACAAAACAACAGCGGCGATAAAGCCGGCTGTAAGACCGATAGCGATAAAAATACGTTGTCGAAGGTCGAGCATAGAAAAAAATAAGAAGCATTATTGTTTCATCTGTTCTTCATAGTCCTTTTTTGCTTTTTCAATTTCCATGAGCTGACGCGGATCCGAGGTAATAAGCTGATCTTCCGTATATGAGGCAACCACTTTAATCGCCGCGTGTTTCAACCCTGCGAAAAAAATCCCTTCCCCGGCCGATCCTTCCAATAACAGATACTTTTCTCCTTCTGTCAGCATAAATGTTTTTTGAATCGTATCAATTGAGGCTGGAGATTGCCGCAACAAAAGTTGCAAGGCGGAATTGGTCACAATAGCTTGGCCGTATTGCGAATTGAGAAAATCGTTTACATCCTGCGTAATGGTTGTAACACCAAGATAATATTTCCGGCAACGCTTGACGAGCGCGTACATGAATTTGGCGCTGTCTTCATGTTGCATGAGCCACCACGCTTCGTCAATCACCAACATGCGTTTTTTCCGTTCACTGCGCACAATGCCCCAGATATAGTTGACGAGCGAATAAATCGCCATTGGACGCAATTCATCTTCCAAATCACGCACGCTAAATACTACTAATTGATTATTGGTGTTCACATTGGTTGGAGCGTTAAATAGCCCGGCAAAAGTGCCTTCGGTGAATTTCCGCAATTTCAAAACCAAATTTTCCGCGCCATCCATTCCCTCAAGCACATCAACCAAATCCTGCATAATAGGCGGCTCGGCCGTGCTCAAATCCGAATCAATGGTGATATCTTTTTTGGCGTATGTTTCGAGAAGCGCCCGATCCATAATGGAATCTTCTTGAGCGGTCATGACGCCAATCATAACGCGCACCAGCCCTTTCAAGGTAATGACCGCGCTTCGAATAATATCTTCCGTGGAAATTTGTTGGCCCACGGGACGAGGCAGATCAAACGGATTCACTTTGCTTTCCGACGCAAGAGAGATATTGATATATGTGCCGCCGACCGCTTCATTGAGGTGCATGTATTCCATTTCCGGATCAATAATAATAATATCTATGCCAAACATGAGGCTCCGCAATACTTCCAATTTCACCGCGTATGATTTTCCGGCTCCGGACGTGGCAAACACCACCATATTCGCATTTTGGAGGGAAAACCGATCAAAAATAATCAGGCTGTTGTTGTGCCGATTGATGCCATACATAATACCCGTATCACTCGACAATTCGGAAGAAATAAACGGGAAAGAACTTGCGACCGGAGACGAATTCATGTTGAACGACACGACCAAATCATCAATGCCCAACGGGAGAGTGGACGTAAAGCCCTGTTCCGCCTGATACAGCACGTGCTTGCTGTAAATCAGCTTTGAACCAAAAACATTTTCAATGTCTTCCGTTGCCTTTTCGAGCTCTTCTTTGTCTTTCGCGTAAATCGTGACATAAAAGGCAAACTGAAAAAAATGCTCAATGCCTTGCGTCAAATCGTCGCGCAACTGTTCGATGTCTCGGAGGGCGGTTTCTCGAATCGGGTCCCTCGGGGCACCTTTTTCCGCGTCCGCGCTAATCTGCGCTTCGAGAGCCCCCACTTTCTTTTTGAGCTGTTTCAAAATAATGGCGGATTTGATGGGATAAAAAAACATGGACACGTCCATGGCGATGTTCATGCCTAAAATCGGAGCGCTCCAGCCAACGGAAATATATCGCGGATAACTCACGACAAAAATGGTTCGGAGAAACACGCCGCCAAGCTGAATAAAGCTTGATTCCACGCGAAACGCCGACGGGGCAATAAGGTCGCGAATGGCAACCGTTCCTTCGCGATACATCCGCTCTTCTTCAAGGGTAATCAACTCTTCTTTGACTTCCTGTTTTTTGGGATGTCGAGATGTCTTTTTGGATTCCATCTCCATGCCTTGGGTTGTAATGGGTCGAAAGGGCATACCGTGTATTTTAGATGGGTTCCACTTGCAGTTTTTCAAGGGGTTGCAACCCTTCTTGAAATGAAATATCCGGATTGTAGGTGGTATACAAGAGTTCAATCAGGGCCTGGGTGTCGAGCTCAATAACGCTGAGCCCCATGCTCGAGAGCCCATTCACCACATGCCGCACGCGCAAATCCAAATCTTCTTTGCGCTCGGTAAATCGTTTTTCTTTGAGACGGACGGTCAAGGCCGGCTTCAAAACGCCTTTGGCCCGCGCCCAAAAACTTCTTTTTTTGCTGGTCGGGTCATATGGCACCACCACATAAAATCGCTTGGTCATAATTTGCCCGATTTCAACCAGTTCCTGGACATAGGCTCGATAGTCCGCAATTTGGGTCCGCAACAGTTCATTTGTCTGTTCCGACTCTTTTTGAATCAGTGTGTCAAGATATGGCTCAATCTGGAGACGGCGCGACTGCACCGAAATTTGGATTGAAAAATCCAACGAATTCAAAAAGCCGACGTATGCGGCAATAAGCGCATTTTGTTCATCTTCAGACTTTAACGCAAAATTAATACTCGATGTCATGAGTATTTTCCGGAGGGTTCCGTCTTTCAAAACCACGACGCCATCCTTGATTTCGGCCATGGGCAAATGGAGCTGAGTGGATGGCCGCGATGGTTTTTTCTTCTTTTTTTGTAATTGTTTTTCTTTTGCCATTCTGATGTGATTATTTTTTTGTCTCTCATTCCCGAAGGGGAGGCTCTCCGGCCTGAAAATCTTCCGGCCGATAATACCCCCCTGTATTCACGACGAGCGACAAATCCCGAATATGTTTGCCTTTTACCGGTTTTTTTTCTTGTTTTTCTTCCATCTCAATTTCGGCATCGAGCGTTCGCAAATAGTCGAGCTCGTCTTTGGCATAGGTTTTTGCCCAGATGCGCAAACTCGGCCGCCGCAGAGTTTGAATGACATTTAATAAAAAATAATGAAATTGCTGGCCGTTGATTTTGACAAAGGCAAAAATAAGCGCCAAGCCTCCGATAATCGCAAGCGTTGTAATAAACAGCGCAAAATCTGCAAATTTAAAAGAAAGAAAAATAATCAGGCCGGCTGTGAGCAAAATAAGAAACTGCCGTATGGTAATAGGACCTAAAATTTTATCTTCCACGTCAATAAATTGTGGAACAACGAATTGTTGCATAAACTGAGACAACTTAGAGTCCAATCTCTCTATTTACCTTGACCAATGCGAGCACTTCCGCCTCTGACAGACCGGCCTTTCCTCCCTGAAATGCAAGACTGTCCGCAAGCGTTTCATCGTTTTTGATGCTTGAAAAAAGGGCCTGCTGATACTCTCGGTAGAGCGGACTTTGATACCAGGCGTCAACCGCATTCATGAACAACAAATAGGAATCCTGTTTCAACACATCGAATTTCGCGAGCATCATGTCTGCCGCGACCTTCGGGTCGGAGGCCAGACGACGAAAGTCTTTGAGAGCAAATAAACGAAATTCATCAATCGGGCCCACGGCATCGGATTCCATGGTTGCCGGCCGCGTCACATCGTGCACAATGGGTTTTTGATGCGGCGGCGTTTGCCGCGGGCGGGAAGAAGAAACAGATTGCGCCGGTTGCGGCGCTGGCGCGTTTCTTGCGGGCGTAGTATACTCTTTCTCCGGCAAAACAGGAATACGGGGCAGTTGTAACTCTATTTTTTTTCGCGGCGACATGGGTTTTTTATTTTTTGCCGGCACAAAACGTTCAATACTCTCGGCCAAATCTCGCGCGTCTTTCTCGGAAAGCCCCAACCCACCGGCATCCGGCGATTTCTTCGCCGATACCAGCACCTGATCTTTGGTGCGGACATCTTTCACGCGCGAACGAATAAGAGACGCCAGCCGGTCATAAAACTCTTGCGCAAGAGAAAAAGATAATTGGTTCAACACCCGTGACACCAGCTCGTCGCGGCGATCCGGAAGCGCGGTTTTTGCTCCTTTGATCTCTTCTTTGGGAGGTTCTTCGGACAACGGAATATCACGAACCGCGTTTGGAGGTCTTTTTTCTTTCGTTTCTTCAAAGATGGGAATCCCTGAAAATTTTTTGAGAGACGG
This sequence comes from Candidatus Magasanikbacteria bacterium RIFCSPHIGHO2_02_FULL_48_18, assembly GCA_001784285.1. GTDB lineage: Bacteria > Patescibacteriota > Patescibacteriia > Magasanikbacterales > UBA922 > UBA10181. Next base: position 5,760 of record MFQC01000009.1, read on the forward strand.
CTTTTTATCTTTTGGCATTCTTTCTTTTTTTTGTGCGCTGTTCCCAAAGGCGTACGCCGCTTCGTCGACAAAAATGTTAGAAACAGGAGCTGAAGTCGCAAGCGCATGCGGCGGTTCGGGAATCATGGCTTCGGTAGTTTTTTGTGATGCTTTATTTTGGGAATAGGCAGAGGGGGCCGGCGTCTTTCGTTCGGCGATAAATTTGGCGGGGCTAATCATATCTTCAGGAGTAGCCGCTTCATCCGACGCTGTATTTTCCGCGGACGCAAAAAAATCATCCGTGGCGCTGTCTTCTCGCGCAATCGCCGTCGGCCGAACCTGCGACAGCGGCACGCGCGCCATGGAACCGTCCGAACGGCGCACCAAGACCGTTGGTTCGCCATTGCCCGTCTGTGGCTGTGATGCCGATGACTGATCTCCCATACAAATAATATTATCCGGTTACAAGCGGACTCCAATGAAAGGCCGCATCTTTTTCATGAAACTCAATAATGTCTTCCCCGGATTCAAGTACGCCCTCGCGATGAAGAAACTCCGTAAAATCCAAAAACTTTTGCACGGCTCCATCGGTTTTGAGTTCATAAATATCCATGCATTTTTCCAAAAACACGGTTACGGGGAATCTCGCCTTTCCTGTTTGAAAATAGGTGGCGATTTTTGGCCAATTTTTTTTGTCAAAAAACCACTGAAAGAGGTTGACCAAATCCTGATCAATGAGGTCGAGCTCGGTTGGTTCCGCGGCCGCAATTTGATCAATAAGACTACCATGGCGAAGATGCGTGACGATATATAACACTTCCACAAGCCACACCTCAAATGCGCCGTGACCGGGCATGTCCTGATATATTTCCTTTGCAAAGGTATTTTGCATGAGTGGATCGGCATCTTTGTCTCCTGCCTTTGCGTAATACATTTTCATGACCGCCGGAAGCAGTACTTCTTTTTCTTCGGTCAGCGAGAGAGGAATTCGCTCCTGATTATTTTCGATAACCCGGTGATAAAAATCATCGAGAGAAACATAATCAAACCAGCTCGGCGATTCGTAGAGCGCGTCTGTGATCGCGTCACGAACCGGAATGCCAAGGACTATGGAACGATACACATAGCGCTGGAGCAAAAACTCTTGTTCCGCATCAATAAGCGTGCGGAACCTATGCCACACCATTTGGAGGAGCAGTATAAATATCAGCGCCTCAAGCCATGTGAATTGTTTCCGCCGCTGAATATCTTCAATTTGCAAATACGGAATAATCATGGCGCGATACGCCGGAAGGTCGTCCGCATTCAATCCTTGGCGCAGACTATAGACAAACGACGCGGTGTCGTATTCCGCGACTTGGCCAAGAAAAATTTTCTCCATGCGCGAAACCCTGTAGAGCTCCTCTGTGCCATCCGTCACCGTTACCGCAATAGTGTGTTTGAGCTGAAACAAAACATCGTTGACAATAGCGGCATCTTCGGGGGTATGAAAAAATTGTTCGATACGCGCAGGATCAATAAGGCCAATCACCGCCTTATCCAATTTCCATGACGGATCGGCAAGCGGCGGATGCTCCACATAGCCGGCAAGAAGCTCAGCGTACGTGTGCAGGGTTTCGTATTGAGCGGTTTGGGGAAGTTTGTTCCAATCAAAATCACGCAACGCCAAAATCTGCTTTTCCACAGTACGCCATGGATGCACTACAAATTCATAGATATTTTTTGGCGTTTGGTTTGGCATAGCCGTAAAATACTCTTAATATGCTCCCCCGTCATTTGGGCGGTTCTTCGTCTACTTCGGATTGAGCAATTTGATCTCTTTTCTTTTTGTCCCCTCTTTTGGCTTCGGATTCTTTTATCCTCAAACGTTGCACTGCGGCGTCAAGACTGTCTTCTATCTCTTTTCTGCTCATACGCACCTTGTCGTTTTCCCACAATTCATCTTGAAGTTTTTTAAATCCTTCATCTGTTGATAAAAATTCTTTCTTCGCTTTTTCAATAAATTCACTCATGGAATCGGCTTTGAGTTGTCCAGTACCGTCTTGGTTATGAAATAACACCTTCACAATTCCGGATTCAGAATCCAGAGAAGAATCAACATTTTTAAAGACCTTTTGCAAAATCATGGCAAACTGATCCGGCGCGGCCAAAAACCACTTGAACGCGAATCGATTCATAAAATTCGACATGTCCCCGCCATGTTCCTCAAGAATTTTTTCCGCTGACCCGCCCAAAACACCATACTGGTTCAAGCCCAAATCCTTTGACCCGCGCATTACTTCTTCACTTGGCTTTTGTCCGGTCAATGCTTCTTCTGTTCGTTTGAGGGTCCCGGACAAATCTTGAAAACGAGTCAGGTTCGCGAATGCTTCTTTCAGCACACTCAAATACAGCCGCTGAGAACGGTATCCATCCGCGTCCGTGTCGGAAAATGAGTGCGGATTAAATTTGTGGCCGCCGGAACGTTTTCGAATGGAGCTATTCATCAAATTGCGGGCGCCAATCGTAGTATTCATGCGCACGGTTCCCATTTCGCCGTCTTCCACCTGGTGGCCGCCAAGCTGGGTGTGCCCCAGCTGAAGACCGTGGCGTTTGAACGAATACCCCATATCGTTCAAGCGAGAGCCATATTGGGTATATTTATCAACAAGCCCTTGATAATTATCTTCAATTCTATCCCAAAATTTTTGCGTAGCCTCTTCCATTTTTGCGGTATCCCCCTCCTTAATCCCAAGAGAATCGGCAAAATCTCTAATCCGTCCCTTGAGACCGTTATTCCCTAAATCAGCATAGTGCTTCCCTTTTTCTTGCGCAAACAATTGCTTCGACGCTTTCGCATAACTCAACGGCGCCTCGTTTCTACCCGCTCTCTGTCTATTTTCTTCATGCATATATTCCTCAACAGCGCGGTGCGTTCGGAGCAGCCGATCATCGCCGCCGGTTCCCATATAATTTTCAAAAATATTTGTCGTTCCGGTTCCGGATAATTTTTTGATTCTTTTTGTCACGGCCTCAACCTGTTCTCGGGTAAGATCTTCTTTTTTTGTAATATTTTTTCCACTCGCGTCTTTAATAGGCTTTCCGTCTCTTCCTATAAATCCAAGATATTTTCTTTCTATGCCCTTCATTGCGGCGTCAAATACTTGCTCAGGACTGGTGATATTCTCACCTCTGTCATCTTTCAACACTTTTCCACCCTTCAAAAAAGCGCCTTTCAAAACAACCTGCCCGGCAAAAAGTTCTTGAACCGATGAAGCGGTTTGCCAATCTTTTTTTCCTTTGTTTGGATCTTCAATTCGAATAATCTTGCCATCCTTATCGGCAAATCCGTCTTTTTTTATTTTTTTAATTTTTCCTTGCCCCTCAAGGACTTGCTGGCCAGCGGACAACTGAGTAATCGCGTTCCCTTCCGCATCACGCAAAATAATGCCCTGTTCATCATAGTACGAACCCTTTTTTACCGCAGTCATCGCCCCGTATTTATTGTTCAAAAATTCCTCTTGTGTTACCACGGATCCATCTGCATTTTCAATGAGGTGCTCTTTATGTTCAATACCATGAACATTGTTCTCCAATAGCTCGTCGACACTTGCGGCCTCCCTTTCGCCTCCCTTTCCATCGGGAACCATAAGCACTTTGCCATCCTCACCAACAAATCGCTGTTCTGAATTGAGAACACGCTCGAGCATCTTAAATTCTCCTTCCGGTCCAAAGGCTCTTTTTGTGGCTTCAAATTCATCCCGTTCTGCCGGGGAAAGACCATTTCTGTATTCTTCATCGGTTTCGTATCGTTCAATAGCCTGTCCCATGGAGTTAATGGCATCATCAAGATTTGCATTTTCCGCGAGATTACTCAACATGCCATACATGTGTTTTTGCACATCCATGGAAACTCCTTCTTTCCCCTGCATACGCGCCTGCTCTCTATGAAACGCAAGCCGCATCAATGCCGCGCCGCCAAACTCGGCGCGTCCGGCTTCGTCAACGCGGTTTAATGATTCGGCAATACGCTTTGCAGACGCCACAAACGACTGCGCGTAGGTGGCTTTCCCTTGCGCAGGCGCTTCAATAAAGGTGCCTTCCACTTCGGACTGCGTTTCTCCTTTAACAATGGCCATATTTTCTTCGTGCTCTTCCGCAAATTTTGCCTGTTGAATGGCGCGCGCAAAAACAGACGCGGCGTCATTGCCTTGAAGAAGCCAGAGATCCAAGTTGCCTTTATCTTTCATTTTTCTAAATTTGTCGAGCGACGACTCAAACACTTTTTCGAGATGCGCATTTTTCATGCCCTTGACGATGTCCTCGCCGATTTTCGCGCCTATCTCGGCTTCGCCAAGCTGTTCGGCGAGCTTTTTGCCGAGTGGCCCCATCCACACAGCCTCGGTGGCCTTGCTTTGCGCTTCTTTCAGTTTTTCTTCGGCCACGCGATTGGTTTCATGTTGCACAATATACTGGGCCGCGTTTCGAGAAGCCCTGCTATACACGCCCTCATCGCGTTTTGGCACCCAAGTGCGTTTGGATCCTTTCCACCGTTCCGGATGATTGATCCCGCTGATAGTGTCCCCGACCGCTTTAACATTTGCGGGGTTACTGCGGAATTCTTCAAGACGAGAGTCGCTGTCAATCACCACTTCTTTGCCTCTCTCGTCCTTAATTGTTTTCTTTTGTTTTCTGCGTTTAAATTCTGCTTTTCCGGCTTCATCCATTCCTTGATACCCATGGTACTCATCGCCATGTTTTTTCTGCATCCACGCGTCAAATTGTTTATTTTGTTGTGCCACAATTTCCGGGTCCGCCAAAAATTCATCCTCTACCTTTACCTCTTGGTCCGCCCCTATCTGAGTGAATTTCATCCATCCTGACCTCGACTTATCACTGGAAAGAGCGGCATACTCCTTATATTCATTAGGATGCTCAACCTCCAGCCATTGTCCAAATTGTTTTAGTTGCTCTGCCGAGACTTCCGGATCCTTCGCAAATTCTTCGTCTAAGGAACCAAGATCTTTTTGCACCTCAACGGACTTAGTTACTTTTTTCTTTTGTTTGTCAGTGATAAGTTTTGTTTTCCCGGGTTCGTCCGCGGCAGTGTAGTTCACGTACGCACCCGCATTTTCTTTTTGAAGCCATCGTTCAAATTGTTGTGTTTGTTCAGGGGCAACCATAGAATCTTTTCGAAATTCTTCCAGATGTTGTTTTTTAAATTCCCATTGTTGGAGCGTATTCATTTCCTTATACCCGTTGTATTGCACCGGATCTTTTGCTTTTATCCAATTTCGAAACTTTTTATCCTCATCTTCCACAAATTCCGGCGTGTGACGAAACTCGTCAATAAACGAAGGGGCATCTTCTTCCACTTCTTTTTGCTGTTTTACCGTCGTGGTTCGTTTCTTTTCGCGAAACGCTTTTTTCCCCTCGTCATCCAGCGCGGCATAGCCTTGGTACTCGTCCGCGTGCTCTTTTTCCATCCACCCCTCAAACTCATGATCTTCCGCGGCGACCACCAATTGGCGCCCTTCTTTGAGAAGGCGTTCTCTGTTTCGATGTTCACGCGACTTTTTGTTTTCCGGACTGCGCATCTGAATCGCGGCCATCTCCTGATATTCCGCAAAATTTCTCCGAGCGGTCATGGCATCAAGCCCAACTATACCCACATACTTTTTCTGTTTGATTTTATTCCCATCTTTATCAACTTTATCTCTCATTTCATACGCTGTCGTGCCATCCGCGTTCTTTTTTTCCACTCTTTCTTGTTCATATTTAAAGTCGCCTTTTTCATCGTCCCATTCATAGTCAACCTGGCCCAATCTTTTTAGAATTGGTATTTGGCCAAACACCTTATTAACCAGAGCCGTACCGGCCAAAGACAGAGGGGGTTCATTTTTACTCATGTCTTTGGCGCGACTGTCTTTTTGCTGTTTTTTTACCGCCTCGACACGATCATCGAGTTTATCCTGATATTCTTCATTATACCCCCCAATAAGAGGGATATGACGAATATACTTATTTTGCCGTCGAAACTCATCCAAACGTTTCCCGGCGCGAATCCAACTTCGGCCGCCAATAAAAGGCGCGTTCATAAGGCTCTTCTTGCCTTTTTCCAATCCTTTCCCCACCAACCACCGTCCGGCCGCGTACCCGCTCGCGATGGTTGCCACTTTCTTTCCAAAATCAAGGACTCCCCCGACAAAACTGCCCCCGACAGCGCCAACTTTTTGGACCGCCGTGAGCCCGACAAACAAAAATGCGATAGCAATAAAAAAATTTGCCATGTTTTCCCACGTGGTCACTTCGCTTGAGGACACTTTGAGCGTGCCCCCGGGAACGCCTGCCTGCTGAAGCACTTTTTGCGCGTCCGAGCCGTCAATATTGAGTCCCAAATCCGACATGGCAACGTCGCCCGTTCCAAGCGTGGCAAACGCAAGCCAGAGAAAGAATACCGCGACCGGCGCCACAATCACTTCTTTACCAAACATGGACCACCATTCTTTTGCGTACTGTTTGGTTTGCGGAATAACGTTCATGATATACGCCATTGGCGACAAAATAATCAACACCCACAATACAATGACCCGGAGTATCATCACAAACAAATACGCGCCAACAACCGCAAGTCCCATGAGCGCAAAAACAAAGGCCATAACCGCGCCGCCAAAGAGTTTAATGTCAATGCCTCCGGTCATAATATCTTCACCGACCACATTGAGAATCGAGTTCATGCGGAGCATTTCAATAAGGTTGCCCCCGGCCGTGTTTTGGATGGCCGTCACAAAGGTCATGGTAAAGATATGCGCGGCGTCAATAATAAGGCCGGCAATGAGTTTGCTGAAATTGACAAGAAGCGCCGCCAAGATAAAATGCGCAAGCGTTTTTTTCCATTCGTATTGTTCAATACCAAGGACCGTGCCAAACGCGATAACAAGCAATACCACCACAAAAAACATATTGGCAACGTCGCGCACCATAAACCAGCCGATGACGACGGTCGGTGTGTCAACATAGCCATTATATTTTGCGAGTTCGACAAAAAATTTGAAGAAAAACATGGTCAAGCTCATGAGCACAGTGGCAAGCTCAATCAAAATCCACGACGCAAAGTGCAAGAGCGCGTCAAAAACGCCGGTTGCGACATCACCCAGCAAATCAAAAATCGCGTTTGCCGGTGTGGCGGTGAAAACCAGCCCGGAGACAACAAAAAATAAGAAGATCGGCGTCATCCATTTTTTTGCTCGGAAGAGCGACGTTATTTTTTTTCCAACATGCTTCACAGCCAAGAAATCATGGAGTGATCAATTGTGAAGAAGTATAGCATAAAAAAGAAAAAAAATGGAGAAAAAATCGTTATTTTGGGGATAGTATTTCATAAACACGTTATCCACTTTTTATCCTTGACAAACCTTTGTCACCTTGACAAAACGGCTTTTTTGTGCTTTAATAGAATTGGAGAATTGTGTTTATTTTTTCGCTTGAAAAAAGCAAAAAGCTCTTTAAAAAAACAAAAAGGCTTGCACACACAAGCCTCCTTCGGTGGTGGACCGTGGGGGAATTGAACCCCAAGAGTGAGGATGGTAAGCCTACTCGTGCACCTGCACACACGGCCCATAGTCCACCAAAAAAAGTATACCATAAAAGAAAATCCTCAACAAAGAATTTATGTTGAGGACTTTCTCCGGGATTCACCCGACCGAATATGCAGTTTTATACGAAGTAGGTTTACCATCCTAAAACAAGGATACCCCATTTTAAAAACCCTGTCAAGTGGAAAAATGATAGATCACTCCATCCAAACAAACCAATTGAGATAGAGTAATCCATCGTTCTTTCACAAAAACAAAAAGGCTTGCACACACAAGCCTCCTTCGGTGGTGGACCGTGGGGGAATTGAACCCGTTCCACTGTGTGTCAAGTACAGCATGCTCACCAGATACACTACTGGCCCTTACTAGTCCACCAAATTTATATTAACATAAAAATCTCCCCGGAGGAAGATCTTTACGTTGACACACAGTTTCAACCAGTAGAAATCTAGTTGCTGTACAAAAATACAATATCACATATCTGGAAACTTTGTCAAGCGAAAGCCCGATGGTTTACCCGATTAAAATACAATAGAGTAATCCATCGTTCTTTCACAAAATGACAATTCTCTCCATAATGGACGAGAACTGTCTTACAAATACAGCGCGTGTGAGGCGGAAATTGCTCTGCTTCCGGAAATACCCGGGAGAGAGCCATGAAAGCCTAATAATATTGCGAACTCCTAAAAGCAACACGGCGCCTGCCGAATGGAGCGGTTGGATGTGTCATCCTGATCAGAATGACATACCCAACTGCTCCACGGACAAGGCGAAACCGTGGGACCACAATGCCGCATCCAGGCGGCGAGACAGGAGGTGCCACATGGCACGTTTCATCGCCCTCGCCGCCACCCTGGCGGCGTGCTTCTTCCTCGCGTGCGAGGAGGAAGGGACTGGTCCCACCGACGGGACCACTGCGACGACAACGGGCTCCGCCGCAGGCGAGCCCACCACCCCCAGCAACGACGGCAACGACTGCACCGACAACAACCCGTGCACCGAGGAGACGTGCGACGGCGACGTTTGCACGACCCATACTGAGTCGTGCAACGACAACGGATGCACCGAGGAATGGTGCAACCAATGGGGGTGCTCCAGTTGCACCAACTGGAGCAGTGGCGCCTCGGGGTGCACAGGCACCCCGGGCGGCCCTACTGCCCCCATTGTCGACCCCGACCCCCCTGGCGACGACCCCGTCCCCCCGCCGGAGGTCGACTGCTCGGCCTGGACAACTCTCCTTTCCGGCACGTTCTACGAGCCGGAGCTGATCGGGGAGTTCGAAGTCCCTGGTTTTATTCAGTACCTCGAACCGGACTTCGAGGGGATCGTCGGCGCGGGCTACGGCCTGTGCCGGTCGTCTGTTGATGACGCAATCGGCGTCGTCGACAACGTGTGGGGTGTGCTCGATGGAGCAGGAAAGAACATCGCCTGTGGACCGTTCCCGGGCGATAGTGTGCTCCACTTCGAGCCGATCGACAGCGACTGCATCAAAATCGGAGGGACTGCCCTTACAAACTGGAGCATCCCCAACGATTTTTTGATTGCATGCCGACTGTGAAACCCAAGAGCGCCAGGTCCCGCCTCACACGCCTGCGCTCGCTGTATATAGAAACACTTCTGTTCTGTATAGAGCGTACCAAAAAATCCCCGTTCGGGGGATTTTTTGTTTGTCTTCGTTGAAGAAAAGGAATCCCTGCCTGCCGGTAGGCAGGGCAGGCAGGCTTCTGCGCCCAGGGCGCATCAGGATGACAACATCAAACCCAGAAAACTTAACCTCCGCCCAAGGCAGCCCGCCCGCCTTTGGCGGGGATCAGCCTTTGGCTGAAACTCAGTCAACTATTTTACTTCTGCTCCGGCACCACAATAATAACACCATGATAATAGGTCCATCGTTCTTTGTTATAATTATCCTCACACTCTTTATTTCCTCCGGCATTAAAATCATTATACAACCCCTCCTCACTCGGAATCATATCCTTATTCTTCCCGCCCGGAATCCATGCCGGGCCGCCGGTCGCGGAACTCTTTGACGCGTTGCACCAACCCCAGTTGTCAAGGACCTGTACCCGCGGGCGGTACGCGCACACTTTGGACGGTTCATAGCCAACCAAATCCACGACGCCTTTTTTCTGCCACTCGGTGAGCGCGGAAAAATCCACATTCGCGCTTCCTGAAGAACATTCATACGTATACTCGGCCTTAAACGGCTTGTCGACGCACGCGCGGTCGCTGTTGCCAAAGCGCGGTTTATTGTATGAATCAGTGTATGTTTGTTGGTACGATGGAAGATCTTTTTCCTTATAACACAAGAGGTCGTCAAATCCGAGAGCATGCGGACAATCGTCTTCTTTGTCGTACGCTTTGCAGGTCATAAGGTCGGGAAGCTGTTCTGAGCCGCCGCCCCAACACACCCCAATATCGCCTTCGGAGAATTCGCAGAACGGTTTGTAGTTTTCGTAATACCCATGCGTTTTTTCGTTCGTAATATAACCGGTTGCCGAATCGTCCCAATCAATCATAATGCGCCGGATGGGCATATGATTATCGTCGGCCGCGACAAAAAATTCGGCTGTGGCTTTGAACGTTTTTTGGGCTATATGCATGGTCGGTTCCGGCGCGTTGTTTGGCGCTTCGTCCGGATCATTATTGGGATCACGATCATAATTATACTTTGTGCCATTTTTTCCTGTAACAGTAAAATTGTGTTTGTCACCCGCAGTACATGGTCCATGTTCTCCATAACAACGGTATGGATTGAGCGAATAGACAACAGGCGGGCGATTATTGGTTGGTTTGTTATACTCTGATCCTTCATCCCATGCCGTTTTACTCTCAAACTCATCCGGCTTCTCGCCCGTTTTGCGCATTTTTATAGAAAATGTTTTTGCAAACAATTGAGCGAGCCGACTCTTGCCAATATAATCCGGATCATAACTAGCATAATATGACCCAATGCCAAATTCCATATCACCGGGAATCGTTAAACCATCGCCCAAACTACTGCATCGGAAATCATTGGTACCACTCCAATCCGGGATTGTTTGCCACATGTAATCCCATAAATAATCTGAACCACTTGGACCAATATTATCATCCGCCACGGGTTCGGCATTCAGTTCATTCGTACCCGCATAGATATTTTTTCCAAACAATTTTCCGCATGCGTATGGAACGCCCTGGTTATCATTAAAAGTATATTTGCGTAAGATACTATCGGTTTCCAAATCATCTTCAATTAAATCGAGAGACCCATATGGTGGATTTTCTGTTTCAAACCATTTTACCTCATCACTGAAAAATTTTGGTTCGCCTACATCCCAGTGGGGTGATGGCGGATAAATTTGAGATGCCTGCCACACACGATTGGTCCACGCCTTATTCGTCGGTTGATCCGTATCAATCTTGGTGTCATCGTAGACGCTCGCAAATTCAGTACATCGGGGGTTGAGCTCAACCAGAACAGAGAGAAGCGCATGTCTTCCTACAGCATGATTTTTAACATCGTCATCATCATTTTTATATCTCTCGCTATATTTATACCACAAATTACCCCCGTCATAAGAGAGTTTTCCATCTCCATTATTGAATCGAATCATCCACACATTGTATGGCGCTTTCGCTTGTGTTTCTATAGGCACATTATACAAACTTTCTTCAATTATACTACGATATATTGTGTTTCCATCATCTTCTCCACTTTGGAAAATAGCGATACCATAGACATGCTTTCCGTCATTAGAATCCCCTGTATACGCATCTTTGTTTATTCCAAAAAATTGCACAGCCTGAAATTTCTTTGTTTTGCCGAGAGCAAATTCTTTCACACTAAAAGCATACGTTTCATCTTTTGGCGCATCCTCATGAAGAGGAGACTGGGGATTGTCTATTTTCATTGCTTGGAGATTTTCAAAATCTATTTCAAGCCCTGGATAAAAATGAGGTAAATTGAGTTCATTATAAGCACCCGGATCTCCTGCCAACATCATCGGGCCCATATGAAATTTCTTGACATCTTGTTCATACAGATCCCCCTGCATTCGATAATCCTTGCCAAAGGTACCAATAATATACTTGGCAATAGGAGTCTTTCCTTTTCCATCTTCATCCCAAGCCTTTGTCTCTTCTACGTCGGTATATATATAACCGGAAGCATCCGTGACCGGAATTTTTTCGCTCAGCATGGACCACCAGCCCGGGCTGTCAATCCATAATACTTCCGTATTGGGACTTCCTTTCCCATCGTTAATGCCATGCCAACCATACAATTTCATAAACGTATATATTTTTTTCTGGTACGCTAAAGACTGCAATTTCAAATCGCTTCCGAGCTCGCCGGTAGTCGCCCCCTTTGGAATATTCATGGGTGGGAGATCGGCGATATTATCATATTGCGTACCGCCATCTGACCACCATGTAACCCAAAGAGGAGGCGCATTCAAAAGTGAAGTCCAGCGCTCATCGCCAGTATCCCCCGCAAGATCGTCTATTTCTGGACCCAAAATATCTTCCAATTCAATATATACCGGAGCATCGCTATCATCATAGGTAAGAGAATTAGAATGAAAAATTTTATAATACATATCCTTTGAATAAGTTAACCCAGAGCTAGGATAAGCATAATTTATTGCTTTCAACATTTCGACACCACTCAACACCATACTTTGGTTATAGGCCGGCGCGGCGGCGGCGACCGTGCAATACACCTGGCCCTTGCCATTATTGGAATCCAATGCCACATCATAGCCGGTTGTCGGATCGTTGTTATAAATATCAACACCGGTCACATTGACGTCCAACGGCAACCATGTTTGACATGCATAGAGGCCGGTGCCACCTCCCAATGGGCGGCTGAGATCGCGCTCCAGACAAAAACCGCTTGTTCCCACGTGCATGGATTTGTTGGTATAAGGCGATTCTTTGCAAATCAATCCGTCGCCGCACTGACCGTCGTCGGTTTGGCATGGCTTGCCTATATTTCCCGCGTCTTCCACTTCGCCCGACCCCGAAAGGCCCGAATCCGCCGGCAATTGACACGTTCTCGGACCGTGGCTTGCTTGCCCGAGCGGCCAATACCCAACATTGCCATCCGCATATTCGTTAACGAGATAACTGCACGAACAGTCGCCCTTTTGGCAGATATTCGCTTTGTCGTATCCTTCTATTTTTTGCGTATATAATTTGAAAAACGAAGGCGACGGCGTGTTTCCTTCCACGTCTTTTTGTAGATCTTTTGCAAAATTGACCGGAAACGGACTGTCTTCTTCCGGATAGACTTTACAGCTTGCCGGGATAAGATCATCCTTGGTAAATTCATCCTTTTCACCCAAGCCCGAAATTGGGTAGACGCATTCGCCGCTGTAACACTTTCCTTTGCTGTCCTCGCCGCATAAGGCTCCATCATTTTTCGGCACTACATTGCCAGAGACTGTTTTAAAACAAGAACTTTGATCCGGATTGGACGACGAATCGGCATAAAATTTGTACGCGAGGTAGCTGGTTTTCCCGGTCGTGCCGCTGTCAATGCCAATATAGGTAAAATCATTGATTTGGTATCGGTTAAAAAGCGAGTAGCCCGTATACTCCGGATCGCCATACCACGTCGTGTCGCGGGCAATGTATTTTTCTTCAGTCAAAAACTTGGACTCATGCGGGTAATCGCTCTGTTCCACCCAATCCACGCAATCTTTGCCATCTCGTTCGGTGCATGCCCGATAATCTTCGCACACGTCAAGCGTCAGTCCCGTTTCTTGCTGTTGTTTTGTCTGCGACGACCGGCAGGCCAGCCACTCGGCGCATACGCGATCGCGATTCACTTTCAAAATGATATTGCTGTCCCCGCCGGACACGCTACTTGCTTGTTTTGGCGAGACCAAATTGTCATTATTTTTTTCGCTGTCCGTATACGTCGCCTGGGCAAGATACGGACGGGTTGACTCGTCCACCTTATTCAACAACACGCACCCTTCTTTTAAGCTCACCTTGCCGCCGCATTCGTCAATACGATTGGTAATAGTACTGTTGAAAATAACGGGATATGGGGTGCCGTTCGGATATTTGGCCGTTTTGTCAACCGGATCAACCAACTCGGTACAGCCATTAAATTGTTCCGGGCACTGCCCCACCAATCCATCATATTGAAATGCGCCATTGGAATAAATACCAAACGATGTGTCGGCAAGAATATACCCCGGATAACACGGAATTTTATTTTTATTTTGGCACATGCCGGAAGCGCATTCTTGATCGGCAGTACACAATGATCCGTTGGTACATTCGCCCACATCTTTCTTTACCCACCCGGAACGGGTAATACCGGTCTTGTCGACAAAAGACTCCTGATAGACGCATTGCGCGTTGCCATTTTTGAGCGGATCTTTAAAGAAAGACACCGTGTTTCCGGAATTGAACTGGCCGCATCCGAGCAAATCCTCGCGGCACAGCACGCCTTCCGGACCAAGATATTTGTCCGGATTGTTTTTGATGTACTCTTTCTCAAAAGAATATGATCCCGCCGCAGTAAACCCGTCCGGGACCGCCTGTTCGCGCAATGCGATTTTTTCACATCCCAAAAATGCCTGATCGCACACGGTATTTTTGGTTTTGGTAAGGAAAATGGGGTCGTTTTCGGGCGTATCCGCGCCAATCAGCACGCTCGAATCATCCACAAACAAAATATCCGGCGAGGTATTGGTGCTGTTTTGTTGCACGGCAAGAAATGTCACAAACGGCTGCAACTCAAATTTCCCAAAAGAATACGTTGCATCGGGCAATGCTATGGGGCCGGGAATATAACATATTTTTGAACCGGTTGGAGGCGTGCAGGTATGGTTGGCTCCATTCAAATTAACCGTGCAGGTATTCCCAGACGAGGTATTTTTATAGCACGCAATGTTGTAGACGATCCGGTCTTCCGCGCCATCCATGGCAATGGTATTTTGGGTGTCATATAGCGCGGTACATCCGACTGCTTCTGGCCGGCAGAGCGACGCAAAACCGGTCGCGTACCACAGCGTATTTTGCGTATCCGTGTACATTTGACATCCCAACGCTTCGCCCGGCAACCCGTCGGTCGGGTCGCTGTCGCACGCTATAGGCGCGTTTGCACTCACCAATCCGCCCTCATACTCTATCGTGCGTTGCCATGAATTTTTGATAAGATGATATTGATCCACGAGACGCGTCAGGCGCACATTGTCCAGAAAATATCCTCCCGGTGTACCTTCGCGTTTGAATACCAAAGAAACCGGATCGGTTGTGTTGCCGGTAAATTGAACAGGACCGATATGATACAATTGCCAGGACTCCTGGAGCTCGATTTTATTTTCCTTGTTCAAGAGAGGATCAAAGGTAAAATACCAGCTCGTCTCTGTCTTGCCATTTTGCGACAAGTTGATGGACAATTGTTGCCCCGCGACGCCGCGCGCCCAGAACGAAAGCTCGTACCAATTGGCGGCATCCTCTGCATTGCCGCTTTGGATGGTTCCGGTTGCAATGATCCGTTCCACTTTTTCGGTATTGACCAATAACGAATACAGCCCGACTTGGATAGATTCGGCCGCGACGGAAATGCTTCCGGCGGCGATATCGACTTTTTTCCAATCTTTTTTGGCATCGTTCAGGGCGTTTGCGTCGTCTCCGGACGGTTCAAAAATATCAAGAAATACCTGTTCGACATTGTTTCCCGAATTGCCTACATACAAACGGCACCCGCTGGCTTCTTTGGGACAAGCATTTGCCTGGCCGGGCGTATTGATGGTGTTATACACGCACGATCCTCCGGAGGCCGGATTATTTTCGTCGGGTTTGTATGCTCCGCCGTTCGCGCACACCATACAGCTCGCGGTACTCTCTGCCCACAATCCTTTTCGTTCGGCGCACAATTGTTTGGACGTATCGAGCGACAAAAGATCGTCTTTGACCAAGGTTACACTGGTTTTGCGCAATGGATGGCACAATTCATCGACCAGCGCGACCTCCGACAATACGCGATAAAACACCTGCCCGCTTTTATCATAGAGCGCACGACAATCAAGGCTTGCCGCGTCAATACTCCCGGGATTATTCACTAATATGCTATAGGTATCTTCATTGCACACGGCCTGTAAATTTTTGAGCGCCATATAACTCGTGTCCGCGTACGCGGGGGATCCTTTCGGGTAAGCGGCCGTGAGCGCATTTTTTACCACTGTATCTGTGACTAAATCAAACATCTTCGTGAGATACGAATTTTTGGTATCGTCGATCTGGAGCAGGCGATGCGTCCGCAAGACATACCCCTTCTGCACCGACCCTTCCCACGAATAAAATATTTTTTCATTATCATCGGCCGGTTTTTCACAATAGGTGAGATCCGTGTAATATTCCAAACCTTCGCCGCCTTTTTCCACAGTATCGATATTGGTAAATTCATCACAGCCTTCATACGCAACCGTACAGGAGAGTCCCTGTTCTTTCATGAGATCTTGCGCGTATGTCGGCACAAAATACAATGGAAATTGCGCCCCCTCAAAATTGGTCTCCGCTTGCTTGTACGCGTCATACCCGACACAGCTCAGATCGCACTGATTATTTCCAATAAGCGCGGGAACCGCAGGTCCGCCCGCAAGCGGGGTATAGGCATCGCACCCAACTTCTTCGGCAACGCACGCTCCCGCAAAGTTGCCGCATTCGGGATTGCCGGAAAGAAAATTCAAATCCGCTTTTTTCTTTGGGTATTCAATCGCCTCGGTTCCCGCATTGGTATCATAACATCCCAAATAGTCCGGCGCTTTTTTGAGATACAGGGTATTCTCCGGGCTCGTATCTTTCACATACGCGTTTGCCGCCGCGTCGAATACGCGAGGATAAAAGGCCGAACAGCCCTCATTGTCTCCGGTACACGTTTGCGAAGCGATTTTTGCATTGAAATAAAGTGTTGGATTTCTCCCCGCTTTTTTATACTCTTTCCATATTCCCGAATCGAGCATGCCCGGATATACCCATGCTTCATTGACCTGTTCCGCCCCATACGCGGAACACCCCACGGATTGGGCCGAACACTCCCCGTACTCAAGCGTTCGCGTGAGGTAGGATGACACTGTGTTCGTTCCCGCGTTGACAAATGTTTGACAGGAAGTAAATGGCAAAGGACACGAATCTCCCGGTATTCTCCAGGTATTTTCTTCCTTTGTGCAGTATCCATAGAGTTGCGGCGCCTCGCACACGCTGTTTGGCCCTTCTGAAATGCATGTAGAAAAATCAAGACATTCTTCCATGCGCTTTGCGCCATCGCTCGTCAGCAATTGATCGCTATACCCATAGGCCATACAGCGGGTTTCCGGAACTCGAATCACCCAGTTCGGATCAATAAGATGACAATATGGATATTCCGCGCTCGGCGCTCCGCTTGGGTGGCACTGATCAAATCCTTTGACAACCTCTTCAAGCTTCCATGGGTTGTCGGACGGCGACTTGAGCGCGGCAATTTCAAACCCAATGGGAAGAATGCGCGCTTTTCGTATTTTTTGGATATTGGAATAACAATAGGCCTCGCGGAAACAATTGCGGTCCCGATTTTGCAATTCTCGTTTGGGAGAAATCAACTCCCAGTCGCCATGCAAAAACGACCCTTTCGTGTCAGCGAGCGCTTCGCCAATGGTCATGGCCCGGCCGGTCTTTGCCTGCGCGATGGCGTTTGCAAGCCCTTGTTCCATGACACAATTATTGATGCCAACCGGAGTATTGCCCTCCGGACACGCGGTAAATTGCTGAACGATATTAAAATTTTCTATCTGAACAGGCGTCTTGGTCAATAAAAAGCCAAAGACCTGTTGTGCAATGCTCTTTTTACTTGCTCCGCTTGGCGATTGGGAATACGGGTTGACCACCGAATCCGGATTTGCCGCGTCTTCTCCTCCTCCGCCTGAGGAAGGAAACAATCCTCCGGTCAATAATTGCTCCAACAACTGCGTCGTCAAGGTATTCAAAAATACCGACGCGGCATACGGAAGTATTTGAATGGTTGGCGCGGCGTAAATAGCACTAATCTGCCCGGCAGTAATTTCTTTTGATTTCAATCCAGTCAATTCCTTCGATTCTTCTTTGACCAGTTGTGCCGGTGAAATAGTTGTTCCGGAAATAAGTTCTTTCACTGCCTTAAAGCCGTCTCCTTCCATCCGCTCTTGGAGAGCGCCCAATTCCTGCTGGAAACTTTTCTGCCGCACCTGGCCCAAAGCGCCGAGCGAAACTCCAAAATCCGTACTGTCCGCGTTGAGAGAGGCGCTAAATGATTCGGCAATAAATTTTTGTCCGTAGGGACCGAATTTTTCTTCAAACGCTTCCGGGCTATACGCATTTTTGAGATCTTGCCAGGAACAATCCAGCCCTCCACCCATAAATTTTTGACTTAATCCCAACTGCAGACTGATTTGCAACGCTAAATTTGGCTGACAAATATCTATCCCAAATGCTTTTTCCCCCAACGTCTGGATGGATTGCGCGGCGGCATCAAGCGCCACATTTTCAAAATAGGTGGCCGCCCCTTCCTGAAAGACCAACGGCTCTTCGCCAGCCGCTTTGGTGGAAAGCCATGTCGCGGCGTCGTACGCCAACTTATTTAAAAAATAGGATACACCTTCAATGAGGGCGCTTAATCCCCCAGCAAGGAGACTCTGCCACATGTTGAAATCCAATTTTTTTTCCGCTTTTTCGGCCAGCGCTCTGGCTTCATTTCTGGCTTGAATGGCTTCGCGTTGGGCAGTCGCAGGCGCGTCAGTCCATTGTGCAAAGACCATTGTCGGAAAAAAAGAAAAAAGAAAAAGACAGAGACAAAAAATTGGCTTCATTTTTGAAGAAAAAAAATGGAAATAATGTTGTTTTCTTGAAAAGAAAGGAATCATAGTTCTTCCTCAACACCAAGAGATGACGATGCGGTTTGATTCGCCTGAAGTTCGGCGAGTGATTCTTCTGAAAGAATGCCGCTGTTCATAATCTGCTGTACTACCTGAACAAGCGTATTATCATCAATTTGTGACAATTCTTCTTCGGTCATCTTGCCGGAAGCAAGCAACAATTCCCGTATTTGTTGAGGGCTATTGAGGAGGACATCAAAATCAATAGTGGATGATGTCTTATTTACCACAGAATTGGCATAGTTTAAAATATCAGACACATCATTCGCCTGCTGAAATAATTCGGTACTGATATTTTTTGGTTGCCCCATCTCTTCGGATATGGTCCGGGTCGAACAACCCTGGCTATCCGGACAGAGCGGATCCGTCCCTGTATTTATTTCTTCTTTGTCCCCCACCCGATCGGAGTCCGTATCCGGCAGATACGGACTGGTTTGGTAAAAATACAATTCTTCGTAATCATTGAGCCCGTCTTTGTCCGTATCAATACCCTGGAGCCGCGCGGTTTCGTCCATCACAAAGGCCGGCTTTGCCGGCGCCGATTTTTTTCGAGAAAGAAACGGACCGTAAATGGTATTCCGCATTTGAAAAAATCCCAACCCTACCGCTAAAATAGCAAAAAGAAGCAATAAGGCAAAACCGACCTTTTGCTCTTTGGTCAAATGTTGTGACGGGGTGTGTGCCATACAGGCATTCGCAATTTGTGCGGAGAGTATAGTATAGTATGCCTAGCCTCGAGTATAACAAAAAAAAACAAAACAAACAATCAATAACTGGGGAAATCTTATACATGATCGCCTATGCGCCGACGGTACAGTCCCTGCATGCAAAAAAAAATACTCATCCCGTTTCTTTGCATGGCGGCGGTTATGGTTTTTTTGTTCTTTGCCCATCGTTCGAGCAATACACTCCGTGATGTATACCAAAAAAACGAGTCCGTGGCGGTGCGCGATCGGCATGGGGCGCTTCTCTCTGTACTCCCAAACCCCAAAGGATACTACGCCATCTATGCCACCTCGACGCCGCAATCATTTGCCGAGATGCTCATCGCAAAAGAAGATCGATTTTTTTATGCGCATCCGGGGATCAACCCGATCAGCACAATTCGAGGAGCCATTCGAGCGCTCGAAAACCGTCCTCCGACATCAAGCACGTTGGCCCAGCAACTGGTCAAAATTTTGCTTGAAAACGAACAAGAGCGCACTGTGCGAAACAAAATAACCGAAGCATGGTATGCGATTGCGCTTGAACTTTTTACGACCAAACATGAAATCCTCGAGATGTACGCCAATTCGGCTTATTTTGGAAACCAAATCCAGGGCGTTCATTCGGCAAGTCTTTTTTATTTTGGCGCGCGTCCGGAGGCGCTCTCGACCGAGCAAACGCTTTCTCTTCTTGCCGCAATGAATGCGCCGTCGGCAGACCACCCGTTTTCGGGAAGCAACGCAAAAAAAACCGAACTCCTCGCCAACCGGCTCAATATATCGTTCTCTCCGGATTCCTTTGCGCCGGTCACAATGACGCAGACACCGGGCAATTTTTTTGTATCCCCGGAATTTTTTGAACTTCGAACAGCAGGCGTTTCCTGCGCCGCGTCGTGCCGTGTGTCGATTGACGAGGCATTGTCAAAAAAAATACGAGCCATTCTGAACCGCGACATTGAACGGCTTGCCGAACAATCCGTGCAAAACGGCGCCGTGGTTGTTTTTTCGTTTCCGAAAAATGAACTCCTTGCCATGGTTGGTTCGCTCAATCCGCTTTCCGACCTACAGGCAAGCAAAATCAATATGGCCATCCAGCCCCGCCCGATCGGATCCACCATAAAACCATTTTTGTTTCTCAAAGGATTTGAACAGGGTTTGCGACCGTATTCGCTGGTCGACGACCGCGAATATAAATACGCCATTGCCGATACGTTTGCGTTTTATCCCAAAAACTACAATTACCAATACCATGGCATCGTATCCCTCCAATATGCCCTCGCAAACAGCCTCAACGTTCCGAGCGTGAAAGTCCTCGAATATATCGGCCTTGATTCGTTTTACCACTTTTTGGAAGATGATCTCGGATTTTTACCGCTCCAGCCGCTCAATACCTATCAACTCGGCATCGCGCTTGGCGGCCTGGAAATGGATCTCTTAACCTTGAGTCATTATTTTACGATATTTTCACAGCACGGGATGCTCAAGCCTTTGGAGATAATGCAGGAAAACCCTGGACAACGGCTGTCCCCTCCCATGGAAAAAACTTTCCCACAACCAAAACTGATTGCCGACGATGCGTACATCCAATTGGTGAATGCAATCCTCAGTGATCGAAAAACCGGCATAGACGCGTTTGGCCTCGTCAGTCCATTCAATCTTTTCGCGGATAATTACGCGCTGAAAACCGGCACCTCGCGGGAATATCATGACAGCTGGATTATTGGATACACCCCAGACTTTTTGGTGGGCGTATGGGTGGGGAACGCGGACAATACGGCCATGGACGCGGTATCCGGCCAAAATGGCGCCGGACGCATTTGGCACGACGTCATGGAAGTGTTGTTGAATTCTCCCTACCATCGGCGGACGCCATTTCCCGACGATGCGCTCACATCGCTATTGCTGAATGGAACGGCAACGCATGGATTGCCCAAAGAAAGGCCGGAAGGCCATCTCAGTATCCTCCTTGACACGGTCATCATCACGAGTCCGCATCAAAGCGACGTTATCCTCCTTGAACCCCATACGGCCATTCCCCTTCATGCCAAAACATCCGTGGATTGGTTTGTGAACGATGTCTTTTTATCTTCCGGCCCGGACGCGCTGTTTGAGCCAACATCTGCGGGAACGTACCGGATACGGGCGATGCCAAAAGACGATAAGGGAAAAGAAGAAACCATCACGCTTTTTATTGAAGAAGGATAAAATTATTGTTCTCCCTTTTCAATGGTAAACAGTCCGCCGTTTGTTCTCCCGAAATGTTCCGGAAAATACATTTCGCTTGCCATAGCCGGAAGATGATGAAAGGTCCCGGGAATGAGCGCGCGCACCGCGTAATCGATTTTGTAAACGCCGGGCGAGGCGTATTCTTTGAAAAGAAACAAGCGGTCATCATGCGTCTCTTGAAAATCCGGATAAAACCCGTAGGGGTCGTAATACCCGCCTTTGCCATAATACTCGTCGCTGTATTCGGTTTCTTCTTCCGTCTCGTAGCCGGAAAAAACGCTTTTATCCTCGGTCGCGAGGTTCATATTGACGAGCTCCATGCCGGCAGGAATCATATCTTCAATCGCAATAAAATTTCGCCCTTCAGGAATAGTGACGGTCAGGTGTCCGCGGAGCACATCGCCGACCTTGGCGGAATTCAGCGGACGTTCCAGACGGACATCACTGAGCGCGTAGAGTCCTCGCTCGATCGTGAACCCCTGATCGCGCGGCGGTATCTGTTCGATGGGTAAAAAATACTTGAGGGCAACGTCATAATACAATGTATTCTTTCGGGAATTCTTTGCCGATTTTGTGAAAGTAAGAGCGTTATTTTTGTTGAATGGAATATCGCCGAGCGGAATTGCTGTTTCATACTGGTCAAAAATCGTCTCCGGACCAAACGCGTACGATCCTTTCTCGCGCTCATTCAAAGAAACTGCCAGGTCAAAGACCGACTCGGTTTCTCTTTGCCACAACAGATAGTCGGTCAAGGCGTCGGCCACAGTGACCGTATTGTTGGTCGATCCCCAGGCGCCCTGGTTGTCTCTTCCTGCCAACACCCACCGCAGGAGCTTGTCCAAAATATCGTTGTCCCGTTCGTCTTTTGCCAGGGCTTGAATATAGAGCGCCGTATTTTTTATCGGGGTTTCATAATAGTGATACAACGCTTGTTTGCCCGACGAAACAAAAGCGCCGCGCGCGTCAATGACGACGCGGTTATCCAGTTGTTTGAAGACCGTGTCCTTTATTTTTTTACTGTATCCATCCAACACCACCATTGCGAGCTTTGCCAAGGCGACACTGCTCGCGTCTTCCTTAAGGTATTGATCATCGCCGACCAGCTGAAGAACTTTTTGTTTCATGGCCGACGATTGTTTTCCGTCATCTCCGGTGACAAAGGCGGCAAGAATAACGGCATCGTAATTTTTTGCATACATGTCGCTTTGCAAAACCGTTTGACGCACATAGGCGACCGCCCGCTCCACGCTTGACGTATCAACCGAAAAACCAGCTTTATCCAAACGCTTGAGCACATCAAGAATATGGATGGTGAGATAAAAATCGCTCGATCCGGCATAATAGCGAAACCCTCCGTCGCTGTTTTGTTTGGTATAGATGTCGCTCAGCCCTTTCTGAACGAGCGCATCAAGATCATATTCTGCCCCCTCAAAGAAAATCGGGCCAAGCGATAGTTTGTCGCCCACGTTTTTGAGCTGTTTGGCCCGCGCAAAGGCGGCAATGGTTTCAAGTTTGCTCGCGATTTGTTCCGAACAGCCGTACGGATAGTCAATCATGGACTGAAACGCGTCGCTCAAAAATACGGCGAGGGTCGCGCTTGCCTTAACCGTCACGCCGCCTTTGTCCGGAACAACATTGCCGGGAATATACACATATTCTTTGGCAACCGGCTGGGCGGTATAATTGGCGGTCGCAACGGTTTCGTGCGTCTGATTCGGCGTGATGGGAATTGTACCCTCAACCGTATCGTCATACGCGTCATTTTTGACCGATGCGACAAAGCGGTGAAGCCCCCGTTCGCGGCCTTTCGGCGCGACTGCGTCAACGTATATCGTTTTGGTTTCGCCCGCCGAGAGCGTGATTTTTTCCTCGACCGTTTCCGGCAAAGACAGCGAATCGCTCTTGAGGGTAAACGTCAGCTTTTGTTTTTTGCCGGACTGGTTGAAAACCTTCGCGCCAATTGAAAAGGCATCGCCCGGAACAACAAACCGAGGCGCAAGCGGGGTCAACATCACGTCTTTTTTGGAGACAAAGTCGGCGTATCCCGCGCCAACCTTGGTATCCTTGGTGACTCCCACCAATTCCGCCTGCCACTGCGTGAGATTATCCGGAAGGCGAAACGACGCGCTGGCTTTTCCGTTTGCATCGGTTTCAACAACGGCCTGCCAAAATGCGGTGTCCAAAAATGTTCCGCGTTTCTTTTTGGCAAGATCCCCTTCGTCGCCGCCTCCGCCCCCGCCTTTTCCGGGGGCGATATTCACCTCATGCAAGATATTTTTAATGTTGCTCGCGGTTGATACGGTGAGCGGAAATCCATTATAGAAAAAAACCACCGGATTCTTTTTCGGGTTGCCTTTCAGGGCAAGAACACTCATATCCACGACGGCAACGGACAGTTCGGCTTGCACCGGTTTGCCTTCGTGGTCGCGCACCTCAAACGACAATGCCACGTCTTCTCCCGGAAGATAATTGGACTTGCCGGGTGTGACGTCAATCGTCAAATCTTTTTGATCGCGTCCGATAAAAAACTCCTGTTCGCCGAATTTGACATCAGGATCCGGCGAGAGAAGAACAACCGACGCGGAAATGTTCGGAATATAGGCCTCGGCTATGGGAAACGTATAGCGATACATGTTGCCGGAAATATCGACGACGTCATAGCGATAGATGTTGCCCCGCTCAATGGCAATCAGCGCTTTTGCCTTTTCATAAGGAGATTGAATGATGATCTCCGCTTCTTCGCCCACGTCAAGCGTCGTATCGTTCACAATAAGGGAAAGCGACGTATCGTTTGACGGGCGCACATCGGCAGGCCCGGTTCCATACACATACACGCGCGACGTTCCCGCGACCTCGTTGCCGCGGCCGTCTTTCCCGGAAACGCGCAGTTCATAGGTGCCCTCTTCTTCCAGCGTAACCGACTCTTCCGCATTTCCATCGCGGTCTGTTTGTATCGTTTTCGTGACAACAGGGGTGCGTTTTTCTTCCCAGCGATAATAATAGCCGCCGTCCACTTCTTTGCGCTTGTATTCAACCCATTCCAGCCTGTTGACGACAAAATTCATGTCTGACACGCCGCGCGGCTTTCCTCGGGTATCAACCGTCTTTACTTTTACGGTAAATGGCTCTTTGGGAGTCAAAAACGATTCGGCCGCGCCGACGCCCGCATACCATTCTCCGGCGTGAAGAATAAAAGATGCTTCGGTCGCGATGCTTTGCCCGGTGGCATTTTTGACGGTGATATTCACCACAATAATTTTGCTCTCTTGATCGGTTGCATCCGGAAAAAATTTCTTGAGATCAAGCGCTTCGCGAATAACGGCTTTTCCGTCCGGCGAAAGCGGAATGGTTTTGCGAAAGAGAAAACTGTCTCCATACGAACACTCCCAAAAACAGCCATACCACCCGGAGCCAAACGCAGTGACATCATCTTCATACCGATCAAAATAATAATTTTGACTGCTCACGGTGTATGTCACTTCTCCCCCTTCAACCGGCGGACCAAAATAATACGACGCCCCAACGTCAAGAACCATGGCGTCTCCGGAAATATATTCCTGTTTGTCGGGACGCGCGGTCACCTGGAAGGCCGCCGGCACATATTCTTCCACGTCAAAATAGGCGCAGTCATATTTAGAACACGCGCGATAAGTCCCGAGGGCCGCATCGACGCCCAAATGGAACGATGTCGCAAACGTCCCATACGCGGTGAGAGACGCTTCCTTTGCTTCCACCTCTTCTCCTTCGCTGTCAACAAGAGTAATCGTGACGTTTTGGTCTTGAAATATCTCATAGGCGCCGTCATACCCAACACGATAAATCCCTTTCAGTTCTACCGTATGGCCGGGCCGATAAATGGGGCGATCCGTATACATAAAAATTCTCCTCGCCTGAAATGCGGATTCTCGGTAGCGAAAAGCGGTGTCCGACTCGGCGATAAGCGCGGAATCTTGGCCGGACCGAACAACCGCGCCAACCAGACGGTTGGCCGTCTTCGTCCGCGCAATGCCTTTCTCATCCGTTGTCGAGGTTTCTTCAAGGACAATTCCAAACGCATCTTTTTGCCCGCTCTCGCGATAGAGAGACACAGACGCGAGAGAGACCGGTGCGAGCGTATGCATGTTTGTCACCCAATAGATATTTTGGAGCGCGTCCAGTTGTTGCCGATTCAACACGTCCGGAGAATCCGGAGTTTCAAAACGACTCACTTGTTTTTCCAAAACGGACATGTTGGTCACCGTCAGATAGGTGCGCTCATATACCCGCTCGCGCGTGTCTCCCTGCGTCGTATAGTCCGGATGAGAAAAGGTAAGGACGTAATGCCCAAGAGGCGACGCCACATATTCCTTCACATCAACATGAAAAAAATTCTTTATCCAATATCGCTTTGGAAGCGCCACCCGATGCTCCGACCGCCCGACACAATCGGGAATCGCCTGCGGCCCAACGGTCGCGGATGGTTTTTGATTGAGATAAAAAAGCATGCGCTCGGGCAAGAGCTGACAGATCTCCATGTCAATATATTCCAAATTTTCAACCGCGTATGTGAGCGAAGTCTTGGCGGGAGACGTGACGGTGTATTGTTTCTGATACGAATAAAAATTTGTTGTATAGGGCGGCAGAGGACCGGTTTTGAATGTCACTGATCGTTCGGCGGTTTGCCCAAAGTGGTCTTCCACGGAAACTCGCACCGTATAATCGGTCTCCGGCATAAGGCCGTATCGCAAGCGTGTGGCAAACAAACCTACCGCGCAAGGAGGATTGCTGTTATTGTTTGGAGTGACTCGATAGGACGAACCCCACTCATAAAATTGATACGCGGGCGTAATATGTAACACCTCATCAATATGGGCAAGATCGGGTCGGACGAGCGGAGTCGGCGTGCACAGCGTCAGCTCAGCAAGCGTGTCTTCCGGGTTGGGGGCCATCGCATCAATCCGAAGCGATTGAAACGACGTGATCGCGTATGGAATATCCTCGGTATTCAATTGAAAACCTTCTTGATTGACGATTTTTTTCAAAAGAACATCAATGGTTTGCCCTTTTTGAATTTGCGATGCGTCAAAAGACAAGAACAGGCGAGTGCGGTCTTCTTCTTTTTCACAGGCGATGTCATCGGAAATTTCTTCACCTGGCTCCAATTCCGCGCATTTTTCTCCATACACAATGTTTTTGAGATGGTTGGCTTCAATACGGGTTTTCCCCAAATCAATATCCTCATAAAACGCAATTGCCAAACTTCCTTCCGGGTCAAACACATCGGTTTCAACCGACGAAGAACGGTCTGAAACCGCAGTGAGACTTTCCACAATATCGGACGCTACAACCACTGTCTCGCGCTCCTCTTCCAAAATAATGTTTCCTTCTTGGGGGAATGCCTTATTCACCATAAGCCGGTAGGACGTGTTGAAATCCCAGAGCTTTTTTCGTCCATGACGATCATATTCCTGATACACACGCAAAACCGACGGGTCAATCGCTTCATGCGATGTTTTTCCGCCGTCGTCCGGCACTCGCATCGTTCCATACTCAACCACGATATTGACGTCTTTCTGTTCCGTCTCGCTATACACGCGAATTTCCTTTTCTGTTTTGTCCTTATCAACCGGCTGGTTGAATCGAATAATCATGGGCTGATTATATGTGATTCCGTCGCTCGTGAGCGAAACATACCGAAGAACGCGCGTCTGAAACCGGTGTTCCAAGGGCGCCACGGACAATCCTTCAATCGAGGCAAAATTCGATCCGATACGGACGAGATACTCTGAAGAACGCACAAGATCATCCGTGGGAATAAACTGAAGATTCCGCGTGCTGATCCAGCGAAATATCCCTTCGGTTTTTGGAGTAATCTCGACAGGGATATCCGCTGACGCTGTCGCATCAATGGTCGTAATCGGGACCATAGGCCGGTTGAACACAATGGTAATGGCGGCATCTTCATTCGTTTCGGAATCTGCCGCCGGAAATATGGCGGACACCGCCGGATTTTCATCAACAAAAAATTCATGCCGCATCGTGCTTGAGCTTGAGACAAGCGCCAATTCCACCGCGTAATATTTTCCAACGTCCAAATCTTTTTTGGGTTTGTAGAGAACGGTCTCTTGGTCGGAGGATTCGAGCCATTCCCCTTTTATGTCAGGATAAAAAGTAATGTTTTCTTGCGCACTCGCAGGCTCCACGCCTTCCGGAAGATGAATGGGAATAGGCGCGCTTTTTGACACCGTATCGCTCGTCAACGCATATGCCGTGCCATAGGAACGCCCAATAGGCCCCCGTTTATACTCCTGCCACAAGGCGTACCCGCCAAATATGAGGATGACAACAATCAAAAAAATACCCGCGCCAACAAATGGCGCCGGCAGAGAACGGCGAGGGGTTTCCAAAGCATCCTTTCCGACATTTGGACGAATATAATCCCGAAAACGACGAACAAGAGAAAGAAGCGACATAAAAAATATACACAAGAACTTTTATGTATCGTCTCACAACCCAATTTTCCTGTCAATCAAGGCATTTGCCAACTGCACCCACTGTTCTGCCGAGAGCGCTTCGGCGCGAATTTTTTCATCGCGAGAGACCTGCCGAAAAATCTCCTGAATACGCGACGGCGGGACGTTGAACTCTTTTGCAATTTGCGGTATTGCCTGTTTTCGCTTATGGGCAAAACCGGCCCGGACCAAACGGAAAAAGAAATCATCAAACGCGTGAGAGCGGCTTTTTTCTTGAATATCACCAATGGCGACAACTGCAGAATCAACCTTTGGCACCGGCCAAAATAATTCTTTTGGCACATATCCTGCAATGCGCGGACGGCCAACATATTGAACCGACACGGCCAGCAAACTCATATCCCCCGGCTTCGCGCATATGCGATCCGCAACTTCTTTTTGCACCATGACCACAATAGTTCTCGGACGTTTTTCGAGCGTTAAAATCATCCGAAGTATGTTGCTGGTGATATGATACGGGAGATTGGCCGCCACAACATATCCTGCCGGCAATGTGTCCGCCATTTTCGGAAGCTGATACAACGCATTTCCCCAATGGATGGTTATGTTTTTTTGTTGCGCCGCCTGCTCGTCCCAAAACGGGCGTATCTTTTTCTCAATTTCAAACGCGATCACGCATTTCACGCGCGCGGCAAGCGGGAGAGTGAGGACGCCGAATCCCGGCCCAATTTCGACAACGGTGTCACTCGGTTGAAGATTGGCCGCGTCAATCATTGTTTGAATAACATGATGAGACAATAGATAATGCTGTCCGTAGTGTTTGCTTGGAGCAAGATGATATTTCTCGCATAGTTCTTTTAGGTGAGAAACAGACATATGATTCATAATGAAACCTCCTCCAGTTTCAATCCCGCGTCCGTATACCGATTCGCCGCATTCCACAAAAGCCACCCCGCGTCGGTAGCGGTTTCCACAGCATCAATTTGGGCGCGGATATTCTCGGCGCCATAGATTGCGCCAAGATGAAACGCCTGAATCCATGGACGAATCTTTGCCCGCTTACCGGCGACATATGGCATCCCCTGTTCCATGCCATGCGCGATCACTTCTCCCGGAAACGCCGCGGGATTATCGAGCCCGAGATGCCCGGCCGGATAATGAGAGGGATACATCATGGGAGAAATATAATCAACCGAGTCAACCGCGTCTTCCAATCTCTGCCCGATATTCATGCCGTCATGGCGCTCCATGACAAACCCAAACATATCAACCGAAATCCATGCCGGTTCTTCCGCCATCTCTTGGCCTAAAAAAAAGAAAAAATCACCCATTACATCATACGAAGGACGCGTCTCATCATGATACACTGCGGTACTGATATCGCCATCGGATGGAAAGCGAACATAGTCAAAATTAATTTCGTCAAAGCCCAAGGAAACCGCCTCTTTTGCGATTGCTATATTATAGTTCCACACGTCGGTCACGCTCGGGTCAACCCACGCCAAACCTTTATGATCGCGCCAGACCCCTCCGCCGATTTGCTGGACCGCCCATTCCGGTTTTTTTTCAGCGAGCAATGGATCTTGAAATACGGTCTGTCGAGCAATCACATACATATTATGCTCATGCAAAAGAGAAATGAGCGCGGGAAGGTCATGAATCCTCTTTTTTTGAGTGCCAAGGGCAGCCACGGCGGGAACCGAACTCTCATATAACACGCTCCCGCTATAATCTTTGATATCAATGATGACCGCGTTCAATTCGGTCGCATCAGAGAGCGCAATAATTTCTTTAATTTTTTCTTCACGCGACGCGGAGTACGCCGTGAGATAGACTCCTTTGACCGTTTTGGCCGGCGGTTTTTCTCTGTTTTGTTCCATTATTGTTTCATCGACCGAAGACGCCATCGCAAAAGAAGGAAAAGGCAGGGTGCGCGACACCAAAACAACGAGCGAAAAAATAACTGCAACAATTGACGAAAAGAAAAAGAGCAGAAGAAAGAAGAGCGCGCGAAAATGGCTGGAGGAGAACATCATATGGTTTTGAGTTCACGGATCTCGGCGAGATGTTTTAGTGAAAGAAAAACGACCGCGATACACCCAATGGCAAACGAAAAAAGGAAGGTATAGCGCGGATCAAGGACAATAATAAACGATGCGCCGATAAGCAACGGAAATTCGAGCACATTATGGAGCAAATTGGAAAGGGATACGGTGGTGGCTCGGTTATAGGAAAAAAAACGCTTATGAAAAAATTCATCAAATAACGGATACCGGATGCCTTCACATATCGTAAACGCGAGAAACAAGAAAAAAAGCAGGATCGGCTGGGGATACGCAAACAAGGCGATAAGAAAAAAGAAAAATGCTGTCAAAAACCACGTATTATAGCGGTCAAGAACAACCAGTAAATTTTTTCCTTTTTGAAAACGGGAAATATACCATAGATACAAAAAGACCACGCCATGACGTGCCGCCCATCCAGCGCCAATCACCAGAATGGAAATGCCCCTATCGAAAAAAAACTTTTGAAAGAAACTCCAGCAAATAAACACCGAAAAAAAGACAACTTCTTTATTGAGCATTGTACGAAAAAGGAGCGCGTCATTTCGCAAAAGACGCCATGCGTCAAAAAAGATTCCGGATTCGATTTTTTCCACATCCATCGTATGTCTTGGCTCGGTAAGGCGTACGGAGAGCCAAACCGCCATAAGCGTGGCGACGACATCAATGCCAATCAAAAAACGAAATTGGAGCGGCGATAAATCTTTTGCAATAAGAACACCAAGAACGGGGGCAACCACTTTAAACATTCTTGCGGCGGCATGAAACTTGCCAAGCGCGTCCAATGTGGTCACTTCACGGCCGAGTTCGCGTTCCGTATCATAGAGAAGCGCCTGATCGGTCCCTGAAAAACACGCGAAAGAAACGCCATACACTATCATCGCGATTGAGAGCTCCGCAAAACCTTCCGCAAAAAAAAGAACCACCCAGTGAAGAACCATAAGGCTCGTTCCAAGCATAATGGTTTTTTTTCGCCCCCACCGATCGGCAAGATAACTTGATGGTATTTCAAATACCAGGCTCCCGGCCGCCCAAAAAAGATTCAACAAAAAAATTTCCGACAAGGCAATGCCCCGGCTCAGATAAAACAGAGAAAGAACGATATTCAGCATCTTGATATTGAGAAGCGCCCGAATCCAAAAAAGCCGGGAAGAGTTTTTTTCAAGATATTGTTTTCGTGCGTCATCCACCGCCATACCACGCGTCAAAAATAATCAAAGTGCACTTCGCCTTGTCGCAATACCTGAATTTTCCCCTCATCAATGCGGACAATCGTGGAGGGATTGTGGTGCGGCAGTGGTCCGGCGTCAATAATAATATCCGGTTGCTCGGCTTCACGCGAAAACATGGAGATGACCCCCTCAATATCATAGGGACTTTCAAGCGAAGCGATATTGGCCGAGGTGGAAACAAGCGGCGCCTTGAGTTCTTCCACCACATCCCGCACAAAATCATAGCCGGAAATACGAAACGCAATGGTGTGGTCACGGCCCACAACGCCCGGCGCGAGCAGGGCGTGTTCTGCCATTGGCACAACAACGGTGAGCGGGCCGGGCCAATACCGGTCAGCGATTTTTTCAAGGAGCGGAGACCACGGCACATACGCCATGGCCATCTCAACCGAAGAAAAAATAACCAGAACCGGCTTGTCTTTTTGACGTTTTTTGATTTCGAATACCCGCCCCACTGCCGCCGTGTTTGTGGCGTCGCATCCCAGCCCGTAGCAGGTCTCCGTCGGATACGCAAGCGTTTTGCCCTGTCTCAGGAGTGTCGCCAAGAGAGGCACAGCAACATTTTTTTCCGCGATAATTTCCATAGACAAAAATTTTACGCGCTCTTTTTTTTCCATCGGAGATACGCTTCCACAAAGCCGCTCAAATCGCCGTCCAATACGGCATCGGGGTCGTTTTCTTCGTAGCGGGTCCGAATGTCTTTCACCATTTTATATGGGTGGAGCACATACGAACGAATTTGATTGCCCCACTCCGCGCTCTTGTATTCGCCGCGCAACTCTTGGCGTTCTTTTTCTTCTTCCTCTTCTTTTAGGGTCTGCAATTTTGATTGTAAAATCCGCATGGCCGTTTCTTTGTTCTGCAGTTGAGATCGCTCATTTTGGCACTGCACCGTTATGCCGGTTGGAATATGAACAATGCGAACCGCACTGTACGTGGTATTCACGCTTTGCCCTCCATGCCCGCCGGACATAAACGTATCAATGCGAAGATCTTTCGAGTCAATCATAACCGATTCTCCATGTTCCAATTCCGGTATCACTTCAATCAGCGCAAAAGACGTATGCCGCATCTTTTCCGCGTCAAACGGGGAGATGCGGACCAATCGGTGCGTGCCGTGTTCTGACTGGAGGTGCCCATACGCATATCGGCCCTCCACGCGAAATACGGCCGACTTGATCCCCGCCTCCTGGCCCCGCGACTCATCAAGCGTCGTTGTTTTCCATCCTTGCTTTTCACAGTAGCGAAGAAGCATCCGGAGAAGCATTTCCGCCCAATCCTGCGCCTCGGTGCCGCCACTGCCGGCATGGATGCTCACAATCGCATTTTTTGTATCATGCTTCCCATCCAAGAGAAGAAAAAATTCAAGATGTTCAAAATCGGTCTCCAGCCGCTGAATGTCTTTTGCAATATCCTCGATCAAGACCGGATCGCGTTTTCCTTCCTCTTGAGACGCCAGATCTCGGCAGAGATCCAAAAGACCCACGACCTCTTGCCGCATGGTTTGCCACCGCTCTACTTCTTTCCGGATTTCTTCATGACGCTGGCTCACGTCTTTCGCCCGATCTGGATTGGCCCAAAACTGCTCGGCTTGCATCTCTCGCTCAAGGTTGTCTTGTTCAATAATTTTGCCATCAATATCCAAAAGATTCCACGTGGAGAGCACGCGATCCCGAAGCGCTTCAAGCCGTTTTATTTCATCTTTCATACATCATTTTTTCCCTTAGGCTTTTTTATCGACAAAAAAATATACAAAAAGTATCCTTTCCACCAAAGGATACTTTTATCCTAACCGATTATGAGAGAAAAAACAACTCTTTACATCATGCCCGGCATGCCGCCGCCCATGGACGGCATCGGCTCTTCTTTTTTAGGAAGATCGGTCACCACAGCTTCGGTGGTCAAAAACATCCCGGCAACCGAGACCGCGTTTTGGAGCGCCGAACGAGTGACTTTTGTCGGGTCAATAATCCCGGCCGCCACCATGTCTTCGTACTGGCCGCTTTGGGCATTAAACCCAAAATTGCCATCATGTTTTTTGACTTCATCCACGACGACCGCCCCTTCATATCCTGCATTTTTCGCAATAATGCGAATAGGCTCTTCCAAAGCGCGGCGCAAGATATTCACCGAGACCATTTCTTCATCGGGAAGATTCAATTCATCAAGCGCTGAAACGGCGCGAAGAAACGCAACACCGCCGCCCGGCACGACGCCTTCTTCAACCGCGGCCTTGGTAGCGCCGACAGCGTCTTCAATGCGATGTTTTATTTCTTTCATTTCGGTTTCGGTTGCCGCGCCCACTTTAATAACCGCAACCCCGCCGGCCAGTTTTGCCAATCGTTCCTGAAGTTTTTCACGATCAAATTCGGAATCCGTCTGTTCAATCAGTTTTCGAATTTGCGCCACGCGATCCTTGACGGCGCCTTCGTCGCCCTTTCCTTCGATAATAGTGGTATATTCCTTTGTGGCAATCACCTTTCGGGCGCGCCCGAGATCCTCAAGCGTGGTGTTTTCCAGTTTCAAGCCGACATCCTCGGTGATCACTTTTCCGCCGGTCAAGACCGCAATGTCCTGTAACATCTCTTTCCGGCGGTCGCCAAATCCCGGCGCTTTCACGGCAAGCACATGAAACGTGCCGCGCAATTTGTTGACCACCAGTGTCGCAAGCGCCTGGCCTTCCACATCTTCGGCGACAATAACCAATTCTTTTCGTCCGCTTTGAGCCACTGCTTCGAGGACCGGAAGAATATCTTCGACCGAAGAAATCTTTTTGTCGGTGATGAGCATGAATGGTTCTTCAAATTCCGCTTCCATGCGATCCGGATTGGTGATCATGTATGGCGATACATACCCTTTGTCAAATCGCATGCCCTTTACCGTTTCAATTTCCATGCCAAATGATTGCGATTCTTCCACGGTAATAACGCCATCTTTGCCCACTTCGTTCATAGCTTCCGCAATTTTCTTTCCAATTTCCACGTCGTTGGCCGAAATGGATGCGACATGCGCAATTTCATCTTTTTCGACCGGTTTGGAAATGCCATTTTTTAATCGTTCCACAACCGCTTCTGATGCTTTGTGAAGTCCTCGGTTCAGCGCAACCGGATTTGCTCCGGCGGCAACATTTTTCATCCCTTCCATAATAATAGCCTGGGCCAAAACTGTGGCCGTCGTCGTTCCGTCTCCGACCGTGTCATTGGTCTTGGTGGCCGCTTCTTTCACGAGTTCGACTCCGATGTTTTCAAATTTATCTTCCAGTTCAATTTCCTTTGCGACCGACACGCCATCCTTGGTAATGGTCGGCGCCCCGTATCCTTTGTCCAACACCACATTTCTCCCCTTGGGACCCAAGGTGATTTTGACGGTATTGGCAATAATGTTCACGCCGCGCACCAATGCTTCGCGCGCGTCCGCATCAAATTTAATTTGTTTTGCCATACGTATTTGGTTGTTAAGTTAGCTGAGTTATCTGAGTTGTTTATTTCAAAAGAGCAAGCACGTCTTCCTGAGAAATAATTTTATATTCTTCGCCGTCCACTTCCACATCGTCCCCGCCCCATTTTTTGAAAAGAATCCTGTCTCCTTGAGACACCTCCATAGTTGAACGCTGTCCGCTTTTTAACATTTTTCCAGGACCAACCGCGACAACCATGCCTTCGGCCTTTTTGTCCTTTTCCACAGTATCCGGAAGCACAATGCCGGATGCGGTGACTTCCTCCTCTTTGATACGTTTGACCAAAATATGGTCATTCAGTGGCTGTATATTCATATAATAGAATATAAATAAATTGAACGTTATGAATAAAATTGAGGACTCCCCCATGGTACAGGCGGGGAATCAAGGTTATCACTCTATATATTTGAGTGATAATCCTGGTCCCATTGTACCGAAAAAAAAATACCTGTCAAGCCGTGACAGCGTACACGTTTTCCACATCCCCGTCAATGGCGGGGATGAAAAAAGCCCAGGAGTGACAACGAGCTCAAGATGCCGTCTATATATGAACCCATGATGCCTGTCAGTAACATGAATTCGATAGCGAGCATTTGTGCCTGTTGTCAATTCTAGGCTTTTTTGAGAGTACCCTCAGTATCTCATGAGGAAACGAAAAAGTCAATCACAAAAAATACCTTTCCTTTAGCAAAAAAATGGTCAAAAATTCCTTTCTGTGGATGTTGTGTGCAAAACCTCTGCATAACTTTTTTCCTTTTTATATTCCTGCTATACTATAAGGGATTTTTATCCCGCACCGTTGCATATGAGCGGACAACTCGTCCATCATTATATACAGCAGAGACTTAAAAACGTATTTTTAAACGGTATCGCCATTACCGTGCTTTTTTTCTTTTTTCTCTATCTTCTTGCCCTTACGACTACCGCGGATACATTTTTTGCTCAAATGATTCTCCTCGGAATGGCATTTATCCTCACCATCGGCTACCTTTCCCTTATTCCCGATACAGAAAAAGAACACCATTTCCCACTTCTTCTCTTTTTTCTTCTCAATCTTCTCACGACCGCGCTCGTGTGGGCGACCGGCATTTTACAAAGCCCGTTTATTATTCTCTACGTCGTTCTCATTATTATTACCTCTCAGCTCTATAGCTATGGATACGGCCTCGCGCAGACCTGTTTGGCGCTCGTGGGATTTGTTGGAATCTACACCGCGGCCATCCAACACCTTATTCCCTATATCACTCTCCTCCCAAAATCAACCATCGCAATCCTCTACCAGCCAACGATTGTTATTTTTGTGTATGGATCGCTCTATGGCCTGCTCTTCTTTTTTACTGTATTTTCCTCATCAAGCGCGCGTACTGTTTTGTTTCGTCCCAAAAGACATGGCGATCTCGACACGACCTACCAGGAAAAAATCATTCAGGACATGCCGGTTGGCGTTTTGATTGTGGACCACGATCTTACCATTATTGGGAACAACCCTGCCGCGTCTTTTAATTTTCCTTTCCGCGGAACCCCGGCCATGTTAACGGATTATCTGTCACTCAGTAAAATCAATCCCGCCCAAGAGCTAAAGCATCTGGCGAAAAACACGAAAGAAAAAAATCTCACCTGGAAAGTGGATACTGGCGAGGTGCTCGCGGTCACGGTTTCGGTTCGAAGAATTCCTGGAGCAAAAAAGGACGACGATACATTTATTCTTTTTATTCAATAGGAGCAAGTTGCCACGATTTTTGCCATTCTCGGCAATGGATCGCGACGCTGCCAGGTATATTTTCTCCCGGGTAGGGCGAACCATCCTCATCAAAAAACCACACCGTACGATTTTCATCGGTGTTGTTCAAAATTGCAATGATTTCTCCGGTATAAAGCGTACGGCGTGATCTCAGACGCTCAAACATCCCAAAAGGCCCATATTCCTCAGGAAAATCGTTGAGATCCGACATATATCTGGCATCTAATGCAACACGGCATTCGCTCAGCGGGGAGCCAGCATTTTGTATTTCCAAACTCCAGGAACGTCTGTCTGCCAGGCCTTCCAAAAAAACAGAGAAGCGAATATGCACCGGATCTTCTTCATAGAATACTTCCGTCAAATCCTTAGACTGGCGCCCTCTACAAATATAACCTCCTTGGAGCGACCAATGCAAACACACCGGCCGCTCTATCTTTATTCTTCTTTCAGGGTCGCGAGGTCGTCGTCGTTATACTCGAGGTCGGAAATCCCGAGGTACTCGGGATCGTACGGTTCCGAACCGTAGTAGAGCGCTTCGATATCGCCGATATCGACAGTCGGTTCATCATCTCTCAGCTCGAAGGCGTAGTCCTTCTGGAACATGCCGTTTCCGGACGAACGACTGACGAGCAAGAGATAAGAGCCGGCGCCGGGAACGGAGAGAACAAAGCGTCCAACCGCGTCCGTGTTGGCCGTGGAGATAGCCGCGCTCATGTCGGCCCGATCGAGAACCATGACCTCGGCATCCGGTAGCGCCACGGTGTCGAAAGACACCATGCCGGTGAGCTCGGTCCCCAAAGCCGCGAGAGAGGCCTGAGAGGAGGCGTACTGGTCTTCGAAATCGGTGTCGCAACCGGCGGCGAAGAACCCGAACGCCAAGAGAGAAAAGAACCACGTGACAATCC
Source organism: Candidatus Magasanikbacteria bacterium RIFCSPHIGHO2_02_FULL_48_18 (assembly GCA_001784285.1). Lineage (GTDB taxonomy): Bacteria > Patescibacteriota > Patescibacteriia > Magasanikbacterales > UBA922 > UBA10181. The sequence continues at coordinate 42,982 of MFQC01000009.1, forward strand.
GCTTCATGCGGGACGTGATGTACATGATGTCACCTCCTTTGTTGTGGGACATGCACACCAACCAGAACACTAGAACCAAGCATAACACTTTTTGGGTGTATCAAAAAGGTGCGCTGTGGATAACATTATCGCCCGCCATATTCTTTTTTTTCATCAAGTGGCAAAACCAATAATACACACAATGTCCTGCCTTGAGACGATACATAGACACTCACCTGTTCAAACTGAATGGGCGTGCGGTCAATATCAATAGTATGTTGCATACAATAATGCCGCGCCGTCCGAAAAATTCGTTTCCGTTTCTCCGCTCCTGTCGCCCATTCGGCTGTCCCTTTTTCTTTTGCATGTTGCCGCGTTTTTACTTCGATAAAACAGAGCGTCCCTCCAAAATGGGGTTTGGCATGGCGGGCAATAATATCAATTTCTCCCGAACGAATGCGGTAATTCCGTTCTATAATGTGATACCCTTTCTGCAATAAAAAAAGAACGGCCTGTTCTTCTCCCCAATCGCCAAATCGGCGTTTTTTTGTCTGCGGCATACCCTCCTTCTCAAAAATTATTTTCCATTTTCATCACTGCTGTTGAAATAAAATAATCCCATGATGATACGGGCCGCTATCAAACTGTTCTTGAATCACCAAACCGTGCCGTTTTGCCCACTGGCCAACTGTTGCAAAATCAACCACCTGTTGCAATGACGGGCCAAATCCCGGCCCTGGTTTTTTCCAATCAACAATCACAATGCGGGCTTTGTCCCGCAAAAGACGCACTGCTTCGTCAAGCGGAGCAAACATATTGGACATCGTCCATACTATATTCACCAAAAAAACAACATCCAACGAATGTTCCGGAATGGAAACCGATCCTTTTTTTTCAATATCGGCCCATAACGTATGAATATTGTGCAGATGATGGGTCGCGGCTGTCTTTTGGATATCAAGGATCACATCTTGCAAAATATCCACCGCATAGATAATCCCATCGTCCCCAATAATTTTGGAAAGAGGAAAAACAATATGTCCGGTTCTGCCGCAACCAAAATCCGCCGCATGCATTCCGGGATGAAGATGTATTTTTTCAAAAATGAGATGCGGATCGACGAGCCGATCGCCACTGTGGTACATAGAATGCGTTATTGGAGACGTCCAAAAAGCGGAGCAAAAATGCTCAAAATAACACTGCCAAGAATTCCGGAAACGCCGAGAAGCGCAAGAAGAATAATGGCGATACCAACAAATTTATATAATGAGCGAGTGGGAATGCCATGCTGTTCGGCCCACGAACTTGATCCAAAATTTTCAAAAAACCACTCGGTTTTCATAATAAGCAAGCTCCCCGCCGCAATGGCAATGAGCGCGATAATGTATTTCATATACCAAAAATATTACCGTTTATAATCATCTTCAAGCCGGACAATGTCATCTTCTCCAAAATACGTTCCCCGCTGTACTTCAATAAAAATAAGATCTTCTTTCCCTCGATTGCCAATGCGGTGCTTTGTCTCAAAATCAACTTTGATGGTATCCCCCGGGACAACGACTTGCTCTTTGTCATTCAAAATCACAAACCCTTCTCCCTGGATAATCACCCAATGTTCCGTCCGTTTGGCATGATATTGATAACTCAGCCGATGCCCTGGCCAAACGACGATCTGTTTTACTTTGTGGGTTGGCGTATCGAGGAGCACAAGGAAGCCTCCCCACGGCCGCTCTTCGGTAAATGAATAATAGTCTGTCATAATTCCTTATTTTTTTTAAACAACAAATCCTTCGTTAATTTTTTTCCCAACTCCACTCCCGGCTGGCTATAGGCATCCACATCAAAAAACTCGCCAAGAAATGCCACCGACCCTTCAAATAAAAACAAAAGCTGTCCGAGATGGAACGGATCAATGCGGTCAATCGTGATGGTCAAATTTGGCCGATCATGGCGCGTCAGCGCCATGGACGTTCCTTTTTGCTCCGCATCCAACAATGCGTTGAACGACGCACCCCTCAAATACTGCAACGCCGGTTCTTTGGAAAAACGGCATGGAATGGGAACGGTTTTTGCCAAAGAACGAACCGAAAGAAACATGACTAATTTATCGTTGGGGCCTTCCATATAAAGCTGTATTTGCGAATGCTGATCGGTCGTTCCGAGCGCCGATACGGGCGTCAACCCCGCATGGACAACGTTGCTGGACCGGTCTTTCTCTTTCCCAATGCTCTCAGCCAACAGCTGGCTATACCACTCGGAGAAACGCGCCAATTTTTGCGCGTATGGCATCATGACGACTATATTTTTTCCTTTGTGAAAAAGAAGATATTGCGCCGCCGCCAGCTGAAACGGATAATTTTTTTCAAATGACAAAGAGAAAAAACGATCGCGCATGTCTCGCGCGCCGGCAAGAATTTTTTGAATGTCAATGCCAAGGAGAGCCGCCGGAACAAGCCCGACCGAACTCAACACAGAAAATCGCCCACCAACATCCGCGTGATCAATGGCCGGCAATTCCGTCTGTTTCGCAATCTGTCGCAACAATCCTTTCTGTGGATCGGTAATGAACAAAACATGTTCGCGAATATCCAATTTTTTCTTTTGTAAAAGATTCGTAACATAAAAAAATTGGGATACGACTTCCGGCGTCTCCCCGGATTTCGATATGACCAAAAATAACGTCTTTTTGAAATCAATAATTTCTTGTATTTCCAATATCAACACCGGATCTATATTATCCAAAACATACAACCGCGGTATTTTTTGTTGAACACGTTCATGAGAAAAAAGATGCCCCAGGCTCTCCGCAAGACACCGCGCGCCAAGCGCAGACCCGCCAATACCACAAATCACAATCGCGTCATAGCATCCGCGATTTTTTTTTGCAAAATCCAATATGTCCTTGATGCTTTTCGCATCATCAAGCATTTCATGAAAATGCTGTCCTCGGCCATGAAACTGTTTAAGAAAAGGCTTGAGGAATTTTTTTGTCTTAGCCAGTTCTTTTTTTTGAAGCCCATGCGATGGTTCGACGCGGAACAAATTGGAAAAATCAATCGAAAGCATATTACGCGTTCAATTTTTCCATAAGTTTGCCTTGTGCCTGAAGTTCGGCAAGGTCGTCAAATCCGCCAATAAATTCTTCTCCAATAAAAATCATGGGGACCGTTTGCCACTTGTAGGTTTCCACAAGCCGATTTCTCAATGTTTGATCCGCTCCAACATCAATTTCTTCGTATGACACACCTAGCGCTTGGAACAGTTTTTTTGCCCGCATGCAATAGGGACAAGACATGGTGGTATAAATTTTGACCGGCTTCATATCAAAAAGTTAAAAGTATCCTTCCTCCTGTATCATATCAAAAAAAAACCGTACCGACCAGCTTGTGAGATAAGAAGAAAACACCTCATCTCCAATTTTTTTCTTTCTGCAAAAGTTCTCCCTTACTTTTTCCCAAAAGATTGTTATACCCGCCCAATGATCCATCAGACCGAATAACACGATGACATGGAATAGTTTTATCCGTATTCCGCTTCACAATGTGACCCACCGCGCGAGCGGCATTTTCATTTCCCGCTTTTTTCGCCACTTCTTTATAGGTCATGGTCTTGCCTTTTGGAATGGCGCGGACAACAGAAAGAACTCGGTCGGTAAATGTCATATCTTATGCTTTTATTTCCGGGCAATAGTCAAACATGAATTGAAACCACGTCTTGTAACTCTCGGCCAATGGTTTATTTGTACAATTCACTATGCGTGCCAATCGCAAAGAATCGGAGATCACCATTTTTTTCTTCTAGAAAAATCGTCCGCCAATCTCCTGTGACATTAATACTCACCTTACCCTCAAACGGACCATGGAGAGGATGATAATGAAGAGATGGATGAGATCGATTCTCCAAAAATAATTTAAGACGTTCATCAAAACTCTCGTGAATATACTTAGGTGCTTTTTGATATTGTTTTAAAAATCTCTTTGCGTAAAAGATTGTCATATTTTGATCTTCCCGTCGCTTACATCTTTTAAGAATGCCAGCGCCTCCTTAGGATCATCGAATGAATAATAATCACCATTTTTATAATCTTCTTCCGATTCTTTCAGAGCTTTCCGTAAGTATGCGCTTGGCTTTTCTTCTCGTGCATCAAAAAAAATCTGTTTTGTGCGAACAAGATCCTTGAGATAGGCATTCACAATACCGCTCAAACTCAACCCCAACTCATCCGCGGTTTTCATTGCGGCGTCTTTTAAGGAGGATTCAATTTTTATGGTGATAACAGCTTGTTTTTTCATAAAATACGATTTTACTGTAAACTATACAAAGTATAGTCTTTTGCAAGTCCTTTGTCAATTCCTCCAAATTGAAAAACCCTGTATATCTTTAGAACACAGGGTTTTTGTATTTATAACTGATTGTGTATACCTCTTAAGAGGCCTGAGCGACCCACAGAAGATCATCAATCTCTTCACTCAAGAGAACGTCGCCATAGTCAACCGCCACTCTGGAAACTCCTTTTGTAGAGCTGAATCCAACAAAGGTGGTCACGGCATCCGTGATATTGGTTTTGGTCACTCTTCCAACCACTGCCCCGCTGTTATCATAGGCGGTAACGGTCGCAGTAACTTTTACGCCATACGCCGTGCCGTTGCCAAGGTACATCCCTGCGGCCTGAACAGGCTTTTGAAAGGTAATAATAAGCGGATCGTTGGCGCTGGTATTTGGATATGTCGCGTCGTTGGCAATGGAATATTCTCCGGACGCGGTCGCTTCATAACTTCTGTTATAGGGCGTAATATAGATGGCCTTCCCTTTTTGGGAAGAAAAGCCAACGCCCTTGGCGTCCCAATATTTTTTGGTAAGATCCGCGCCAAAGGTCATGTCTTCAAAATCAATTTTCGAAGGATTGCGCGCCAATAATGATTGAACAGAAATCTCTGTCAGCGTATTGGCATCACTCTCGTCATCCACGACGAGTGGTTCCTCATCCGATGTGTCGTAAGAAAAATAGACATAATCTGACCATGGTCCTTTTGACCCGTCTTTTCCAACCGCGCGGACATGCACTTTATAGTCATTGTCTCCGGTCAATGGCCCGGCGACAAAACTGGGATAGCTTGATACGTAGACAATTGGCTTTCCATACCAAGAATATGTTCCGTTTTCTTTGAGGCCCCATTTGAGGCCCCAATAGATTTCAATATCATAATAATCGATATTGGAAACCGATGTCCATGCCAATTCGGCCCTTCGCGGATAATTGGTCAACACCGTATTTTGTGATGGTTTTGTAATGGTTGGCGTTCCAAGCGTCTGCGTCTCGACGGGAGCGGCATCCAAGGAAACACTAAACCCAGCCGCGTTGTTTGATTCGTTGTGTTCTTCCATAAGGTCTGCCGGGTCAACCGCAATGCTGTAGGCCTGCGCGAGAGAGGTTCGGAAATAGAATGAACCGGCGAGTGACTTGCCCGCGTCCAGACCAGAGCGGGTGAGCAATCTGCGGCTTCCTTTTCCTTTTTCATTTTTCACCGTAAAGTAAATGCGTCCATCCGCGTCCGCCTCTCCCTTATTTTTGACGGAAAAACTTACTTTGAACCGCTGGTACTTGGTGCCCCCGCTGGTATACGAGACTGCGCCTTTTTCAAGAGACACGCTTTCCACAACAAGATCCGGAAGTTCATCCGAGCCGGGTAATTCCGGGCTTTCTTCATCTTCAAAAATGGTATCCTCTGCATCATTCGTATTCGTAGTATCATTGGATTGGCTGTTGTCACCTGTTGTTGGCGGCTCCCACTTCACGTTATACATAGTGGAAGAAACACAAGCATACGTGTACTTTTTCATTCCAAGGTTATAACTATCAACATCTTTCACCCCATCAAGAAGATTGTACACTTGACCAAATTTTGTCACTTTGATTCCCCCCGGGATATTACGGCAATACTCGACCGGAACCGGATTCCACCCGCTTTCGGGCAAAACACTTTGCGATGGCGTCGCGCTGGTCGCTGAAGAAATGGTAATGGACGCCCCGGTCTTTTCCAAATTCACATCGCCTAAAATAGAACCCCAGTATCCGCCAGGGATGACCGTTACTTTGATATCATTTTCTTTTGCAATGCCACATCGTGTCTGTCCTGAGGCTGATTGTGCCACGTTAGCAAAAACGCGAAAATTGGCAGTTCGTCCTTCTGTAAATTGTTTATCGACCGCAAAGAAGATGCGTTCGGTATTATCCGTTAACTTTTGCCAGCTGGTTTGTCTATCAAGCAAAAGCGAATTCATGTATAAAGTTGCTTCGGTAAAATTATTCCACCCTTCGCACGTTACAGCAATTTGCTGAAGATTGGAATTAAGACTTGCCGTCAATTGAAATGCGCTCACTAAGACATCCGGGTCTCCTGGACGAACGGTTTTGGCGTCGAGCGCGACGTGTCCAATCGTCATGGTTGAACCTCCGGCCTGAGCGGGGTTTGCAATGCCGACCATCGTACCCACGACAAAAACGAAGGTCAAGAATGAAAGAAATACTCTTTTCATATAGATTATCCGATTATTCCTTTAAAAAAGGAGGAAATAAAATGAATGATGTTTATTCCCTTTCTTAAGGGGAAGCTACTATTAAGAGACGGGCGGTCGGTACGTTTCTTACTCATGACACTAACATATAGTATTTCTTGCCTCAACAGAGCAAAAATTGTCAATTCAAAATAACCGAGACTTCATTGCCAGTGTTTTTCTCCTTGAAAAGGAGATCTTTGGAACGCTCGACACCGCAAGTGGGCAAAAGACCTGTGGCGCCAACATCAACCACGAGATGAATGTTACCGCTCTTTCCCTTTTCAAAATAAAATGATGGCGCAACACGCAAAAAAGAAGCTCCTAAACCGGCATCGTGCGTCACATTCCCTGAAACGACTGCCTCATCATGCGCAATTTGGAAAGCGGAAACTGCTCTCGCGGGCCGGCATACGACCATCATGGTTTCCAAGGTCACATCACCTTCTGGCACAATGTCAAACGATGTAATCGTATATTGTTTTTCTCCCCTTCTTTCGGACATATCACGATGTGTTTGGCGCACCACAACAGAGATATACTCCTGTGACTGCGGTTGCCATAACTCATTGCTTTGCGTGGGCAGGAGAGCATCACTTTCAAAAGTGGACACTGGAGGAATGACCGTCTTTTCCGGAAGAATACCCACAGGAGACGACGTGACAAACTCCGCCCTATTATTGGAAGGATCATTGTCCGAGACTGATTCCGTTCGCTTCGTATCAATTTCAAAACGCACCTCTCGCCTTTCACCGGAGGAAACCGAAAATGATTGCATAAATTCCTGCGTGTATCCGTTTGGCGTGACAAATACAGAATAAGCGCCTTCTGCAACATCGGAAAAAAACATTCCATACAGCCCATTAAATCCTTTGTGGGCCACCAGCCGCTCTCCATTTTCCAAACGGATGTTGCTACCAGAAATTTCGTTGCCTTCGGTATCGACAACATGAATCCACACGCTGGCGTATACTTTTGGCTCCAGCGTCGCAAAACTCTCGAGACTCTGAAGAGAAGGAGAGGGTTCTGAGGGAATGGTCGTATCAGCGGCCGCCGTTGGGGCAGACAATATCTCTGGCTCGTTTGGCTCCAGGAACGCCACATCACTTGTTGTCGTGATAGCAACAGGAAAGGGAACGGACAATTGATACTGCGCGGCGCGCGCTCGCTGTTGTGTTTTCTCAACCGTATCAAAAACGGTTTGGATGTTGTTTGCGGTGTCTCTTGTATTTTTTTGATCTGCGGACGACACAACACTGCGATATGACTCAAGTGAAAAATCAAGATTGTCTGCGATTGCGACAATCGTTGCGGTGTCGCCTGCCTCTTCAAAAGAGGCAAGGGCTTGATTGACTTTTTCGCTGTGCTTTTGAATATATTTTTCAAGCTGTACGACAACCGCCGGATCGACCGCTCCCTGGGACGCCACCAGCGTTTGAATTTCGGTCAATCGCCGACGAACGCGTTCGACTTCCCATTGGGCTTTTTGTTTTTGGGATATTAACATACGGGAGCGAATTTCCTCGGTGACATTGACTTTGACCGGATAGAGCACATCGCCGGGAAGAGCATGCTCGGCGGCAGACGCCGTACCCGCAAAAAGAGACACAATCAAAACACCCACCAATGCCCCATATGCAAAACGTTTCTGAAATACGACGTGCCAAAAAACAAAACCGCTCGGCTTTGTATTGTGCCCGGGCGCATCGCTTGCGGCTGGCTCATGCGCTTCTTCAAGAGGATGCATTTTCATAAACGAAAAAATTGCTTCGTCCATGGAAGCGCGTTCGTCTTGCGTCAACAGAATAGTTTCTCGAAATTGTTTTATTTTTTTTATGTTTTCCTCCATATATTATGTGGTTATATTTTTTTGTACTTGTTTTATGCCACGATGGATCCGGACAGATACTACATTTTCCGACAACCCCATGATCGTTCCTATTTCTTTTGGCGAAAGTCCATCCATATACCGAAGAAACAAAATTTCACGATATTTTTCACCCAGCTGTTCCATTTCGTGGATCACGGCATGAATATCGAGGGCATCCTGCTTGCTGAGTTCTTTGGATACGACGTCAAATCCTGATTCCATCATTTCATCAAGTGATTGTTCCTTTTTCTTTCGAGAATGATCAACCACAATATGGTAGGCTACTCGGTACAGGAAGGCTTTGATATGGGTGATGTCTTTGCCATCAACCATGTATTTCCAGACCTTCATAAATGCCTCTTGCGTGAGTTCCCGTGCCAATTCTCTATCGTAAACCCGAAAAAAGAAATAACGCAATATTTCCTCTGCATAGGCACGGTATGCTTCCACATACTGATTTTCTCTTTCCTGGTTTGTCATAGTATGAGACTATCTTTTGACGAAAATCTTACAGATGGCCCTAAAACCATACCCTGGTTATAATGATACGCGAGAAGTGAACATAAAAAATATAGCCTAAAAAAAACGAAAAAACAACCCTCACGGATGGCCATCTCGATATTTACTGTATTCGCAGACAATGGAGACAATTCAGGCAAGCCTTGTGGAAAACTGGTATTGTCAAAAAAAAACGATGCGCTATATACTATGTCTGTTGGATATTTCTTTCCACAAAATCATTCTTATCCATTTTCTTTATGGCAGAATGTGTCACATGCGGCATGGAGGTCGAAGACGGCCAAACATGCCCAAAATGCGGCAGCTGTTACGACTGCGGCTGTGAATGCGACGGAGAGGTATAAAAGAAAAACGAGGACTTCCCTCGTTTTTTGATTGGAATGAAAAAGTATTGTCTATTGTTATGCCCCCCTTCCAAAAAAAGAACGGAAGAATTCAAAAATTTTTGTCCAAAAATCAAAGGATTTTCGTTCCAAACTCACCGGAGCATGAATAATCGTGGATTCATCCAATATCATAATACCCCCGTGATATGGCGCATATCCTGATTTTTCCGCGGCAATATAATATCGGCCGGCAGGAACATGGAACGAATACTCCCCTTTTTCATTGGTAAGAGTCGGATTTTCTTGTCCATAGAGTTCTCCGGGCCAGAGAGCATACGCGCCATCCTCTTGCCATTGAAACAATTCCACGCGCGCATGAAACAGCGCTCTCCCCTTTTGGTCTGTGATCGTGCCGTTGGATATGCTTTGAACTTTTTTGGATACCTTCGTGCGCCCGCCATCTGTTTCGTTGATGGTCATGACCAATGTATATTCCCCTACCGCTCCTTCCGGAATATCCACGGTGGTTCTGTAGATATTGCCTTCCGAGACAGATGCAAAGGTGTAGGCCTTCAGCCAGCCATTTTGCGCGCTCTCTTCGTTTTGAACAATTTGCGCGGCATGAACCGACGCCCCAAAAAATCCGGCAAGCGCATGGAAGAGACGCTCACGAGCCGACAGGGATTCTTGTGTCTCTGCTGATTTTGGATACAGACGGGCGGTAATGCTATGGACCGGTTCTGACGGACGGATAAGAATATCAAAAGAATCGCCGCTTGCTACATCAATCGAGGAAATTTGCTGTTTATAAAAACCAGGAGTTTGTTTTGACACGATCACCAAAAATGATTCCCGCGTTTGCACTTCTTTCAAAATATCCTGGACTTCTTTGGCAGTTACTTCTGAAACCACAAGATTTGGAGATGTTGAGGTGAATGATTGCGTATCTTGTGTATTGGGGAGAACAACACCCTCTCCTTCTTCCCCAACCGGCTGGTTGATTGGTTGTGTTGGTGTCATTTTTGCCGGCGGCGCATACACAAAAAACCATGGGGAGGGTGTGGATGTTCTCCCGAGACTGTCGGTTTGTGTCACGGATATTGGATATGTCCCGGCCGGAATTTGATCAAGAATGGTCAATGAAAAAATTCCTTCAGGATCCACCGTAACCGAATATATCGTCTCGAGGATGGAGACGGCAATCGTTGCTCCGGGGAAACCAGTCCCTTCGACCACGAACGGAAGTTTTGTAATGGTGGCGCCATTCTTCGGGGCAATAATAACAGGCGGCGCGAGCGGCCCCGTTTTTTCAAGAACGACCTGCGCGCTTTTCACAGCTGAAACAACGCCGCTCACGGTTCGCACTTTCGCATAGACGACATATATCCCTTCCATGTCAGGAAGATCAAAACCAATATCCTCACCGGTGTACGATTGCCAGCCGATACCTTGAAATCCAGAACTGAGAGAAAATGCAACTTCTACCGCATCGGGTGAAACCCCCTCAAGACGAAGCGTAATATGCGAATTGGTGGTTTGCGTTTTTGCGGCGCCATCGATAAGAAGTCCATCAAAGGCAATGGCCGATGGCAATGCCAACGGTCCAACAGGGAGAGAGGCGCCGGAAGTACTTCCGGAATCTGACGATACCGCAGTCTGGGAATAGACGCCAAAAAATGTCGTATGCACAGTATGAACAATCAGATCATTTCCAGAATCAACCGAACACTCCCCGCTTCCTCCAACTCCGACATTTGTGGGATTGTTTTCGTCATCACAGACAACAGTAATGGGCGTGAGCGTGCCGCCAGACGATGCGGTATATCCGGCCACATAGCCGGCCTGTCCCGGGAAAGTTATTTTGACCGGATTTGTGAGCGAACACGTGGTATTGGGCGCGCCCACCTGCACCACTTTCTTGGCACTCATAGTGTAGCCGCTGACTGCTGGCAAGGCCACTATTGAGGCGTCAACCAATGTGGGAATTTGAAATTTGGTCCACGAAGAATCGGCACACGAAATAATAGTCCCCGACGGGATATTCATGTCAACATTATTTTCTTCGGTCGTTGAATTTTTATTGATGCTGATGGCCTGGCTTGTCGTGACAAACCCGGATTCCTTGACCCGCTTCATATTCAAATAAACCGGGGCGTTGTCGGCGACAGAAGACGCTATGGTGACACTTTGCAACAATCCCGTTGTTTTGTTTGGAAGACTGCCGCCCAAAACAATTTCCGCCTGTGCCGCGTCTGTCACCGTCACTGCGTTATTTATGCGTGCGTCAAAAAATACCTGCGTGCTTTCCACAGCGGAATAATCACAGACTTGAGAAGACAACGCTGTCTCAACTGCATTTCCATTGCGCGCTTTTATTTGAAAACAATATTCTTCGTTCGGGTCAACGCCGGAAATGCCGACCGCACTCCAGGTGGAGGTTGCCTGCCACGTTTCACTTGCTCCGGAAAGGACCCCTTCAGCATTGGCCCACAAACCGGTCGACACCTCATACAGCGCATATTCTGTTGCAGAGGGATTGTTTATTGGAATAATGGAAAATGGCATGGTCGTCGAAGTCACTGAATCGGACGATATCTGCATGGATGGAACGTTCGCGAGCGTATACGTCGTTCCTGTCGCGGTTGTTGTCTGTATGCCGTCGCCGTTCACTCCATAGACTGTGTAGACGTAGGCGGTATTCGGGGACAGATTGGTATTGGCCCACGAAGCGCCGCTCGTCACATCTTGCGTCGCCCGGACGCCATTTGAAAAATGCAAGAGCGATGAACCTGATCCCATATTGGGGAACGAACCTTCTGCGGTCGCTGTGATACTGCTTGTGGTGACGGACGAAAAAGACACGCCTGTCGGGGCACCAAGCAATGTATACACGGTTGCCTCTGTCATGGCGGTTTCCGAATCGTCTTGATTTTTTGCTTTTACTTGAATCGTATAGGCCGTATTGGCGCTCAACCCGCTCTGTGTCCAGCTTGTTTCGGTGATCCACCCAGAATTATTGGCAGTATTATTTTTGTCCTGGGCAAAAAAGGCGCTCTGAGCATCGTTGTTCCAGCTCCACGCAATGCTCTCCGTGGTCGGGCCGCTTTGGGTCACGCCCGCGGGAGCGGTCGCCTCAGTAAAGGCGCTCGCTTGAGAAGAGGCAATGCCCCAGCCATTGGCATTATATGGCCGAACATACACGGTATATTGAGTATTGGGTTCAAGAGAACTATAGGTATACTGATTCTCGGTCGTGGTTGCAATAACCGAATCATCCATTGCGGCATATACCACATAGGAATCGGCTCCAAGGACAGCATCCCATGCCCACACAATGCCTGATGAATCCGTGGCAGAGGCCGTAAGGCCTGTTACCTGCGCAAGCGGCGTCGTTATTTGATTGGACATGACGACTTCTGAGGTATTGAGCGTCCCATCGGTATTATATGGAGAAAAACGATATTGATAGCACGTATTTGCGGCAAGATCGGAGGACACTTGATAGGGAGAGGAAGGGTTGACCGAGGCGTTGTCATAGATCGTCGTATCAAAACCATTGCATCCGCTATCTTGTTCAAATTTTCCCCCGCTATGCGCGCCATCCACCCACGAAAGCTCAATTTGAATTGTGGATGACGTGGTATTGTTTTGCGCGGTGAGCGTGGCGGGGGGTGCACCCAAGGTAAAAAGACACGAAGCAGAGACGAGCGCTGTTTCCGTGTCATTGCCGTTTTTTGCTTTTGACGAAAAACAATACTGTGTATTGGGTGTGAGGCCGGCCACCGACGTTCCGCCCCATGTGCTTGATGTGTTCCATACGGCAGTATTTGAGGAAAGGGTAAAATCGGCTGCAACGTATTGCGCCGTGCTACTTTCATACAGCGCGTAATTGGTGGCTTCAGGGTTGGCGCCGAGCTGACTTGTGGATGTGCTGAAAACAGATACGGTCATTGCGGTCGAACTCGCAGTCGCGACGCTCACCAAGCTCGGTGACATGGCCAGCGTATAGAGAGCGGCGGCGGTTGTGGTCGCCGTGGGAATCGCAGACTGATTTCTTGCAACGTATTCAAACGTGTACTCCGTATTTGGATAAAGAGAAATGAGAACAGGATTCCCAAGAATACTCAATTGATACCACGTCGGAGAAGAAGCATTGACAAGGTTGTCCCGGCTCAAATATTTGTCAAAAGTCGTTTCGTGAAAGGTAATGCCTGTCGTTGAAGGATTGCCGTTTGCGTCAACCGTTGCCTGAAGTCCTGGAACGACTTCGCCAAGATAGGTGGTTGTGACTGCGGCCATCGTAAGAGGCCCAAGCGCATTGGCGAGTGTCGTTGTAGCATATGCCGTCGATGTGGCCGCTCCATCGCCGTTTACGGCATCCACTTTAAAGTAATACACGGTATTGACAGAAAGGCCGGTAACATCTTTTGATTCGATGTCCGCATTTTCTGTAGACACGAGCGTATATGTTTGGTCGTCCAATGACCGCCAAACACGAAAATTATCTTCATTATCTGAATTATCGTTCCATGTAAGCGTCATGGCGGTTGGTGTGAGAGCGGTTCCACTCAACCCCGTTGGCTCTGCGGGAATATTGGCGCTCAAAGCGGCAAAAGATCCATTTCTTCCACTGTTTGCGCCCGCGCCCCCATTGACATCATACGAAGACCCTGTATCGGTGTAACTATCGGTATATTGCAATACCACGCATCCGCCGCCGCCGCCGCCGCCATGCGTATCGCCGCTTCCGCCGGTTGCAGTAATGGCACTTGAAAATGTAATGGTTGGAGCGCTTATACTAACACCCCCTCCCGCGCCTCCCCCGGCATCCCAAGAATCAGTACCGGCCTGTCCGCCGTTTCCGCCATCAGCCGAAATTGTTCCGGCGATGGTCGCAGTATTGCTTATACTGAAAACAACCAACCCGCCCCCAGCCCCGCCGGTCGTCGTGTTTCCCCCGCCGCCGCCGGATCCTAACGTTGATGGATTTGTTTCATCGCAATATCCTGTGCCCCCGCTCGCACCGGAAAATGACGCCCCGCCCAATCCTTCGTGAGCACCGCCGCCGCCATTATCGGATGGTGCGCGGCTCACATCATTGCGGCCGGGTCCGGACCCGTTTCCAACAGATTGACTGGCTCCGCCAGAAAATCCCTTTCCATCAACATTAATTGAACCGCCGGAATTGATTGCGAGGGTTACGGCCGAGAAAGAAACTGTATACGATGTTCCGGAAATGTTTGCCGTATGCGTTAACAGACCACCGCTTTGAATTGTTAATGTTCCGGAAATGGTTTGTTGTGTTGCGTTATCTTGCTGAAGAGTTCCATTGGCCGAAATAGTAATTGAACCCCCTGTTCCGATATCTTGCGTCAAAACGAGTGTCGCCGTATTGGTTCCCCCAATGGTGAGCGTAGAAAAATTGATGAACTTCCCTTCTGTCACGCACCCGGATGTGGTCACGGTGACATTGGCATCTATGGCCACAGCACTTGTACTTGCCGGTTCGGTGTCTGATGACCAATTCAAGTCAGTACACCAGTCATCATCCGCGCCGCCGCCATCCCAGGTTGGTGTTGCGTTATTCCCCCCGCGTGCCAATACCAAAGAACTAAAAAAGGTGCCCTGTGTGGCACCAATCACAAAAATAATAAACCCAAAAAAGACACTCCCCATCAATGTAGCAAAAAAATTGATCCTCCATCTTTGCATACAATACGAAGAAAAAGAATATTCAATACTATAGCATATTTTTTTGCTTTTGTCCAACACAATAAACACATAAAAGCATACTATTGAGCAGAAGCCCGCTATATTGTGTAAACATATAATGATCCAACGAGAGCACTATGAGATAAGGGATTAATATCCAACCCAAAAAAGAACGCGGCTGATTCTGGTAATAAAAAGAGAAGAGAAAAAATATCCCTGAAAGGGCCAATAAAGATACCCCCGCAAAACCAAACTCCGCCAAGAGCAAGAGAAAAACGTTGTGGACAGGCTGATATTGCCAAATCGGCAAGAGAACACCAATACCCATGAGACTGGACGTGTAATTGCCGCCCCCAACCCCAATCCATGGATGCATTTTGACGAGGCTCATTGCTTGAGATATTTGGACAATACGGTCGGAAACCGCGTATGATTCATGACGGGAGGAAACAGAAAAACGCGTGCGGAGAATAGGAAAAAATGCAACACCAAAAATCAATACGATGAAAACAACACCTGCCAAACCACACAATGACATTCGTGGCGGTGGCCGTTTCGTGTCCGCATTTCTGGAAAAAAGAAAAAAAGAGAAAAGAAAAGATACCGCCGCCAGCCACGCCGTGCGGCTAAAGGTAAAAAACAATGCCACGCCCTGAAGGAAAAGAAGAGACCAATACGCTTTTCTATATTGCTGAGCCCGCTCGCCCAAAGACAAAAGTACCACTGTCATAAGCATGGCCACGACCAAATAGCCACCAAACATATTTGGATGAGAAAACGGACCATGCGCCCGAAGCACTCGTCCGAGAGACTCGCTCGCGACAATCGATGTTCCCGCCTGGTCCAGGGCATGAAATGACAGCCCCAAGAGCGTAGAAGAAAACGTTGACTGCGCCGTAAATTGCCATATTCCTAAAAGCGCAGGGATGCCACTGCCGAGTGCAAACCATCGGGCAATATATGAAAACGAACAAGGACCGGCCCACAACACGAAAAAAAATAAGAACGCTTCGACAATACGTATCCCTTGCTGAAACGCCAATGCCGAATCGAGCGCCCGCAATGAAGACATCAGCGCATAGAGCCAAAAAGAAAAAAACAACGCGACACATATCCGGTCAGGCGTCCAGGAAAATTGAAACCTTCCTTGGATTTTGGATTGCCGGATTTTTTGAACATACCACACGCAAAACAGAACAATAATGCCCCACAGGAGAATCTCTGTCGCATACAGCCCTAAAACCCCATATTGGAACTTCATGCCGCCAATAATAGGCTCTCGATACATCCAGATTGTTTGCCATGGAAAGAGAAAAAGAAAAAGAGCAATACCGAATTGCATCGCGGAAACCAAAGAAACATGTTTGATGGTGCGCATAAGTGACATCATTCCTCTGTTGTATCGTTTTGTTTTTGCAGTTTTGCCATAAAAAATCCTTCTATTTCTTTCGCGGGTTCTACGCGAAAACATTGTTGTATATCCGGGTGAAGCGATTTTTCTTTCCAGATTGTTGTTACCGGACCGCGCTTCAATCCGTGCCCTGACAATGAAATATCAAGCAAAGATGCGTCTTTTTTATGTCGTTCCAATAATCTGGAAATTTGGCATTCGTTTTCTTCCGGGGCAAATGTGCACGTGGAATATACCAGGGTGCCACCGGGTTTGAGCGCGCTCCACGCGGCAAAAAGCAGTTGCCGCTGTTTATATGCCATCTCTTTTATTTTCCGTTCTTTCCAAAAGCCATACGTTTTTGGATCGGCGGCAATAAACCGGGCCTCGGCGCTACAAGGAGCATCGAGCAATATCTTATCAAAATAAGCCGGATATTCCTGGCAGAGTTTGGTTCCGTGCTCTAGACGAAGTTCCACGCGCCAACCAGGCGCCTCACGCAGTACACCGAGATGCTCCAGGTTATGTTTCAATTTAAAAAATCGAGGCTTGTTGTTATCATTTGCAACGAGTTCGCCCTCTTGACGCATCAACGCGGCAATCTGACTGGTTTTGCTTCCCGGGGCTGCCGTAAGATCAAGAACGCGTTCCCCGGGTTTTGGATCGAGAACGAGCGGAGGGACCATGCTGGCAAGACTTTGCACATATATATGTCCGTCCGTGTAGAGCTCGTTCTCAACCAAGTCACGCTTACTCTTATTTTCCAATATCCAGGCATCGGGATACCATGGCACGGGCCGAAGATGAAAACCCAATCCACGCAATCCATCGGCTACATCTGATCGGGACAAACCTTTTAAAGGATTCCATCGAAACGTAGTCGGTTTTTCTATGAGTGTTGCGAGAACCCCGCCAACGCGTGAAGCGCCGAACACCGACGAAAGCCTGTTGGAAAATTCGTCCGGAAACGTCCCGGAGCGTTTTTTATTCGACCGTTTCATACGGCTGTTTCCAATTGCTGGCACCGTTGAATCCACTCTTGTCGATAAAACGCTCTCCGGTCATTTTCATGAAATTTGAGCATGGTGTCATTGATAACAACACGAGAATCCGGCTCATATTGCAGACTTCCATAATTGCAGTCCATTTTTTTCTTTTGTATTTTTTTTATATAATTTTCCCACATATTCCCATAGTTCCCCGAGGAGAGACGCGTGAACATATGCCGCACGACGCGGGCCACACAACAATCATCCGTTCGATATCGAGGAATGAGGGCATAGCGCGTTGGCGCATCCGGAAGATGCGCGCGCACCCATTGATTTTTGGATTGGAGAACAGAAAAAAGATTGTATGGATCATACAAAGGAATGAGCTGATGTATCCAATACAAAAGATACACGTCCGGATCATCAAGCGCCACATCAGACAAATCCAGGTGATCATCAGTCACATAAAAACTCAAACAAATTTTATTGGCAACGTGTTTTTTGGTGCGGCGGAGTCTTAACAGATGAAGTAATCCGGTAATAAAAAAACGCGTCATCCATAATCTTCCTTTTTGAATAACAATAAAGACGTCAATGTCGCTGTCTTCCTTTACCGCGGACGACGCGACAGAATTGCATAAAAAAATGGCCTGCAAAAAAGGGACATACCGCAATGCTCGCGCCGCGCGGCGGGCGATCAGTATTTTTTTTTCAATCCAGCGGACCGCGCGTTCCCGTTCGCCGATATACGCAGGCGTATTGAAAAGCATGCAATATCCTCCAGTCTCATATATCTGTCCATCAGCAATCATCGCGTCGACGAGAGACAAAAAATAGGCATAGGAAGAAATAGCGTCATCAATACGATCCTGATAGAGCGCGCCATACAATTCCTCCCGAGTAAGGGGATAGCGAAATACATCAAAATACGCCAGGGTTTTGAGAACAGATTGCTCAAGCGTATGCATATGCGTATAGTGTCCCTTTTATTTTTCTGTCCTCATGGTTAATGGCTCAACACTGGCGCGGATTGGCGGCGGATCTTCCACAGACAGAACAGATTCTTTTGCCACGCTGTCTGTCACAACTATCCGTTTTTCTTCAAATCGAACCACCTGATCTCGAGAAATGAGATAGTCTTTGGTATGCAGTAAAGAGCGGACCAGATATTGCGCAATTATCTGTCCTTCCAATTCAAAAACAACATCATAGATTTTCCCAAGCTTCTGCCCGGACTCGGTCTCCACGCTTAACTGTTTCAATTGTTTCAAATCAAGACGCATACGCATTTCTCTTATGTTTTTTGAATAGCCTCTTATAGCACGAGCTGTCCCTCAATGGGGCCGCCATCTGATTTCTTTTTTTTGAACAATAGCCACTGCTGAATCGCGGTAAACAAGGTGGAGAGAAACCAATACAGTGCAAGGCCGGCCGGAAACTGCATCCCGATAATCACGGTAATGACCGGCATAAAATAGAGCATCTGTTTATTCATCATGGCCATCAAGTTTTCATCTTTTGCCCCTTCGCCGACGCCCTTAGGCGGTTTCTTCGTCGTCATCATGCGTGATTGCCAAAACTGCGCCCCTCCCGCGAGAAGCGCCAACACGACACTCCGCTCGCTTAAATCAAAAAATCCGAGTGATACGCTATTGATGGATTCGGGCGGAGAAATAAACGAATAGAGAAAACGAAATGAGGCCGGGTCAAATCCATCTCTCAATACATAAAACATGGCAAACAATACCGGCATTTGGATAAGAATGGGAAGACACGATCCCAATGGGTTGACCTTATGCTCTTTGTACAGTTTCATTGTTTCTTGAGCGATTTTTTGCTGGTCGCCTTTATGTTCTTTTTTGATTGACTCCAATTTTGGCTGGAGCTCGCTTAATGATTTTTGGGCGCGAATGGATTTTGCGGTCAGCGGATATAATACAATTTTGATGAGCAGTGTCACCACAATAATGACAATGCCAAGATCGGGAATAACGTGATAAAATCCGACAAAGAGATTGTAAATCGGCTGATAAAAAAGCACTTGAAACGGCATCCACATACGCAAAGAGTAACAAAGAGTAAAAAACTATTCTTTGGACGCTTCTTTTTCTGTTTCTTCGGCATCCGAAGACACGCTGTTCTCTCTCGGAGATTCTGGTTCGGACTCGGACATACCATCGTCCTCCGTTTGGTCGGCCGGGTCCTCGAGTTTTTTTTCCACATCGTTGACGTCGTCCTCGCTACTCACTGCGACGTCTGCATTGCCTTCCTGAAGCACGTTGATTTTCCAGCCCGTTAATTCGGCGGCAAGACGCACATTTTGTCCGCCGCGGCCAATGGCAAGAGAAAATTGGTCTCCGGCGACATGAACGTTTGCCTCGTTGGTATCGGCCTCAAGCTCAACGGAACTCACTTTCGCCGGAGAAAGCGCGTGTTTAATGAATTCCAATGTCTTATCGCTCCATTGGATCACATCAATTTTTTCTCCGCCCAATTCGTCAATAATGGTGGTAATCCGACTACCGCGCTGGCCAATACATGAACCGATCGGATCAATACTTTCATCGTCCGTCCACACTGCGACCTTGGAACGATTGCCCGGGTCGCGCGCGATCGCTTTAATCTGAACTTCGCCGTTTCCAATTTCCGGAATTTCTTGGGCAAACACCACTTCGACCATGCGTTTATCGGCGCGAGAAAGAATAATCTCCGGGCCTCGCGGACTCATCCCTACCGACACAACATAAAATTTCATTCTCATCCCCGGACGATATTGTTCTCGTTGAATTTGGCCATCATGCAATACGATGCCGGTGATCTTCCCGAGATCAACAATCACCGCTCCGCTTCGATCGCGGCGCTGAACTATTCCCTGGATAATTTGGCCTTCCTGCGTCTTAAAATCATCAAATACGCTGTTGCGTTCCGCTTCGCGAAGTTTTTGGATAATGACCTGTTTGGCGGTCTGCGCGGCCATTCGTCCAAAATCGCTGGGCAAGGGCTGGTCAATTTCAAGAATGTCGCCAACGGCCGCTTTCTTGTCAATGCTTTTTGCCTCGGTCACCATGATTTCGGTCTTTGGATTGAAGTGCGGAAACGCGCCGATTTCTTCTTCGGTCAATTCCTTGCCGTCTTCTTTGACTTTGTCACGGAGGGCCGCCAATGCTTCCTGAGCCTTTTCCAATACCTCCGCGTCGATATCGGCGACGACTTCTTTTACATCCCACACCTTCATGTCTCCTGTCTCCGGATCAAATTGAACTTTGTAATTCCCCTGGCGATTGCCAAAATCTTTTCGATACGCCGCGGCAAGAGCGCTTTCGAGCGCCTCCATGACCACCTCGTACTCAAGGCCTTTTTCTTCACAAAGGATATTTAATGCTTTGACAATGTCTGAACTCATACGATGGCTGATAAAAAAGAAATAATCATGATGGTATAAAAAAAGCAGCTATATAAAAAGCTACTCTTACAAAGAGGATACCCCACATGTTTTTTCGTGTCAAGAAAAAAAATATATGACAGAAGACGCAGGGGCACACGGTTATGCGCGATCACGGAATCTCCCCAGCACAATATCGAGCGCCTGCAAAAGTTTTTGAAATAATTCAGGATGCAATTCGGCCTTTTTCGCTACAATAAAACGCCGGTCAATCGGCATGATGCGCGACAACACGCATAGACCATCCTTGCCAAGGCCGGTTTCATTCTTTTTCAACACGACTTCGGTGATTCTGGACCGGCCGTGATCTTCTGTAGGTTCTATTCCAACGCATACAATGGTACCGAGCGTTTCATTGAGCGTGGTATCCTGAAGCGCTACGTACGCACGCTCCTCACGCGGTTCTTCTTCATACAACACCACATCGCCGCGACGAATAGCGCCACAATACATATTGTCCAAAAAAGAAAAAGACATAGGTATTTACGTCCGAAGTTTTTTAAGCGCCTGCTCTATTTCCGAGACTTCTTGGTTGTGCTTGTATTCCAAAATACATTTTGCGATAAATTCACTCCGCCGTCCGTGCGGAAAGGCCTTTCGCAAATAGGTCGCGACACTTTTTGGGAGTTTGAGCGTCACGCGTTCAACGGGTTCTTTGGATACTTTTGGCATACAAAAAATATTATACTGTTGATTCTTTGTCTGGAATTTTGGGACCTTCCGGACGCATGGTTTTGATTATTTCAACCACAAGCTCGGGATCATTCAAGACTGCTCCAAGCAATGGGTCTTTTCCGTCTGCAGGCACTGGGATATCAGCATCAGGCGGCGGCACTGTATGCAACCGGCGTTCTGGGTTCGTCATATCTGTTTTCCTCAACTAATGCGATTACCTGTTCTAGGGTCGCATGGCTTAAAAAACGAAAAAAAATATTTTCTGGAAATGGATTCCGTTCCGCTATCTGGCGCGCCACATCTTGGATGTACCGCACGCAATCAGCCTGTTCGGCAAAATAAAAAATGCCTTTTCTGAAAAAATCCATTAATCGAATACTCAACGCTCTTTCCTTGCGCAACGCTTTTAAATCAATACTCGCAAGCGGGGCAAGCGTCTCACGCAATCCGCCGATATCTTCTCGAAATACCTGGCATACCGCAGTATCAATAGTCGCTTTTGTTTGTGCGAAATCGAGCACTTCGCTGGATTGCACTCCCTGCTCCATGCCCTCTTCTGGAACAAATACCTTTCGTATCAAAGATAAATTGCGGATAGAAATCCCAAGAAGGTGAGGAAGTCCTTCATATGCGGCGAGCATGCCAAGCGCCTGATCAATCATAGTTTTTTCAGAGCCTTTGAGCAAGCGACGAAGCGAATCAAACCTCTGCGCCACTTTCGTTCTTGCCCGCACAATTTGCGACGGTGTTTTCAGCCGTCGCGGTTCACTCGCTAAATCAGTGACCGACGGTCGAGCGATCTCTTCTTTATTGGAAAGATATCTCACGACGTCTTCCAAAATTTCTCTCGTGGCAACCACAAGATAATTGGCAAACATTTCATTTTTCCCGGCAAGTTCCACCGCGCCTACCCCTTCGATATACGTGACTACCGGCTCTTCCCGCGCAATATTTGGATTCCACAGTTGCATGGACCCGCCGCGACTTTCGCCAAACACTTCCACCAATTCTTTCCCCTCATGAAAAATTGCCAAGCGCTTTGAATGGCCAAATGGACCAACCCGAAAATCAACTTCCCGTTCCTCCCCATTCTCCTCTCTTTTATCCGCTTCTTCTTCGGAAACAAGCTCTTGCACCGCAAGACTATACCCATCTGGGAGCACATCTGAGAGCTGTGCCCTCAACAGTTCAAATCCTTCATCATCAGTATACACATCAATATCATTGATACCCTTTACTTCCCACGGATCAGATTTCGGCCGCTCCAAAATTTCTCGACGAATATCATGAAACGCATTTGCGGCGCTGCCCCCAAGGCGATAAGAAGCGCCGGAATCACGAAACACGCCAATCACCAAGCGGAGCGGTTCTATAAAACACTCTGGAATGTGTACATTCTCTCGCGCCTCTTCCAATTTTTCCGGCTCTCCACTTCCTGTTTGATTTTCATGAGCGCCGCCAACATTGGCAGACGAACATGTGCTTTCCGAATCGGCCAAAAATCCAGTGTCACACGAGGGGGTGGTGCGGGCTCTTTCAAAGAATATCATCATATTGCTTTTACATTTCCTCCACGTGGGTCATTCCAAGCAAGTATAACCCATGTCGCATCACAATGCCAACTGCGCTCACCAAATGGATGCGAAACGATTTTGTCGCCTTATCCGCAGTCAAAACAGGACACGCATGATAAAACGCATTAAAATCTTGGGCAAGCTCCAGTAAATACTTGGCAATTTTGGATGGATCCAAATGGTCGGCCGCTTCTTTGGCCGCTTCTGGAAAAGACGCAAGGTCAAGAAGGAGCTTCTTTTCTTGCGCGGTTTCCAATGTGTCGCCATCCAACGCGTCAAAAGGCGCGGACACATTTTCTTTTTGGATCTTCCGTATGATGGATTGAATGCGCGCGACAATATATAACAGATACGGCCCGCTATCGCCTGAAATATTCACCGATTCTTCCATGTCAAATGCAATATCGTTCCCAATGCCAGTCTTCAAAAATCCATACTTGACAGCAGAGAGCGCCACCGTTTCCAAAACTCCTTCCGCGTCCTTAACCGTGTTTTCTTTCATAATCGCGCGAATACGATCCTTGACCGCATCGAGCAATTCTTCTCCAAGAACCACATTGCCGGTTCGAGAACTCATTTTTCCATGCTTCAAATGCACCCATCCGTAGACAAGATGATACTCTTTCCCCATGCTTTCCGGCACCACATGCTCGAGCGCTTTGAAAACCACTTGAAAATATCCTGTTTGCTCTTTGCCGACGACATGGATAATCTGATCCGGATGATGTTCGGCAAACTGCAACGCCCCAAGCGCCATTTCTTTGGCCTCATATCCAGGGAACCCTTGGCTCGTAATAAAGACGCGGTCATGCAATCCATACGTTTCTCCGGGGAAAATAATGGCCCCATCGCTTTCTTTAAAGACACCTTTTTTAAGAAAGGCCCGCACGAGTTCTTCACCGCGCGCAAAAACTTCGGATTCAAAATAAAGCCGATCAAATCGAGAACCGACCCGTTGATAGATTATATCAAAATATTCAAGGCTCCAGGATCGAGTCGTTTGGTATATGTCGTGAATTGAAGGATCATTCGCGTATATTTTTTTATTAAGCGCAATAATTTCTTGTTTTGTTTCTTCATTGTCTTCATAGCGCTGTCCTCCCCTTGCGTACGCTTTTCCGAGGAAGGCCATTCGCTCATGAATATCTTTTTCTTGTACGGCGCGGTATTCATCAATCAATTGCTGTATTCCCCAAAGCGATTTTGCGATATGCATGCCCACGTCGCCTTGATAATTTACGCGGACAAGCTCGTGCCCCGCATTTTCCAAAATGCGGATAATGCTCTCACCGGTCACGATATTGCGCAAATGACCGATATGAAACATTTTATGCGTATTCGGATGCGCAAATTCCACCATAATTTTTTTTCTTTTTTCCTCTCGCACGGCTCCGTATGGCTGTTCGGTTTTGTGCAAAATAAGCGGGAAAAGGAGACTGGCCATTTCCTTTTGGTTCAGAAAAAAATTCACGAACGGCCCTTCGGCGCGCACATCCCGTATAAGAGATGCCTCCGTTATGTCAGCGTGTATTTTTGCGGCGAGATGTTTTGCAACAATGGCAGGGCTTTCCCCTCGTGTTTTTGCGTACGAAAAACACGGAAACGCAAAATCGCCAAGTACGGAATTTGGCGGCGCAGAAAAAACAATATCCGCTGGGAGAATATGTTTTTGTATATGCGCTTCAAGATTTTGTTTTATGGTATTCATCATATTTTTTCTGTATCTCATCCTCATACTCCATCATATTATTGAATACGAATAAAAAAGCGTTTCCCTTTTTGAACGACATCGCCTGCTTTGAGGATGACCTCATACGAAGTGATTTTTTCATCGTTTATTTTCACGCCATCGCCGTCAATAGCGCGGCGAGCATCTGTCTTGCTTGACGCAAAACCGGCGTCAATCAGCACGTTCACAATATCTTTTCCTGCTCCTGCGATCGTCGGCATATCGGCCGGTGCTTCTTTTTTTGCAAACACGGAGACAAAATACGCCTCGGCTTCGCCTGCCGCCCCGGGGCTGTAATAAAACCGCACAAGTTCTTTTGCAAGGAATACTTTATAATCTCGCGGATTTGCGCCACTCTGTATGGCCGCCTTATATTCACGCACTGTGTCCATCGGGACGCGCGTCATATTTTCAAAATATGGAATAATAAGGCTGTCCGGAATAGACATGATTTTACCGAACATGTCGTTTGGCGCGTCAATGATGTTGACTGTATTCCCCCAACTCGAGCTCATCTTGCGGCCGTCAGTTCCGGCAACGAGGGGATTCGTCATAATGGCTTGCGGTTCTTTTTTGTATTTTTCCTGCAACACGCGCCCTGCCAAGAGATTAAACCGCTGGTCAGTCCCGCCCACCTCGACATCGGCATCAATCGCAACCGAATCATACCCCTGCATAAGCGGATAGAGCATTTCGCGCAAAGACACTCGCGTACCCGCGTCAAGCCGCCTGCGAATATTCTCGCGCGCAATAAATTCCGCAACGGAAAATGCGTCCGCCTGATCGCCGATTTCCGCATACGTCAATTTCCCAAGCCATTCGCTGTTGTAACGCACCTCGCACTTCTCAAGATCAATAATTTTGCCTGCCTGCTTGGCATACTGCCGCATGTTCTCGGCCACGACATCTTTTGCGAGCATGGGCCGTTCGCTCTCTTTGTCCGATGTATCGCCGATCACGCCGGTAAAATCTCCAATAATGAAGACAATTTTGTGGCCGAGTTCTTGAAAATCGCGAAGCTTGAGGAGCGGAATGGAACGGCCAAGGTGCAAATTCGGGCTAGTCGGATCAATGCCGAGCTTGACGCACAGGGTGTTGCCGCTTGCGAGTTTGTTTTCAAGCGTCTCGCGACCGATGATTTCGTGAACGCCCCGGGTGAGAAGATCTTGGAGTTTTTTTGAATCAGTAGAAATGGCCATAGAAAGGTATTAATCAATACAAGGTTCGGCTTGGATGAAAACATCATCAATGCGATTGATCGTAACATGATAGTACGTCTTCTCATCTGCTTCTTCAATGGATGAGTTCTTTGCCGTTATTTTTTCCATCTCGACTTCGGCGAGCACTTTAATGGCGGGGGTGGAAAGAAAACACGCCGGGAGCGCCTCTTGTTGAAAAATTCGATCCCAGCTATCGGAGTCCAGGTATAACGGAAAACCACTCAATGTGACAATATTTTTTTGATCGTCTAAGACTGCTTCGCCAAATCCACCGGTCCAACCAACCGATACAAAAAAAACTGCTTGCTGAGGATCGAATATTTCTATAATCTGGAAAGGCATCATTTTGACTTCGACATTTTGGTTCGTGAAGGCTTCACCGCCATTGCCATTGTTTATGGAAACTATTTTTTCATCTACTGTTGATGTAACTCCGGATATGGAGAATTCGCTTTTTGTACTTTTTGGGACATTATTTATCCCCAGCCCATTTTCTTTTACCGGGTTATCGGCCAGACAACCAACACCCACAAGGAGGAGCGCTAAAAACATGCATATAAATAATCGAAGCCGGCGTATCATAAAAAATCCAAGCATACAATATGTACAATACTAAAAATGGCTAAAGGGAGCACGTTGTTGCTCGAGTGCGGACAATTTTGCTGTTGCCTCTTCATATTTCGCGCGTTCCGTCGCAACCACCGATGCTGGCGCCTGAGCCACAAACTGTTTGTTTGCCAATTTTTTTTCAAGCGAAGAAACATAGGCTGTCAGATTCTGTATTTCTTTCTCCAGCCGTTCTCTTTCCTTTGCCACATCAATCACATCACTCAATTCCACAAATACCGTCACCCCTTCTCCAGGAACAAATGTCGCGCTCTGTTTTGGTTGATCGGGTGTTCCCGTTATGGTGAGCGACGAAACCTTCGCCAAATTTTTAATAATAGATGCATATTGATCAATCAATACCTGATATTTTTCTGTTTGGATAATGATACTAAATTCTTTTTTTGGTTCAATACCATACTCATTGCGAATCGTCCGAATGCCGGTTACAATTGATTGAAGAAGAGAAAACTCACTGAGCACTTCCGAAGCGGGCTTGTCTGTCCGTAACCCCGCATGGAGGACGGAGGAAGGCCACGGTTGCACCATCAACAAAATTCCTGAATTTCTCATCCTCTGCTGATATATGGCCTCTGTCACAAATGGCATAAATGGATGCCAGAGTTTGAGTAAAATCTCTAAGATATACATAAGTATGCCAGATTTGAAGGACTTATCTGCTGGCGAAGCGGATTCGATTTTAGAAATTTCGAGATACCAATCTGCCAATTCGCTCCAGGTAAAATCACGCAACTTTTCTCCAGCTGCGGAAAAACGAAAATTTTCCAGGTCGTCTGTCACTTCAATAATAATTTGATTGAGACGCATCAGAATCCATTGGTCAGCAAGAGTATACTCCTGTGATGTATGATCTGTCTCAAGTGTGAGGCCATCTGGGTCGAACTGTGTCAAAATAAACCGCGAAATATTCCAAATCTTATTCACCAAATTCCGTGCGCCTTCCACTTTCTCATCATAAAATCTGGCATCATTCCCAGGTGAAATTCCAGAGATTAAACTAAATCGCAGAGCATCGGTTCCAAACTCCTCAATGACATCAAGTGGATCAACGGAATTGCCAGCAGACTTAGAAAATTTCTTTCCCATTTCATCGCGCAACATGCCGTGGATATAGACATCACGAAATGGTATGCCATCAATGACGTACGTGGAAAACAAAATCATGCGTGACATCCATAAAAACAATATCTCGTATCCCATCTGCATCCAGCCGGTTGGATGAAATGTTTTAAAGTCGCCGCCCTCAGGCCAGCCTAATGTTGAAAACGTCCACATCCCGCTTGAAAACCAGGTATCGAGTGTATCTGGATCACGTTCCCACTTCTCTTCATCCTTTGGCGGCTCTATTCCCACATACACCTCTTCACCCTTATACCACACCGGAATCTGATGCCCCCACCAAATTTGACGCGAAATACACCAATCATACAAATTATCCACCCAACGAAGATAGCCTTTCTCAAACCGATCTGGAGTAATACGCACTGTTTTATTTTTGTCTCCATTGTGTCCAGTGGTCACTGCCTCTCGCATCAATTGCTTGAGCGTTTTCCCGCGCCCAGGAATTTCTTTGTCGACATTCACAAACCATTGTTTTGACACCATTGGTTCAACCACAGTGTTTGACCGATAACAGATCGGCAGGCGATGCACGTATTTCGTGTCTTCACCGACAATCAACCCCATTTCTTTCATAATTTCAACGGCTTTTCTTCGCGCGTCAACAATTGTCATGCCGATACAAGGCCCGGCAACATCAGTCATCTTTCCATCAAAATCAATTTTTTGAATAAATGTCTCATTCAATCCTCGGCGTTTGGCCAAATCATAATCATCGGCTGAATGACAGGAAGAAATCGTCATAGCGCCAGCGCCTTTTTCCATGTCGATCACTTCGTCGGCAATTACATAAAATTTTCTTTTGGCGGCATACGTATCATACTCAAAGGCTCGCCCTTCCAACTCTTTTCCGGTAAAAGTCTCTGTAACTTGAAAATTACTCTGCGATTCAAGGTGATTGGTGATGACTTGAAATTGTTCCTTCTTGTCAAAAAGATTTTTAGAAACAATAAGATGATCCTCTTGCCCCTCTTTGTTTGTAAACCGAAGCCGCAGATACTCCCCATCTCCATGAACAACAAGCGGAGAATCGGCACACTTGGTTTCCGGACGGACCGTACCGATCACAAATTCGCCGCAACGAATATAATAAAACGGTTCTTGCCGCTCTTCCCAAAGCAACTCATCATCCGAAAGCACAGAATGCGCGCCAATCGACCAATTCACCATGCGTGTGCCACGATAAATAAGACCGTCATTATACATGCGCACAAACACGCCATTGACTGCTCGATTACGTGGCTCATCAAATGTATAAGCAAGCCGTGACCAATCGGCACTCGTCCCCATTTTTTTAATTTGAGAAAGAATCGTTGATTTTGATTGTTCAGAAAATTCTCGAATGCGTCGCAGCAGTTCTTCCCGCCCCAATTCTTGCCGAGGATTTTTAATGCCTTGTTCAACAAGTAACCGTTCCACTTTTGCCTGCGTTGCTACTGCCGCGTGATCGGTTCCAGGCAACAGTAGCACTTTCTTCCCGCGCATACGCTGAAACCGCGCCATACTATCCATGAGCGAATTTTCCAAGGCATGGCCAAGATGAAGAACACCCGTGACATTGGGTGGGGGCATCATGATGGCATAGGGCTCGCCCGAAAGATTGTCCGGATTAAAAAAACCGCTCTCTTCCCAACGTTTGTAGATTTCGTCCTCGTAGTGCTTTGGTTCGTATGCTTTTGGCAATTCTTTCATAAAAACAATCTAGCATTTTTGCGTATATTTTTTTATCCAATGGGATCTGATAACCGGAAGCGTCATCGTGGAAAAAAGCCAGCCCAATGCCGGCACCAATGCTTTGAGAAGGGGATACGTGTCATGAATACTCCAAAGCCAGAGAGCCGCGACGCTATAGGTAAGAAAAAAAATAACGATCCGACGGGTAAAACTTATTTCCCATGCTTTATCCGCTTCGACTCGCCGGTTTCGCGCTTCAATATCTGCAATGCGATCTCCAAGGGGTTGCGCGATGTCTCTTTCCATAGTAAATAGTAAAAGGAGTCATAATGTACTCTGATTTTACGTATATTCAAGAAAAAAATCAAGGAGGCCGTTGACATGTTGAGGAATGGCTGGTATACTGACTCATCCTCCAAAATGGAGGAGTTTTTCTGTGGCCCTCACATATATTGACCAATTCAAAGAACTTTTGGGAGACAAAAAACACATTCTCATCCTCTTCCGAAAAAATGCCGGAGGCGACGCCATTGCGACCAGTATGGCTCTCTTGTGGTATCTTCAAAAAAAAGGAAAGCGCGCAGATGTTGTTTCCGAAGATTTTACCTTGCCGCAACCGATGCAATTTTTGAAGCACAGCAGGACCATCCGCCCGCAGTTTGATCATCTCCAAAAATTTATCATCACGATTGATGTGGAAAAAACAGGCCTTGACGAATTGAGTTACGATATCAAAGAAGAAAAATTGCGCATTTTTATAACACCCAAGCATGGATTTTTGACTCGGGACCATATTCGCACCGCCCAGTCCGATTTTACATATGATCTCTGTATTATTTTGGACACGCCCGATCTTCGTTCTTTGGGAACTCTGTATGAAAACAATACAGAATTATTTTTTAAAACTCCCATCATCAATATCGACCACAATCCGGCGAACGAACGTTTTGGCCATATAAATATGGTCGATGTAACGGCGACCTCAACAGCTGAAATTGTCTTTGACCTCCTCTCCCGCTGGGACGTCGCATCCATTGACGACACCACTGCAACCGCGCTTCTGACGGGCATTATCGCAAAAACAAAAGCCTTTAAAAGCGATACGGTGAAGCCAGCCACGCTCACCGCCGCAAGCGCCCTCATGGAGCTTGGCGCCAAACAGCAATATATCATGCAAAATCTCTTCCGCACGAGAACCATTCAAACGCTCAAGCTCTGGGGCGCGGCGCTCCAACATTTGGAACGGGATGCCTCGATTGGCCTGGTATGGACCACGATTACCCGCGATGACTTGGTTCGGCTTGGCGCAGACGAAGACGCACTCTACGATATTGTGGATGAATTGATTGTCAATTCTCCGGAAGCGAAAAAAATCCTTCTCTTACATGAACACAAAACGGCGCGCGACGGACACACGCCAATTCATGTTATTCTTCATGCGGCCGACCGCGCCAAAGGACGAGAGGCGATGGACCTGCTCCGGCCGTTTCACCCAAAAGGAGACGATACTCGGGCATGGTGCATCCTCGATATGGACTTGCGGCAGGCCGAAGAAACCCTGCTCGCCCATCTTCGACACGAACTGAAATAAACCACCCTGATTCAGCCGGGATGGTTTTTATAATAGAAAAATACGACGGCTTAGAGAAGCGGACGCCCGGTCATTTCTTTTGGAATGGGAACGCCCAAAATTTTCAATACGGTCGGCGCCACATCGGCAAGCATCCCAACAGGGTGCATGAGGCTTAAATCTCCATCCGGCGCGTCGCCGTGAGGCGCGGCATGCCCGCGATAGGCATTTCCAATAATCAATAATGGAACGGGATTGGTGCTGTGCTCCTTATCCTTTTTTCCGCTGACAAGATTTTCCATTTCTTCGGCATTTCCATGATCGGCTGTAATAAGAAGAACGCCATCGTGGGCCAACACATGCGTCGCAACCTCTCCCAATCCTTTGTCAATCGCCTCGCACCCCTGTATGGTCGCGGGTATGTCCCCGGTATGCCCGACCATGTCTGCGTTCGCGTAGTTGACGCATATAAGATCATACGCCTTCTTCTCAATCGCTTTAATAACCTCTTTGGTAATTTTTGGCGCAGACATTTCGGGAGCTTTGTCATACGACGCCACTTTTGGCGATGGGATAATCGTTCGATCTTCTCCCTCAAACGGTTCTTCAATGGCGCCATTCAAAAAAAATGTGACGTGCGCGTATTTTTCAGTCTCGGCCACATGAAATTGCTCGAGACCGGCCTTGCTCACTGCTTCAGCAAGCGTGTTATGGACAATCGTCGGTGGAAACGCCGCGAGAACCGGCAATTCTTTTTCATATTCGGTCATAGTCACAAACGGCAATCCTTTGAGATATGTCCGCTGAAACTTTGGAAATGACGGCAAAACAAAGGCGTGCGTTAATTCGCGCGCCCGATCGGCGCGAAAATTAAAAAAGATAACCGCGTCTTCCGGCTGAACGGATCCGGCGGGTTTTCCTTCTTCGCCAATAACGGTCGGCACAAACTCTTCATCATAGACTTTCTTTTTGTAGGACTCGAGTATCGCATCAATGGGATCCGCCGCATACGCGTCCGCGACGCCCTCGGCAATCGCACGATATGCTTTTTCAATTCTTTCCCACCGATTATCGCGGTCCATGGCCCAAAAGCGTCCGGAAAGACTCGCAATTTTTCCGATGCCGACATCTTTTATTTTTTGCTGCAATTTTTCAACAAATTCTTTCCCCGAATCAAATCCCGTATCTCGTCCATCGAGAATAGCATGAAGAAACACTTTTTTTATTTTTTGTTTTTTTGCAAAATCCAACAGCGCAAAACAATGATCAAGGCTCGCGTGAACATTGCCCGGACTCACAAGCCCAATGAGATGAAGCGCCGACTCGTGTTCTTTCACGTGGGACGCCGCCTGGAGAAACGCGGGGATGCGAAAAAAAGATTTGTCTTGAATGGCTTTATTGATGCGAGGAAATGTCTGATAATAAATTCTTCCGGCGCCGATATTCATGTGTCCAACTTCGGAATTTCCCATTTCTCCAAAAGAAAGACCCACTTCATTGCCGCACGCGTACAATGTCATTGCCGGATATTCGCGAATAAACCGGTCCATATGCGGAGTATCGGCGCGCGTAATGGCATTGCTTTTTCCATCCGGGGCAATCCCCCACCCGTCCAAAATGGCAAGGACAACAAATGTGGATGTCTTCATAAAATAAGTGTTTCCCCGGTCATTTCTTTTGGCTTTTCAATACCCAACATATCGAGAATGGTCGGCGCCACATCGATAAGGCTTCCGTGATTGAGTCGAACCGATGATTTTTTGGAAGAAATAAGGACGCAGGGGACCATATTGGCGGTGTGCTCGGTCATAACGCCGCCGATTTTTGGATCAATCATTTCTTCAGCGTTCCCATGGTCGGCCGTAATAAGAAGGGCACCTTTCTTCTTGAGGACTGCTTTGACGAGACGATGCACTTCCGTATCAAGAGCCCGCACGGCTTTTTTGGCCGCGGCAAAATCACCGGTATGGCCGACCATGTCGGCATTGGGAAAATTAACGGTGATAAAATTGTACATCTTTTTGTCGAGATAGCGAATAATTTTGTCGACGACCTCGCCCGTCTGCATTTCGGGGTGTTCGGCATAGGAATAATGGCTCCCCGAGGCAACCAATTCGCGATCTTCTCCGTTGATCGGTTCGGCGTACCCCCCGTTGATAAAGTAGGTCACATGAGCATATTTTTCTGTTTCGGAAATATAAAGCTGGCGCCTTTCGTCGCCAATCGCCTGTGCGAGACTGTGAGGGATGTCGGGGCTTGGGAAAGCGGTAAAGATACCGGGCAAATCCGGGCCAAAGTCGGTCATGGCAACAAACCGAATGTTCTTTGGAATTTTTTTCCTCACAAACGCCCCAGGATTTTTTTTCTTAAAATCCGGTTGAACAAAGGCTTTGGTAAGCTGACGAGCGCGATCGCTCCGCGCATTAAAAAAGAAGACGGCATCATTCTTCCCAACGACTCCAAGCGGGGCATGGCGGGAGTCATGAATAATGGTCGGACACACATATTCATCCGTTTCGCCTCTATTATACGCCTGGGTGATCGCCGCTTCCGCGCTTTCCGCGGAACAGGTGCCTTTCCCGATGACCATGGTGTCGTATGCCGCGCGCGTTCTCTCCCAAATTTTGTTTCGATCCATTGCATAAAACCGTCCCATAATGGACGCAATAATTTCTCCATTCTTCATGTATTTGCGCAATTCTCTCAGATGATGAATGGCGGAATGCGGCGTTGAATCTCTCCCATCCGTAAACACGTGCAAAAATACCTTTTGCTGTTTTTTCTTCCGAAAATATTCCAGCAAGGCATACACATGACCCGGGTGCGCATGCGCGCTTTGGCCATTGGTCAAGAGCCCCATCACATGCACCGCCGTATGGTATTTTTGCGTGTGATACACCGCCTGTTCAAATGCTTCATTTTTAAAAAATGTCCCGTCCGTTATCGCTTTTGAAATACGAACGATATCTTGCTCAACCACGCGTCCTGCGCCAATGGCAAAATGGCCGGCTTCAGAATTTCCTTCTTGGCCGGAAAAAAGGCCAACCGCCCTTCCTGAGGCGCGAAGCGCGGCCGTAGGATAGGTTTCCATGAAGGAAAATAAATGCGGAGCGATTTGCGCGGTGATCGCATTGCCTGGATTTTTTGGATCTGCCAAGCCAAACCCATCCAAAATAACAAGAACAACCGGTGAGAGATCGTTCAATTTTTGTCGAGTCATAGAATGATCATAGTATAATGGACAATACCCAAGAGATCAACAAGGATAAAATAAACAACCACCAGACTAAGGTCTGGTGGTTTTGTGTTAGCTGGCTTCGCCAGCAGGGCGGCTGTGGTGAATTAGGAGGTCAGCTTGTCGAA
>MFQC01000010.1:0-2125 GCA_001784285.1 Candidatus Magasanikbacteria bacterium RIFCSPHIGHO2_02_FULL_48_18
GGCTAATGCCAATAAGACCGTGGCAATAGTCTGCCACGGAGGAACGATAAGCATAATCTTAAGCCGTATCAGCGGCTCAAAGAATTTCTGGGAGCTTATTCCCGGCTCGGCCAGTTTGAATATAATTGAATATGTAAATAACATGGCCAAGATAACCCTTTTTAACGATATTTCTCATTTGAATGGTGACTTGTGACTTGGTGAACCCCTGGTGACTGTATGAGTGAATTTATATTTATTCTGGGCGGGGCCAGATCCGGCAAAAGCGCTTATGCCCTGAATTTGGCTAAGAAAAGAAGCCGGAAAGTTCTTTATATCGCCACCGCCGAGGCCGGGGATTCCGAGATGAAAATCCGCATCTCCAAGCACAAGGCCTCCAGGCCGCGCTATTGGAAGACGATAGAAGAGCCTCTAGATTTAATCGCCGCTTTAAAAAAACAAAAACATAAATACGAGGTTATCATTATAGATTGCTTGACTTTGTATTTATCTAACCTGATGCACAATGGATTAAAACAAGGGGCGGTTATAAAGAAAATTAAGGATGCCGCCGCCTATATTAAGGCAATGAAAGAGGCAGTGATAGTGATTTCCAATGAGGTGGGTTTAGGCATAGTCCCGGAGAATAAACTGGCCCGGGAGTTTAGGGATATCGCCGGATTGGCGAATCAGATAATGGCCAAGGCCGCGGATGAGGCGGTTTTTATCCAGGCCGGGATTCCTCTTAAATTGAAATAGATGTAACAACATGGTGAGGATTAAAAAGGCTTGACAGGATAGAGGCGCTGTAGTATAAAGAAGATAACAATTCGGATTATATAGGAAAGGGAAGGCTGTGCGAATCAGCCGCGGTCCCGCCGCTGTAAGGGATGACGAAACCTGCGAAAGACCACTGGCCTAAAAGAGGCCGGGAAGGCGCAGGCGGTAGAGTGAATCCTAAGTCAGAAGACCTGCCTATGTAGGAGTTTGTAGAGTTTATAGAGTTGTAGAGTTATTGAGTAAATAGTTAAAAATAAAACTCAAGAAACTCTATAGACTTAATAACTCAATGAACTTAAATAACCTCGCGGATAAGGGCCATAGAATAAATAAAGGGTGCAACCCGCCACAAAACGTTGGCGGGTTTTTTGTTGGGAGGATAAAAGAAAAATGGGACTCTTGAATAAGACAATAGCCGGAATTGAAAAGATTGACTATTTACTTAGCGATAAGACCCAGAAGCGGCTGGATAACCTAACTAAGCCGCAAGGGAGCCTGGGCCGGCTGGAAGAATTGGCTAAGCAGGTGGTGGAGATTACCCGTAAGGATAAGCCGGAGCTTAAAGATAAAGTCATCTTCACCTTTGCCGCGGACCACGGGGTTACCGAAGAAGGGATAAGCGCTTACCCTAAGGAGGTAACCATCCAGATGGTCTATAATTTTATCCGGGGAGGGGCGGGAATTAATGTCCTGGCCCGTCAGGCCGGGGTCAAGGTGGTGGTGGCGGATTTGGGAGTAGCGGAACAAATTCAAAAATCCCTGCCTGCCGGCAGGCAGGAAAAATCAAAAATCGAAAATTTTGTGGATAAGAAGATAGCCTTTGGAACCAAAAATTTTGCCAAGGGGCCGGCAATGACTAAGGATGAGGCAGTCAGGTCAATAGAAAGCGGGATGGAAATATTCTTGGCTGAATTTGAGAAAGGCATAGATATTGCCGGGATAGGGGAAATGGGGATTGGCAATACCGCCTCTGCCGGCGCCATCTCGGCGGTAATAACCGGCAGGCCGGTGAGCGAGCTTACCGGAAGAGGCACCGGTATAGATGACAAGACCCATTCCCATAAAATAGAGATTATCGCGAAAGCGATAGCCTTGAATAAGCCCCAAGCCAAAGACGCCATAGATGTCTTGAGCAAAGTCGGGGGGTTTGAAATTGGGGGGCTGGCCGGGGTAGTTTTGGCCGCGGCCTCTAAGCGGGTGCCGGTGGTGATGGATGGATTTATCTCAACTTGCGCGGCCTTGCTCGCGTATACAATAGAGCCGAAGGTTAAGGATTATTTGATTGCTTCGCATTGTTCGGTGGAGAAAGGGCATAAGGTGATACTGGAGTATTTAGGGCTAAAGCCGATTTTGGATTTATCTTTGC
>MFQC01000010.1:2330-2965 GCA_001784285.1 Candidatus Magasanikbacteria bacterium RIFCSPHIGHO2_02_FULL_48_18
CCCCAGGATTACCCGCGGAGGATAATTTCTCTTGGTCCGGCAGTAACTGAAGGGCTTTACCTTTTAGGGGCAGAGGAGAGAATGATTGCCAATACGGTTTATTGCCAGACTCCCCAAGGAAGAGAGGAGAAAGAAAAAATCGGCACGGTGATCAGGGTAAGCTTAGAAAGAATAGTTCATCTTAAGTCCGATTTGATATTAGCGACTTCCTTGACTGACCGCAAGCAGCTTGCAGCCTTGAAAGACTTAAAACTCAATGTCGTAGAAATTCCTACAGCCAGAAATTTTCAGGAAGTCTGCCTGAATTTTCTAGAGTTAGGCAGGCTCATAGGAAAAGATGAACAAGCCATCAAGATAATACAGCAGGCTAAAGACGAGGTGGATTTTATCCGCGGGCAGACAAAAGGCTTGGCTAAGCCAAGGGTTATGGTTCAGATCGGGGCGAAGCCGCTATTTGTGGCCACCAGAGAATACGCGGTCAATGATTTTGTGGAGCTTTCCGGCGGAATCAATATAACCGCGGATTTAAAAAGAGGAATTTATAGCCGGGAAGAAGCCTTAAAACAAAATCCCGACTATATAATCATTACCACTATGGGCCTTGCCGGAGCGGCAGAGAAGAAAAGCTGGCAAAG
>MFQC01000010.1:3016-7491 GCA_001784285.1 Candidatus Magasanikbacteria bacterium RIFCSPHIGHO2_02_FULL_48_18
TGAAAAACTCTGCGCTCCTACCCCTTTGAGTTTTATCGGCACCTTAAGGGAAATGGTTAAAACCCTCCATCCGGACGCGGAATAAAAAACAGATGAGTCAAAAAACATTCGCCTTATTGGCCTGGATTTTGGTTTTAGGCGCGATACTTATTGTTGTGGTCTTAGTATCACTTTCTCTGGGTTCCGTGAATATACCCTTAGGCAGGATAGTTGAGGTGATTTTTCAAAGAAAAGGCTCTGTTGAGCACAGCATTATTTTTGATCTCCGGATGAGCCGCATCCTCCTGGGATTCGCGGTAGGCTCAAGCTTAGGCTTAAGCGGAGTAATTTTGCAGGGGATGTTTCGTAATCCTTTAGTTGAGCCGTATACCTTAGGCATTTCCGGAGGCGCGGCCCTGGGCGTGTGTTTAAATATTGTGTTGGGAGTAAGTAAAATAGGGGGAGGCCTATCTTTACCTTTATCCGGCTTCCTGGGGGCGTTGGGGGTCATTCTAATGGTTTATTTTTTAAGCGCCAGAAAAACATTCAGAATCCAGGGGCTCTTGCTTACCGGGGTAATGATTAGTTTTATTGCTTCATCCCTGATTATGCTGATTATGGCTGTTTCCCGGGTTGAAGAGCTTCAAGGAATAATCTTCTGGATTATGGGCTCACTTGAGGAATCAAATTGGTTTCTCATAATTACTATGCTCTTGGTTTCCCTGGCGGGCTTGCTGGCAGCTTATTTGTTTTGTTTTGACCTTAATGCCCTGGCCTTAGGCGAAGAAGAGGCCCGGCATCTGGGGATAAATGTAGAAAGAACCAAGAGGATGCTTTTTATCCTGGCTTCATTACTTACCGGTTGCAGTGTATCCGTAGCCGGAATAATCGGGTTTGTGGGATTGGCTATTCCCTATTTTATCCGCTTATTGACCGGAATAGACTATCGCTTCCTGCTTATCGGTTCGTTTTTGGCCGGGGGCGCGTTTCTTATTCTCTGCGATACCCTGGCCCGAACAGTGATTTCACCCTTAGAATTTCCGGTAGGGGTTATTACCGGAATTATCGGAGGGAGTGTATTTGTCTATTTTCTGCATACAGGCCCTCAACAGCTTTTTAGAAAAACATGATTGAGGCGCGGGGGCTTGGCTGCGGATACGACTCCAGATTTGCCCTGAAGGATATTAATTTTAAGGCCGCTGAAAATGAACTGCTGGGAATTATCGGGCCCAATGGTTCGGGAAAGACTACCCTAATTCGGGCGATAACCAAGATAATCCGGCCTCAAAGCGGCAGGATTCTTCTTGAGGGTGAAGATATTGACGGAATGGAGTTCGGGGAATTAGCCAGAAAGATGGCGGTGGTTTCCCAGGGCTGCGATACGGAATTTGATATTCCGGTTGAAGATTATCTGCTCTTAGGCCGGATTCCTCATCGTAAGGCCTTTCAGTTTTTAGAAACAGAGAGAGATATGGAGATTATTCAGCGGGCAATGGATTTGACTGATACGGCGCGTTTTAGAAAGAGGTCCTTAAATAAATTAAGCGGCGGCGAGCGCCAGCTTGTCTTTATTGCCCGGGCATTAGCCCAGGAACCAAGATTACTTCTTTTGGATGAGCCGACTAACCATTTGGATATCGCGCATCAGGTAAAAATCCTGGATTTAATTCGAAGGCTTAACCGGGAAAATAAGATTACCGTGCTGATAATTTTGCATGACCTTAATCTGGCCGGTGAATACTGCGACCGGCTGATGCTGATGGATATCGGAGGCGTCCATAAGATTGGCCGGCCCGAGGAGGTATTGACCTATCAGAATATTGAACAGGTTTATAAAACCATTGTGGTAGTAGAGAAAAATCCTGTTTCAGCCAAGCCTTATATTTTATTAGTTTCAGAGGAAGAAAGAGCGCGGAAGCAATCAAAGACAGAAAGGAGCGGCCATAGAAATAAATAGTTCGTTGTGTTCATGTGGTTCATAGAGTTAAGCTCAAGTAACTCAACAAACTCAAATAACCGGATAGACAAAGGAAATTCCTGTGCGATTCAGGATGCTGCCCCGCAACGGTAATCCTTAAGATAATCTTAAGGTTATAGCCCGGTCGATTGTCTATCCTGGTAAGTATTCTCGTCAGGAGGAGAAAGATGAAAGAAGTAATAATGATGTTGCTGGCTTTAACGGTAATAAAAACAGCCCGGGCCTGGGATGCTGAAATGGAGGATATCGTCATCACCCCTTCCAGAATAGTAGAAACAGCCGGTGAAACAGGGCGAAAGGTAGATATAATTTCCCCTAAGAAATTAAAGTATTTAAATCCTAAGGGCATATCGGAAGTTTTAAAATATTCTCCTTCCGTAACCATAAATGACTATGGCTCGTTGGGAGCGGAGAAGACAATTCAAATGCGCGGCTCAACCCCGTCTCAAGTTCTCGTCTTGGTTGATGGAAGGCCGATAAACAGCCCGCGCTCCGGAGATGTATCTCTGAATAATATAGCCTTAGAAGATATAGCAAAAATAGAGGTGCTGCGCGGACCGGCCTCCAGCCTCTATGGTTCAGGGGCCATGGGAGGGGTAGTGAATATTCTTACCCAGGAGCCTCCGGACGAAGGACAGGAAACAGAGCTCACCAGCAGTTTTGGCACCTTTAGGACCTATCAGGAGCGATTGTCTCATGGGGCAAAGTTAAGGAATTTTGGTTATAGGATTAATACCGGTTATCAGAGCTCGCAAGGACACCGCGATAACGCGGAATTTAATGCCAAAGAGACCAGCGCTAAATTGACCTATGAATTTAATCCCCAGAATCTCTTGACCCTCAACAGCGGATTCTCTAAAGATAAGTTAGGCACTCCCGGTACTATTGCCTCGCCTGACCTTAATGATAGACAAATGAACCGCAAGAACTTCTTGGACCTGCTCTGGGAGGTAAAGCCCTGGGAGGATAAAGATATCGAGCTCTCCGGCCGGCTCTATCAGAATTACGACCGCTTAGAATTTGTGGAGACTCCGGAGCCGTTAGATAAAACCACCCACAGCACTAAATCCAGAGCCCTGAATCTAAAGTATAATCAGAAAATATCAGAATTATATAGATTGATATTTGGCCTTGATTTGACTGATAATCATAATGATAGTTCAAAAACGGCAAAACATAGTTATGTTGTGCGCGCCGGATACCTGGAAAATCAATTTCAGCCCTGGGAAAAGCTAAATGTGAACCTTGGCTTAAGGTTAGATGACTATTCTAATTTCGGCAGTAATGTCTCTCCTTCCTTAAGTCTGCTTTACAAACTAAAAGGCGAGGCCAGGTTTCATTTTCTAATCGCCCGTTCCTTTCGCGCTCCCACCTTTAATGACCTCTATTGGCCGGCTACGGGCGTGGAAGAAGGAAACCCTAATCTCCAGCCGGAAAAAGGTATTACTTTTGAGTTAGGAATAGAGAAAGAATTTTCCGAATTCTTTAAAATAGGGCTCACTTATTTTAGAAGTAACTATGATAAGCTGATCAAATGGCAGCAGGACCCTATTATATTCAGGCCAAAGAACATTGACGCGGCAACCATTCAGGGCCTGGAGCAGGAAGTGAGCATCAGTCCGCTGGATTATTTAGATATAAAGATGAGTTATACCTATCTTCTGGCCAAGGATGATAAAACCCATAAATATCTTACTTACCAGCCCAAACACAAAGCCAGCCTTTCTTTAAATTATAAAGGAAAGGCCGGACTCAATGCAGGTTTAGAGGGACAATTTGTGGACAGGTCATTTGACAATGCCGTTAACAGCAGGTATGTAAAAAGATATTATGTAGTGGGATTAAGGGTATCTCAAGAAATAAATGATGAGATTAATATCTTTATTAAGATTGATAACCTGCTTAATAAAAAATATCAAATCCGGCGCGGTTATCCCTTGCCAGGTTTATCAGTTACCAGCGGCATAAAGTTAAAGTTCTAAACAATGAAAAATTTTCTTCTGGCTTTACAATTCCTGACCCGGATACCGGTCAGGATAAAGGATAAGATAGAAGACGGAGATTACGGTTATTCCATGGCCTGGTTTCCGGCGGTGGGGCTTATTCTGGGCGGGATTTTGGCCCTGGTTTTTAAACTGGCGGCGCTGGCAGTTAATCCGGCAATAGCCGTGATTTTGGTGATTACGGTCTATATGTTTCTTACCGGGGCCTTGCACCTAGACGGCTTGAGTGATGCCTGTGACGGTTTATACGGCGGTAAAGGCGATAAGGTTAAGACCTTAGAGATTATGAGGGACAGTCGTATCGGGACAATCGGGGCCCTGGCCCTGGTCCTGGATATCGGTTTGCGCTTCGCGCTTTTGTATTCCCTGCCCGTATCCCGTATCCCGGCTTCCTTAATATTAATGGCGGTTATGGGAAGATGGGGCCAGGTATTCTTTTGCCTGAACGCTCCATCGGCCCGGGCAGAGGGCCGGGGCGGGTCTTTTAGCAGTAGCTTAACCCCCGGCATATTTGG
>MFQC01000011.1:0-145276 GCA_001784285.1 Candidatus Magasanikbacteria bacterium RIFCSPHIGHO2_02_FULL_48_18
CGTCGGTGCACACCTGCCCGTCCACGCAGTCCGCGTCGTCGTTGCAAGCGACGACCGCACAAATCGCGAGACCCGCGACGCACACGAGCCCGTCGGCGCACGCGCACGTGCCACCGCAGCCGTCGTCGCCGCACGTCGTGCCGTCGCAAGCCGGGACGCAGACGGCCTCGCACAGGCCGTCGTCGCACGCCTCGTCGGCTCCGCACGTCCCGCACGTGCCGCCGCAGCCGTCCGGGCCGCACTCGAGGTCGGTGCACTGCGGCGTGCAGATGGGGACACATGCCCCGTCCTGACACGCCTGGTCCGGCAGGCAGTCGCTGTCCTGCATACAGGCCTCGAGCTGGACGCACTTCGCGTTCGCGAAGTCGCACCAGAACTCTCCCTGCGGCCCGCAGGTTGTCGTTGCGAGCGTACCGTATGTTGCCTCCTCGTCAGGCAACTCGCAAACGACCACGTTGACCATTGCTTGTCCGTCGATCGTCTCGAACAGACACTCGGGCTTGTCGCCGGCCTTGCACCAGTCGGCGAGACATTCGCCGCCGATGCAGGCCTCACCCTCGT
This sequence comes from Candidatus Magasanikbacteria bacterium RIFCSPHIGHO2_02_FULL_48_18, assembly GCA_001784285.1. Lineage (GTDB taxonomy): Bacteria > Patescibacteriota > Patescibacteriia > Magasanikbacterales > UBA922 > UBA10181. The sequence goes on from MFQC01000011.1 coordinate 562, forward strand.
CGCCGCAGGAGGTTTCGTCGAGGACGGCGATGTTGACGCACTCGCCGGAATCCGTCTCGCACGAGTCCATCGTGCACGGATTGCCGTCGTTGCAGTTGATGGCGACGCCGTCGCCGCAGACCCCCGCGGCGCTGCAGGTCTCCTCGCCGTTGCAAGGATTCCCGTCGTCGCACTTGGACGACGACACGCATGCGCCCGCGCCGTCGCAGAAGCCCAGCGTGCACACGTCGCCGTCCTCGCACTCGTTCCCCGCAGGGACGTTGTCGCTGACGCACTCGCCGTCCTCGCAGGCGTCGTTGGCTGTGCAGGGGTTGCCGTCGTTGCAGTCGATGGGCGCGCCCTTGCATTGGCCGTTGAGGCACGCGTCGTTCTCGGTGCACAGGTTGCCGTCCGAGCAGGCGCCCCCGACGTTCGTCGGGACGCAGGTGCCGTTCGAGCAGACGTTCTCGACGCAGATGTTGCCCGTCGCGGGGCAGGCCAGGGTCGCGCTGCACTCCGGCAGCTCCTGGCACACGCCCTTCTGGAGTCCTGCCCCGTTCATGAGGCACATGCTTCCCTCGGGGCAGAGCTCGGGCTGCATCACGGTCTTCCACTCGCCCCCGAACTGATGGGGGGAACAGAAGATAGTGCCGTCGAACGACTCGCCGTCGAGCGTCGCGCCGATGAACGACGCGCAGACCACCGCGTACGGCGCCGCGCACTCACCGACCGACGTCTCGATCATCTGATCCGAGCTGAAGTTCGGGCCGTCGGCCTTGAGCGCGCCGCCGACCGTGGCGGGGGCCACGCCGGTGTAGCACTGACCGTGTCCGGTCTCCCCCGCGTAGCACTGCTCACCCTTGTTGGTGTCGCCACACGCCACGTACTTCCCCGCCACAATGTCGTAGCGGTAGGAGTAGTGGAACTTCGCGAGGGCACACGGCCCCACGGGGAGCTGGGCCAGCTCGTCCGCCGTCGGGGGGAGGTCGTTCTGCGCCACGACCGGGGCGTTGGCCGGCGTCTCGGAGACGGCCGGGTCGGTGTTGTTGTCGGTCTGACCCGGCTCACACCCGAAGGTGAAGCCGAGAGCCAGGATGATCGCCACATAGCCGGCGATCTTAGCCATTCCGCACTTCCACAAACCGCGCATGATCTCCTCCTCGAGATGTTGTGCGCTTTGACACCATTGCTCCTTCCCCGCGAACGCGAGGGAAACCCAGGCCGGGGCAAGGAGCGCCTCTAAACACTGTTGGCCATGCCAAGGACGATGTGTTCGTCTCTCGCACGGCCAACAGTGAAAAATTACAGGAATTATTTATTACTGTTTTTATTCACTAAATTGTAACGACCAGGACAACAATTTTTTCAAATTATTGTCAGACAATGAAATCCTGTTCGGGGTGCCATTGTCTTATATCCGAATAAATCATGTCATATCCACAAAATTTACTTGACACCTATTTTGTAATGTGATAACTTTGTTATAAGTGATAAGTCAAGTCGCAGAAATACCGCCTGCAGAACTCGAGGACCCCTCCATAGGGGTTCTCTTTTGTTATTTGTTAATAACTTATAGTTGACCTTACTAAGACACCTAATGTACACTACTCTTGGTGGATTCAAGGGGCGAGTGCAGGTGGTCCTGCGGCTTGCTTATCACTCAAGTCCTTGGGGTTCAACTCCCCCTCGCTCCACCACTAAAGATCCTGATTTCTGTCGGGATTTTTTATTTGAAAGAACAGCTTCCCAAGCAATACTATGGTATGTTTTTCTGTCATTGCGACCCGAAGCCCGCTAGGGCGAAGGGGAAGCAATCCCATTGTTTGTTTTATAAAACATTGGGATTGCTTCGTCCAGTTCCCTTGCTTTCGCTCGGGACAGGCCTCGCAATGACAGGGGTGTACCATCTCATTGCTTGGGTCCCCTCGATGCGTTGCAGTGTTGCATTGCGTCGAGAGGAGCCCTCCTTTCCTCCTTGTTGAATGAACGTTGTGTTCGACCTGCCTCGCGTGCGCGAGTTCGTCCGTGTCGCTGTACGCGACGCGAGGCAGGGTGGGCGGGCTCTAGCCGGGGTACTTTTTGCACGTCGGCGGATCCGACGTGGCACTGCAGTACCACACGGTCTCCGGACCACACGATTTGCTCGACTGCCAGAAGGTCTGGCCGCTGTTGTCGAGCAAGCACGTCATGATCTCGGAAAACCCGATCGTGTACTTGCAGGCCACCTCGCCCGCCACGCACGGTCCGGGCAGGACCGCCTTGCAGCTCGCCGTCTCGGCGTCGTACTCCGTACCCTCGGCGCACGTCACCTGCAGCACGTTCGCGCAGGTCCCGTCGCCGAGGCAGAAGTCGTCCGTGTCCGGGTTGCCGTCGCCGCAGTCCGACGCCGTCTCGCACGGCGCTGCGATGCAGTCGCCGTCGATCGTGCATACCTCGTCGTCCGAGCACTTCCCGAAGAAGTATTCGCACTTCCAGTCGGAAGTGCAGATCGTCTTTGAGGCGCACGGGTTGACGGGGCAGTCGACAGCGTCGAAACACTGCTGGATGAGGCATTTGCCCTCGACACAGACGCCGCCCTTGCACGAAACGACGGGCACAGACACCCACTCCCCGACCTTGTGGTCACAGTAGACCATCTCACAGGTCGGATCGAAGACCGGGGTGTCGAGGCACTCCTTAACGATATCCTCGCACCCGTCCTCGGTGCACGCCTCGCCGTCGCCACAGGTTGTGACGAAGTTGCAGATGCCGTCGACGCCGCACAGATCGACCGTGCAGGGCTTGTCGTCGTCGCACTCGTCGTCGCCGCCGCAGGACACAACCTGCTCGCACTCTCCCGTCGAGAGGTTACACAGGTGGCCCCAGGGGCATGTGGACGGACATGGGTTCGGCTCTACGCACTTGTTTGCCCCGGGCGAGCAGAACTTTTCGCCCGCGAGGCAGGTGTCGGAGTGCTGGCACTTCCAGCTCTCCGGGTTGCACGTGTCGTCGGTGCAGGAGACGCCGTCGTTGCAGTCGGCGTTGGACGTGCACATGCCGATTGGCACGCACGCACCATCCTGCTCCTTGGAGCACTTAAACCCGTCGTCGCAGCCCTTCGGCGTGTGGGCGGCGACGCCGGTCGCCGCGTTGCACGAGTCGACCGTGCACAGGTTGCCGTCGTCGATGACGCCGCAATCCTTCTCCTCGACGACGCACTGGCCGACGACGTTGCACGTCATCCCAGACGAACACACGATGTCCGTGTGGATGCAGTCGCCGTCCACGCACACGTCCGTCGTGCACGCGTCGTTGTCGTTGCAGTCCTTGCCGTTGTTGCACTCGGCGGCCGGGGCGGTCGGCCCCGCGTCCGCCTGGGGGGTCGGGGGCACGACGTACGTCGGCCCAGCGTCGTTGGTGTCCCACGTGATGTCTCCCCCCAGACACCCTGAAACGGAAAAGGAGGCGAAGATGGCGGCGACGATCATCAGATTGCTCTTCATCGGAATTCTCCTTGGCCCATCGTGGGCCGCGCTAGTGCGGCCCGTTCCCGGGCGCTGTTTGAATCAGTGACAGCGCCGCAGTGGCGCCAGGCTTGAGAATGAGAAAACGAACACTACGTATCCAGGAGGAAAATGGAATCGTTGTCATGCTGACAAAACGGTATGACAACTATTTTATCCTCTTCTTGGATACGTAGTCTTTCGATAAAGACGTTCATCCAATTTGTAAAGAGCACGGCAACAATAACAAATATTATTGCCAGACAATGAAACCCTGTCCAGGGTTAGAAATCCGGTTAGGGTGCCATTGTCTTCTTCGAAAGCTATCCACTTGACAAGTGATGACTACCAGGGTACCCTGATATTAGGTGATAATCCTGGTGCACGATTATATCTGCTCCGGATCTTGGAACTCCCTTGGGGAGTTCTTTTGTTTTCCTTCAATTCTTGATATACTATTTTTGGATTGGAGGGCGGAGAGCAGGTGGTCCTGCATCTGGGATTATCACCTCAGTTCCAGGGGTTCGAATCCCCCTCCGTCCACCAAAAGTCCTGAATTTTCAGGACTTTTGTTTTTGTAAAGAACAGTTTCCCAAACAATAACTCACAGTATCTCCCTTCGAAAAAATATTTTTCAAAGAGACAATGCTGTCCCCTTGTCTCAATTCTTTCGAATGAAACAAGGGGGAGCCTCCTTTCCCGCGATCCGGTGGATACCGGCGCAGGATCGTGACTTCCCCGACTGGGTCGGGGAACGCAGCGCGTGTCACAGTGCGGATGCGCTGCTTGGAAGGTACGAACTACCACATGGGCAAGTTGGCCGCCCGCCACATGGCGGGCGGGATGTAGGTGTTGGCTGCCGCTGCTGCCGCAGCTTCAGCCGCCACCTTGGCCTTCTCCCACTGGTTCCTCTCCCCGTTTCGCACACCTTGTGCGATACCGCAGGAGATCGCCCCGATGCCAGCGCCGGTCAACGCACCAATCCACGCCCCCTCGTCGGCGTGGCCATCCGTGTGCTTGCCGGGCTCGTCGGCCTGTGGTTGCTCGAAGTGCCCGATGAGGGCCCCTGCGCCGGCACCTCCGGCAGTCGCGGCACCCATCCCGATGAACCACATGGCCCAATCGGGAAGGTCGTACTGCGGAGGCGGGGGGACGTTGCTCGCCAGGCTGTAGAGGTAGGGGTTGAGCTGGTGTTTGTCAATCTTCACTCGCTCACCCAACCCGTCCCGGAAGCGGCAGTCGGCGCCGGGCGTCTTGAGGCACATTGCGAGTGCATAATTCGGGTCCAGAACGGCCCGATTCATGCAGTCCTCACAAGCCTCGACCATGTTTTTGACCGCCTCGGAGTCGACCGTCGTCCCATCCAACGACCGGAGGGTGCCGATGACGGCCGTGCACTGGGCCGCGCAGCCCTGCCCTGCCGGCGTCGCGAGCCGCTTTTCGATCCTGGCCAGAGTGGCCTGGATCTCGTCGAGCTTCTGGTGCACCGGCCCCAGTTTGACGTCGAGCACGGGGCCGATCGCCCCGATGACGCCGTCGATGATCCTCTGGATCGACTCGTCGTTGATCCCGACCTCTTTGCAGGCGTTATATACGCGGACCTTCCGCTTCCGGCAGGCCGCGCTGTCATCGCAGCACTCCTCGCGAAGCTTCTTCAGATCCGCCTCGAGGGCCGCAGTCTGAGCCGCCGACGCGTTCGTCTTCGCCACCATCGCCCTGATGGTGGCATCCTGGTTCGCCACGGTCGCTTTGACGTTCTGCCCGAACGCCAGGGTGCCGCTGATTGTGAGGGCCAGCAGCACAAGCCCCATGATCGTCTGGCGAATCATTGCGTTTCTCCTCGACCCTACCCGGGTCACGCGTTGTGAGCCCGGGCAGGGCTCATGGGTTGCTACTGGCAGTTGACGCCCGGCATGGCCGCCGGCTGGCTCGGGTCGATCGAGTGCAGGTTGTCCTGCGACGCGCACGTCGCCAGTTCCACGACGGGGGGCGGTGGGGGTGGGGGTTCCGGGTCACGCAGAATCAACCACGTAACAAAGACCCCCAACAACGTGCAGAACAGCAGGAACCCGATGGCCGTCGTCCACTGGAAGACCGTGGTCTCCCGCGTGACCGCCTTCACCCCGTTGAGTGGTGCGTTCACTGTGTTGTTGGCAACCAGCGGCACGCCGCCGGCGCCGACCGCACCCGCACCCCCCGGCAGGGCATTGGCGAAGTTCGCCAACGCCTGCATGTCGGCCAGTCGCTGGGCCATCGTCGGCTCTGGCGGAGCCACCGGGACGAGACCCTGCAGTTGCTGTACCAGGTCGACCGCGTCTCCAGCGGTGGGAGCGGCCGGGACCAGACCGTGCAGGGTTGTCACGATCTTTGCCGCCTCGTCGGGGTCTGCCGCCTTGGCCTGCGGCAGGGACTTGAGGAGCGCGTCGACGAGCGTCGCCGCGCCGTCTCGCTGGTCCTTCGCCATATCCTTTGCGAGCTGCCCCGGGTCCGTGACCTTCGGCAGTACGCCGAGGACGGCCGTGAGCCGGTCGGCAGCGGCCTTGTCTGCCGCGGCGCCGAGCGTCACGGCGACGCCACCGGTCTCCCGGATCTGCGCCGACGGCGCCTCGGCCTTCGGAAGCGCCGCAAGGACGGCGTCCAGGCGAGCCTGGGCCGCCTTGTCCGCAGCTCCCCCGAGCTTCGTCGTCATGTCGCCCATCGCGTTGAGCTGGTCCATCGGGTCGACAGCTTTCGCCATCATCCCCTTGAACATGTCTGCCGCTTCCTTGTAGACCTTTGCCAGGTCGGATTGCGGATTTGCCGCCGCGATCGCCGCGGGGAGCCCGTTCAGCCTGTCGCCGATCGTTGTCAGCGCTGTGAGGATCTGCGTCGCGGGCACCCCGGCGGTGACGGCGCTCTTCAGCGCCTCCGGGAGTGCCGTGATCGCCGCCTGGAGGGCGGCGAAGTTTTCTCTTGTCGCCGTTCCCGCCGTGATCAGCGGGAGGAGGACCTTGACAAGGTCCACGATGTCTCGCAGGTTCATGGTGTCTCCTCCGCCGTCGGGCGGTCTTGTTGTGTCAGTTCTCGTTCTTGTCCGCGGATCGGCCGGCGGCTGGTCAGGGTCCCCGCGCACGAGTTCAATCGTGCCGGAGGTCGCCTCCCCGGCCGCATCCGTGATCCGGACGCGGACAGGGTTGCGGTGGTCATTCTGGAGGTTCCCCTTGGGAACCACGATGTCCACCCTTTCGGGCGGACCCGCACTCCAGAACCAACCTTCCCTGCCCAAGGCCGCGGCCTTGGGCACGTCCTTGACCTCACCCCTAATTTCAATTCTCACTCTCGTCGGCTCTGCCGCGCCGAAGTCACCCTCGACGCGAACCGCCCGATCTCCGATCTTCGTAATGGTTGTGATGGTAGCCATGTGTAGCCTCCTCATTGCGAAGTCGGTGCGGGTATGCGCCGACGAAAGTGTTGGACCGTACAGGATCCGACCACCACCTCGACCATCGAGGTGAGGTAGTGAGGACCCGGACGGGCCGTTGTATCTCCCGTTCCCCCTCCTCACCTCCCCCTTTGGGGGAGGGGAAGGGAGGGGGAACGGGAGATCTTTTTCTCTTGTTTTGGCCTTTATTTGTAATGAACGGCTGAAAACACCAAAATTAGGCATGTTCAGCACAGAAAAAATCCTGGGAATCCCGGACCTTTTCTTTTCTGAACAGTGCAATAATACTTTAAATAATCGCTCTATACAGCCAAATTTTTCTGCTTTTCTCCTTTTTTAGGAGAACTAACTATCATAGCACATTTTGGAGAACTTGTCAAGACACCCCACCCATGATATTCTACCCATATTCTACAATCGTATGACTGATAAAGAAAAAATGAAATATGTCTTCTACTGGTTTGAAGAAGCCAAAATTTCTTTGGATGTCGCAAAATCACTGTATAAAAGCAAAAAATACGCAGAAACACTCTTTTTTGGCCATTTAACCTTGGAAAAAATACTCAAAAGTATTGTCGTATTTCAAACAAATAAACACGCACCGTTTACCCACGACTTGGTATCTCTTGCAGAAAAAGGAAGAATGCCTCTTTTAACCGATGCAATTGAAACGTTACAAAAAGTAAATGGCTTTTATCTTTCCGGCAGATATGATCAACACAAAATGGATTTTCGGAAAAAATGCACTCCCGAATTTACCAAAAAATACTTTGATGAAATAAAAAATACCTACATATGGCTCGAAAAAGAAGCACAAACGCTCTTCCGGTCTTTGTCACCGCAAAAGCCCATGGATACATCCAAACACTAAAATCCTCTCGGATACCGATCAATCGCGCATACATATTCGGTTCGTGGGCAAAACAGAAGGCAGATGATGACAGTGACATTGATCTTGCTATTTTGTCGTCTTCTTTTTCGGATTGGGAAAAACAAAATAACGCGTTGGCAAAAGCCATGCGCATGGATTTTGCCGGCATTGAACCGCACGGATTTCACCCAAAGGATTTCACACCCGGTGAAAATCTGTTAGTGGATGAAATTCTCAAATATGGAATACGGATTGTGTGATATATGAAAAAAGAAAACATTATCAAACTTATTGCCCCCATTCTCACGCGCCATCATGTGACGAATGCCGCGTTGTTTGGTTCGTTCGCGCGAGGAGAAGAAACGGAAACCAGCGATGTGGATATTCTTATTGACCCACCGCCACACATGTCACTTCTTGATATGGCACGTCTCAAACATGAACTTGAAGACACCCTTCACAAAAAAGTGGATCTTGTCCCGGAGAGATCACTCTACCCAGATCTCAAACCATACATTGAAAAAGATAAACGTCCAATTTTTTAGTCTATGGCAACAGATGAACAGCGAGAACCATTGGCATATTTACATGACATACAGGAAAGTATTGAACACATAGAGGCATACACACAACCACACACCTTTGAATCGTTTGTAAGAGACCAACAAATACAAGACGCTGTGGTTCGACGAATAGAAATAATCGGCGAGGCAGTAAAACAATTACCGCTTGCCATCCGGCATACCTACCCCGAAATCCCATGGCGGGATGTGGCAGGTATGCGTGATATTTTAATTCACGAATATTATCGCGTTGATTTACCGACTGCGTGGGAAGTGGCCATTCGTGATTTGCCAAAATTGAAACGGCAAATACAAAACCTCATTAGGCATATTACAATGAATGATAATAAAAATTCTAAGAAGTAGGTAAAATTCTCAAATACGAAATACGGATTGTGTAACTCATTACCATAAAATAAATGGCTAACGAACATATTATCCAATTTTGGAAAAAATCCGCGGACAAAAATCACGCGGCCGCCAAGTCATTATTTCGCCTCGGGCATTATGATATGTGCCTCTTCTGTTGCCATCTTGCGATTGAAAAATATCTGAAGGCATATTACATAGCACAAACTGGCAAGCTTCCCCCGTACATCCACGATCTCAACCGAATCGCCGAATCACTAAGTCTGCCGCTCACAGATGAACACATAACAGACCTCGACACAATGACAAAATTTAACGTCCAAGGGAGATACGACGACGTAAAATTGCGCTTCTACAAAACCGCGACAAAACCATACACCAAACACTATCTTGAAAAAACCAACCAATTCATTCTATGGCTAAAAAAAGAATCTCAAAAAAAACAGAAAAAAAAATAGATGGTTTTATATCCTCATTAAAAAAAGATGGGACGCCGATTACGAGTCTCTATCTTTTTGGCTCCCATGCCAAAGGAACCGCGCATGAATGGAGCGACATTGATTTGGCTGTTATTTCTCCGGCATTTGAAACACGTATCAAAGATCCGCTGAATTATTTATGGGGGAAAAGGATGGAACTCAAAGAATTTGCCATCGAACCTGTTGGCTTTTCTCCAAAAGATTTTAAAGAAGGCGGCATGCTGATAAACGAAATTAAGCGGCATGGAATACGGATACTGTAAAACCAAAGAGAAAATAAAAACAAACGCTTCATACATACCATTTTCTCACCCTAATATATACCTCTATGAGCAACACTACCCCTACCAAACAAAAAAATCCTGACCTAACCAGAGAAATTCAGCTTATGAAAAGCCTGCTCATCAGTCTTGTCGGTCGAGACAACGAGGGAAACTACCAGCCTGAATTTGCCAAAAAAATACTTCTTGCTTCGGAAGAAAAGCCGACCAAAACATTTAAAGATCCCGCTTCATTTTTGCGCGAACTTAAAAATGTTTCAATTTATTGACAGCGAAATAATTCAGCTTCTTCGAGTCGCGCACAGAAAAGACATCTACCTATAATAGTCCCTTGCTTCTTTAAAGAAAACGGAGTACTGATCAATGAAACCAAGCGGCATGGAATACGGATACGGTAAATTTGGTGAAAGATGCTGAAACAAGTTCAGCATGACAACAAACGAGACTTGAGAGACTTCCAAAGGACCAAAAACGACCGGCACTCACCGATCGTTTTTTAAATTACTCTCCAATCTTTGCCGCATCTCCTGCGGTTGCAGCACTCCCACTCGTCTCCTCCACTTTTACCCCATTTTTAAATTCAACCGGATTATTGGGATCGTCCAAATAGTACCGATTGATGGTATCCCCATCAACATCGTCTATTGCCGGCCGCAATTTGCCGCCTTCTTCAATAAGCTGAACTTTGCCTTCAATGGTTGCATTTCCTCCGGCAATATCAATTTTTAAATTTCCTCCCGCAATGTTTGGATTAAAATCCACTGGCATCACCACTTCGAATGGATCTTTCCCTTCCCCTCGAAAGAGAGAAAATCGTTTGATACCAGACACTCTTGTGGGAAGTTCGACTAACGGTTTGTCCGGTGTCGGTGCCCCTTCGGTTCCGGCAGCTGCTTCTGCCGCAGGAGATGGAATAGGTCCGCCGGATTCGCCCGCCGGTTCAACTCGAGGCTCTGCTGTTTCCTGGGGTCCAGCCGCAACTTTTGGTTTGGACAAATCCAATCCCGATCGATCTACTCCGGCGGCGCGAGTTTGGATATCCTCCCCACCTGATTGTGCGGCAGACCCCACGGCGCGTCCAATTGCGTCTCCACGGAACGAAGAAGCATCTGGTCTTGCGCCACTTGTTCGAGCGGCATCTTCTATCCGTTCCACTTCTGTTTTGACCGCATCAAAGTATGAACCCAGCACATCACGACGAAAGGTTCCCGCTATTTCATTATAACCGGAAAGACGTGTCTTCAAAAACTGTTCTGTATATTGTTGCAAGGTTTGTCGTTGCGCCGGAGAAAACTCAAGTATATCTTCCAAATCAATATCGCCTCGAGCGGCCGCGTCAAGCGATGTCATAAGCAAGCTCACGCCTTTTTGCAATTTTTTGATTTCTGTAACTTCGGCTGCGGACGGCATTTCACTATAATCTCTTCCAATACCGCCTTGATAGTCTCCGACACTTCCGCCGATACCTGCTGAACCATACGCTCGCGATTCAGCCGCAGAACCCACACCTCGAGCCACAGCAGAAGACGCTCCTCCAGTGATCGATTGAAATGGATTCTCGGCATAATGTGTTACCTGCCCGGCGGCATCGGTTACATTGAGCGTGCCATCTCGAAGTAATTCTACTACGCTGACATTATTGCCAATTTCATACGTTATACCGTCGAGCGAAATCACTTTGACATTTTTGCCAAGGCCATCCGACGTTTCAATAATGCGTATTTTCCCCGGGCCGGAAAGCCCTGCTTTGGCTGCGTCCATTGACTGTGATACGTCGGGTCGTCCATGAAGTTCGGCCTTTGTCATAGGTCGTCCATAGCGTACTTCCAAATTTCTGTCTCCGCCAACTTGGTTGTGATGGAATGTGAGTCTACCTTTTTCATCAAGAGCCGGAAGATAGTGCTGATCGACACCATCTTTCCAATAAACGCCCTTTAAATAGCGTCCGTCCCGAGTCATAAATCCGGTACGCAATGAAACGCGGTGGGCTTCTCTGCCAATGTGCGTATCCAAATCCACTTTTGCAACATTGGGATCATACCCAATCATGCTATAAAATTTGGCCTTTTCTTCTCCGGTTAAGGTATCGTCCAAATATCGCATAATTGCAATATACCGGCCTTCCGGGCCGCCACCTTTTGGCAACTGCCCATGGTCAAACATTTCTTGCAGAACCTCCGGCTTTTGCAAACTCGGCAATTCATGAGAAATACCTTGCAGGTCTTCTTTTACGCCACTTTCCAAATTCATGGCATCCCAATCGACCTCAGGCGCTTCCGGAGGAATATCCGCAAAATCTGCCGGCTGTATGTCGGCGGCCTGTTGCCAGCCGGCAAGACGCGCCAACTCTTGTCTGGTGATGTTAATTTCTTCTTGCAAACCCCCCACAGTCTGTTCGGCTTGAAGACTTTTTCCCATGAGCTCAGCGTGTGCCGGACTATCCGGAGACACTGCCGCCATTTGATTTTCAATTTCCACATGATGCACATGCGCGTCTGCCAATTGTTGTTCCAATGCCTCCACTTTTGTGGTGCCATCCATAATCTTTTGGATGTCTTCTGATTTTTTTGCCAAATCACTGGTTGATAATTGAAAGGCTTCGGTTGGGCGACCTTGCATCATGCTTTGCGCGTATGCTTTTGCTTCCAAAAATTTTTGGACGTAGCTACCAACCGCAATACCGGCAACGACAGACCCCAGACGTTTTGCCCAACGAAATCCTTTTTCTTTACCAATTTTTCTTAACGAAATATCAAGAGAGGCATTTTCTTGTTCTATATAGGCCGAGGTATATTTGGCGACATCTAAAGCTGTCGCATCTGGTGATCCTCCCGCGGCCTCCGGGGTGCCGGACGTGCCGCCTGCCATGTTTTGTACTAAAACCTCCTGAAGAAGGACGTCCCGTTTTTCGTACAAATCCTGATAGACCTCGTCTTTATTTGGATCTTTATGATCCACCTGCAATTTTGCACGGCGGACACTTAATAAATCGTTCAATGTTTCAAGCCGCGTTGCGGGTGTGTCCCCAAGCTCATCAATCATGATATCTTTCCCAGCAAAACCACGACGCAGTATTCCTCGAATTCCGCCTTTCTTTTCTAATTTCGCACACTTTTTCTGGTATTTCTTCGTCATGTCGGCTTTTTCTTTACCATATTGAGCCGGTTCCCATTCTTGCGCGGTAGCGCGTGCATGAAGAACTGCCATATCCTGATTGAATTTTGCGTTCAACGCCGTGGCTCGATATTCTACGATGTCCTTTTCGTCGGTAAACACTCTCCCTTGTTTTCCAAAACGACGCTGGGAATACTCTTGTACTCCGTCCAAAAGACCTCGCGAACCAAAACCACCTCCAAGCCCGGCCATTGCTGTCCGGGTTGCAATAAATCCACCTGCCTGAAGAACCGATTCAAACCATAAAGGAGCTCCCACCAGAGCAGTAGATAATACGGTTCGGACACTGACAACTTTCCCGGCGCCTTTCATAAATCGGCTGGTTTGTTGCCACTGCTTATCCCAAAAGCCGCCCTTATTTTTTTCGGTATAGGACTCAAAAAAATTGGACAAATTCATATCACCCAGTTTTCTCCAAGCTGATTGAACTTTGGCAAATGCTTTATTTTCCAATCGTTCCGAAATGGCCGTATCGAGCTGCCGTGATTCTTCTTTCATCCACGCTTGAATTTCTTGCACCTCAAACTCGGCTTTTTCAAGATAGGCTTTTCTGGCCGCGTCATAATCAACTTTTGCCTGCTCAAACGCAGGTTCCGCTTTCTTCCCACCAATGAGGCCACGACGTTTTTTGTATAAAAGTGCTAATGTTGCACGTGCGTCTTCCACATCTAATTCCAAACCGACAAGTTCTTTCTTCTCGTCGGACACTTCCCCCGCCTCCACCTCTCCGCTTGGCGGTTCCCTCTCGTCTTTCGCTGCCGGCGCGTATGCCTCGGCCGCGGCTTTTTGAAACGCATCGTTCACTTTTCTCTCTAGCTCAGAATCGTCCCACAGCTTTTGCGCCGCGACTGCCGGATCCGGATTTTGCTTCAATTCTACCGTAAGCCATTTGGGATTATCTTTCAACCAATCACCAATTTCTTTATAGAGTACATCCATGGCTATTGAACTTTTTAAAATATTGGAAGCATAGCCCTCCCTGCCAACAAGGGAAGGAAACCCGTCTTGAACACGTTTCCGAAATTCATCAATAACCTGTTCCCAATACTCACGTACTTTTTCTCTGGATGCGGGGCGAAAACCCATTTTTTTGGATTGTCCAATGGCGGCCAACAACTCAACCTCTATTTCCCCGCCGGTATTAACCATACCATGGGCTATGTCAATCATTTTTTTTCTCCCCGCCATTTCTTGCGTTGGCAAATGTGTACCAGATCTATCGGCGCGTGGAATACCTGCTGTTGCAACAGTTCGCTTAAACAGAATATCTTCATAATAAGCAACGTCCCCTCGGGGAAACATGGCGCTTGGCCCTCCGGAAAACGAACGTTCTATAACGCCCCCCAAGGCTCCATGCAATAAATCATCCACTTGTGTCCTTGCTTCGCGTTCAGAATAGCCAAGCGCAAGAAAATTGGCATACAACCGTTCTTTTGTCGCCTCCACTATTCTCTCTTTCCACTCGTCAAATGTTCGAACGTGCTCTTCATATGCTTGTATAGAGCCATCAATTTTTGCGGAAAGATCATCCGGAATAATTTTATCCTTATGAAGTTCGACCATCACAAGTTTCGCGACCTCCTCGGCTGGCGTGTCAAGTTTACATCTGCCACCGTCTATTAATTTTTTGATTATGTTGTCAGTATTGTATGGATCAACCTGTCTTACAACAGCTGTATGTAACTCATCTGAGATTGGCTCCGGTTCTATTGCTTTCCTTATTAAAAATAAAACCACATCTCTTGTTCCATAAATCAAATCGGCAAGATCATATTGCTCTTTTATTTTTTTTACCCCCTCTTTGGCACGAGCTTCCGGTTTCATTTTTTTCAGCTCTTTTTCCTCCATCTTTGGATTCACGGAATAAAAAATTAACTCAAGGGCGTGTAGGCGGCGATCATTGTTATCTATTTGGCCCACAGCTTCTTTTTCCACTGCTTCTTTAAACGCTGTCCAGTATGCTTGCAATTCTGCATTATCAACATCAACGTCTTTCATTTTCTTCTGCCACGCATCTTCCGCGTCTCTCGCCGGATCACGCTCACCAATTTCTTGTGCAAAACCAAGATCACGCATAATGCCTTTTGCGGCTTCTTTGGGATTATTTCTTACGTCTTCATGAAGAAATCCCAGGTTCTCTGATAAATTTTCAAGCGCAGGCTGGACACGGTCTTGGACAAATTGGTCAATGTCATCTTCCTTTACATGCCCGCCATCTTTGAGAAGCTGATGTATATGGTCGCGGACATCCTCTTGCACCAACTGATCCCACACATGCCTTGAAAACTTCCCAAATTCTTCATCCTCTTTTTCCATTGTCTTTATGGTCTCATAAAAATCAAAATTTTTTGGATCTATTTTTCTATCAGTCCACAGCCGATCAAACGCCGCATCAAATGCGCCGCCATCGTCAAAACGGGAATCTATACCATGAATTTCCGGATATGTTTCTTCAAGAAAAGCCCGAAAACGTTGTTTATATTCTTTCTTATACGCTTCGGGGTCTTTTTTCTCTTCCACAATCACCGGCTCGGAATTTTCATCTGCGCGCGCCAACAACAATTCCGCCAGCTGTTCCGGAGTGGCTTTTTTGGGGGCATGACGCAAGACATCTTCCACATCTAAATAATGAAAGATGCGATAAAAAAGTTTTTCCCGTTTCAGAGGGTCGCTCTCCAATCTTGATATCACCCCCAGTGCGGCATGCCAACCCATCTGTGCGGCATGGCGTAATACCGCGAGATCACGTTTTCCTTTATTAAAAATCCCAGATAGTTTACTGACCTCCACTGCTCCTATCTTGTCTATACGATCTAAAAATTTAGCTGTTGCTTCACGATTTGCGTCATGCAACGCGCCATACGTCATCGATCCGGCTTCCGCGGCAACCGGAGTTGGCTCAACATCAACTGGCCGTTTATCAAGACCTCCGCCTCTTGTTGCACTAAGGGCATCTGAAACTTCCAACAAATCTGGTTCGGATTCGACAGGTCGTGCTGGTGGTTGGTCTGGTTCAACGGCAGCCGGAGCCGATTCTGTGCCGCCAGGAACTTCATCATCAGCTACTTCTGCTTCCGGTGGTTCATCGTCAGCAAACTCCGCCGTCACCGGTTCTTCGTCATCTACCAACTCGGATTCTGCAATTGGTCCTGTATCGAAATATCGCCCAGCTTTTTTATGAGCACCCAAAAATTGTGCCACTCGTTTTGTGGCTTCCAATTCTGGATTCCCTAAAACCAATTCCTCTCCACGTTGATCTGATTCCAACTGAGCCCTCAACGCCCTCAAAATATCCAAGGCCTCGGACGAAAGTGGAATAGATTTATCGTCAGGAGTAAGTATTTTAACTGCCGCTTCAACTACTTGATCAACGTATTCCTGTGTTTTTTGTTCTTGCCATTTTTCTGTTTCTGTTCTTTCTGTAGGGACAACAGCCGGTACTGCCGACGGTGCTCCTTTCTCTGTATCTTTAATGTCAGGTATAAGTAGTGGTCCAGATGGTTCATCGTCCAATGAAGAAAGCGTAGGCCCAGGTTCGAAAGGAACTCGTGGTTCTGGTCCTGATGCCGGCGCCTCCCCCGGTTCATCCTTATGCACTTTTTTCCGAGAAATACCTTTCCCTAACGAACCACCCAATGTTGTTTCTCCCAAAATACCAAGCCCGCGCGGTCTTTCTGGTAAAGATTCAGCGGCCGGCGTTTCTACGGGTGGTACAGAAGTTTCTTTTTTTACATCGTCTGTGGCAAGAACAGCGCCAGACTGTTCACTTTCTCCTGGCACCGACGGCGGCGTGAGCTGTTCCAACCCTTCAACATGATCAGCCGATCCATCGTCTTCTACAATCGTCGCTTCTGCAATCTTTTCTTCTGCTTCTTCCGGCTGCAATGCAGTGGCTCTCTTTTCTTCCTCCGCCGCAAGCTCACTAAGAAAATCGGGTTTATTTTCTTCATCCGCACCAAAAGGCAAAGGATGAGTTTCCGGCGCAACGCTTCGCTTGGTCACTTTGGACCATGAAGGAGAGTCGGCTCTTGCGATATGAATTTCCTGCGGATAGGTTGTCCCATCTTTTCGTGGCAAGTGAACCCGAAATGTTATCGCTCCATCCGCGCGTTTTCCCACAACTTCGCCGGGAACGAGTTTTTTTGGATACTGATATTGAATTTGTTCGCCCACCGTAAAGGTGTGCGTACCGAGGGAAACCGTTTCCCCCTCTTTGGCAGTCGCGATTACTCCTGTTTCCGGAGAAGTCGCCGCTTTCTCTTTTCCTGTTTCACCACGAAATAATGTTCTTCTTAATTGTTCTCTTTTTGGCACTGCCCAATCCGGCATATGCGCCATTGCTTGAACTCCGGGCGGCCCAAGACGTTTCCCTTCTGAAATAATTCTTCCCCTTTCGTCATCCGTAAGGTCGGCCTCGTCTTTCGCAAGAAGATCGGCAATGGAGGATTCTGGTGACACGGGAGCTTCTTCTGCTAAAGGAACAACGGACTGAGAAATTGTGCCTTCTTCAGGCACAACCGTATCTTCATGCGTAATGCCTAATTCGTCCTGAACGACGTCAAGAATATTATTCACGGTGTCAGAAACGTCCCCTGTTTGGAGAAGAACTTCCTCATCTAAGACGCGCATACGAGAAACAAATGCCCTTTGTATGCTCGAACGTTGCGCGGCAGGGTAACCATTGAGACAATCGTCCAATCCCCCTAATACGTCTACCCAAAAATCTGCCACTCTCCCACGGACATCACGGTCGGTGACACCATTTTTATCAAAAACGGTTTCCAAAAACTGCAAAAATTCCATGGTGTTGTTTCGGCGCAATTCGTGTTCTAGTCTGGCGCGGAACTCTTCATAATCAGTCTCAAGCGACTCCAATTCTATTGCAATCTGCTCTGCTTCTCCGTCTTTCAATTTTGTTCCGGCATTATCCAAAAAAGACCGAAGCCTCTTATCGAGCCCCGCCAATTCATTTCCAAAATCCTCACTTCCCTCTTCCAATGTCTTGAGGTGGTCAAATAACGTTGCCATTTCAGCCCGCATGCGATCGGCTCTTTTCACGATATTTTCGGCTTCGGGCGTTTGCGATCCTTCTTTTTTTGGTTTTGTTTTGTCTTCTTCAGCCATAGTTATTTCAATTGCAAAATATGTTGAAGCGCTTCTTTTACTCTCACTTTATCCTCAAGTTCGAGCACTCGCCGGTGCATCACCGCGTGGCGTTTTTTCAAATCATCAAATTCTTTCCGCAGCTCCTCATAATGACTTTTTATCTCTTCGTATTCCGGCGCGGCAGACAATGCCGGCTTTGGTTGCTGCGTTAATTGTGCGCCAAGCGTATCTGCCATAAAAAACAAAGACTATTCTTTACTGTGAATTTCCTTTTTTATTTTGGATAAAATTCATGAGGCCGGTCTTTACGGCAACGACTTCTTCCTGCAAGATATCCAAAAAATTCGGCACATCGTGCCGGATAAATACCTGAAGATCTTCGTCCGTTCCGGTTTCCAATATTTTTTTCAATTCCTCTTGTTTTTCAGAAGATACCAAATCAAACACGCGGACCAATAATTTTTTTTGGATAAGCTCGGTCATTTGGTCCAAAAGCTGCGCTTTTTGACTGTCGGGTAAATAATCCAAATTGAGAAGCTGAATAATATGATCATGAATGAAATTGGATTGTACCGTGGGTGATGGCATAAAGAAAAATTCTAAATATCTAAATGATTACCATGGAAGTGTTATTCTCTCCTCTCCCGTTTCAACACCACCAGCGCCGCGCCAACCAATCCAACAAAAAATCCAAGCGCCATATTCACGGGTATATTTGGTCTCACCGGCCAACGCGTCGCCACCGGATCATTGACCACTTTGAGAACGACATCCTTTCCAATATATTCCCACCCTCTTGTTACCAGCGCGTCGACCGAAGCACGCGCGAGCGCAATGGCTTGGGATTGGCTTCGTCCGTACAAACTCACATTGAGGATGCCGGTGCCAAACGAAACCGACGAAGAAATGGTTTCTCGCCATCGTTTTCGTTTCACGCGTTCCGACACGTTGGCAAAATGGCTTTTGTCAATGCCATAGTCGCCCTGAGTCATCACTTTTTGAAAAAAATCATTGGAGGGCAATACTTCGGCAACATTGGATCCAATACGTTCGGCAGATTTTGCAATGGTGTACGGATCAACTCCTGCCTGACTATTGGGAAGAATAAGAATCTGCGCGTCCGCTCGGTAATAGCGAGGAAAGAAAAAACTCACCCCGCCTGCAAGAAGCCCGATGATGACGCCGCCAATGAGGATGAGCCGACTCCGTTTTTTGATAATAGACCAGGGGTAATTCATATATGCGTATGTACCAAATTATAACAGAAGAATCAAAAAATTGCGATATGCGCTCTCTTTTCAATCCGGAAAGAAACAACAAATTATAGCACAAAAATGCCCTGCCGTCAAGGTTCAACCAGTACTTTTGACACCATCACATCAATCTCTTCTTTGCCCCGCAAAATAGTGAGCGTCATAGTTTTGGGAGCGCGCAAGACCTGGTAATGGAGCAAGAGCGGATCAATTGGCTTTCCTTCGATGCCGATAATCAAATCATTTTTTTGAATTGGCGACGATTTTGGCAACACACCGCCGGTGACCAAAAACCCAAACAGCCGATCTTTCGCGTCCTCCGCTGAAAACCCTTCCACCAGCAAACCCGCGTATGGAAGCGCTTCATACAAAAACGTGCCGGTTGTAAGAACCGATTGAATCTCGCCAGGAATAAATGTCGCCGGGATAATATGGCCGTCACTCCCGACAAATCCGGCGAATTCGCCAGACAAGGTAAAGAGGATCTGTCCTTCCGAGGCAGTGGACGAAACGACAAATTCATAATGCGGCTTCCACACGAGAAAACCGGATGGAGATTCAAGCGACACGCGGCTCGACACATCGACGAGCGTCCATTCCTGTTTTGCAACCGCCCAAAAGATACTCCCCGCGTGCATATTGTCCACATCCGAAAAAGACACCGGCACAAATTGATTGCCGGAAAAACGAAGAAATACCAGCCCAAAAATATTTTCTTTTTTTACCTCTTCGACAGAAAACGTATTCCCTCGAAAATCAACACCCTCCCAAGAGAGTTCATCGCCGGCCTTGTAGGCCGGAAGCGCCGCAACGGCCCATCCGTTGTCGGTCAAAAGGACCGCGTCGGCAATCCGCCCATCGGTTTTATACCATGCGGACCCGATTTTCTTTCTCGTATCAAAAAGACCAATCATCTGTTGCTTCATTTCGTTTTCCAAAAGGGGGTTGGGCATTTCGACCGTTGCGTCTCCGATGGTCCGGCTGACAGGAGTGAACCGGGACGCCGGCCCGGCTGGCGGGCTGATCCATGTGATGCTGGCGAGGCCCCCAGAAATACCGGCGAGAAAAGAGAGAAACGCGACAAACAAAAGCAGGGGCAACCGTTGCAAACGCTTATGAGTCTGTATATTGCATGTTTTGGGAGGGAGATGAGGAATCTGGGACATATTCATGTTATTATATCCATCGCACAAAAAACATACCGGCGGCAAACAACAACACATTCACAATCAAAAACCACCGCTGTTTGTGCCACACGACGCCCTGATAGTGAATATGGAATCGAATAAACAATTGAACAATATACCATATCCACGTGGTAAACAACCCCAAGGCAAGATAGCCGAGCGGAAATATCTGTATGGCGAATGTTATCTCGGTCATAAGCACTGCCACGAATCCAATCCAAAATAAAAATGTTCGAATGGTTCCCTCAACATACAATCGCCAAATCATCGAGCCGATCACGGCCAAAATAATCCCGTTCAAAAAACTCAATGCCCAAAACGGAAACGACTGAAAAAAAAGATGAAAGGCAAATACCGTCGTCGTCAAGGCATACGCGTCAAACACCCACACCATCATGCCAATGCGGCGAATCGATTTTTGCACCGGCACCGGGGCGATACGATGATACAAGAGCAAGACAAACAAAAGACCAATGCATACGCCGCTTAAGACAATAAGAAAATATCGGAGCCACAACGCTTCAACCAAGCTCGTAAATCCCAAAAAACCAAAAACCGTCGCGAGAATCAAAAAAAATTGGCGGCGATCCGCATCAATTCTTTTTTCAATAACATGATAGATGCTAAACAATATGCCCACCCACGCAACAAGAACAATCGCAAGCGCTAAGAGATTTGCAAAATGATGAATAAGAAACAGGCAGAGACTGCTCACGACTCCGGCAACGGCTCCTATGCCAAACATGACAACACGAATCATAGGCTGTTGAGAGCGGAAGACAACTCGCGAAGGACGGCCACTGCCTCGGCTTGGACGGCCGCCATATCGCGCTGATCAGGGTTGGCGCGCAACGCTTGAATTTTTATAAATGTTTCGAGATGCGCGTCCATCATTTCTTTGGGGACAGAAACGGACAAAAACAAACGATCCGCTTCTTGAAAAAATATCTCCGGGTCAATCGTTTCCGCTTGCGCGATAAAATCCGTCATGCTTGCGCGATACGACGCGGTCAAGACATCAGGCGTTTTCCCCGCCTCATACGCTTGTTCCACTGCGGATTGAATATCGGCATACGCGCGCTCTCCCACATCCACAATATGCAATCGATTCGCGACAAATAAAAAAATACTCAAAAAGACAATGAGTCCGCTCGCCGATAAAAGCACAAAAAGTGCCACATCAAGAGGATGTTTTTTTCGCCAGAACATCTTGTAAGACAATGCTTAATGCGGTCGCGACCGGAATCGCAACCAGCACCCCAAGAACGCCAGCCAGACGCGCGCCGATCAAAATGGCAATGATACTGATAATCGGATTCAAACCGACGGCCTTTTGCATGACCTTGGGAATAAGTAAATGATTTTCGAATTGCTGAATGACAATATACACGACAAGAACGCCGAACATAGTCACCGGTCCGCCCTGAGAAAACGCGAGAAACAACGACGGCACGGAGGCAAACACAGGCCCCACATACGGAATAAATTCAAGGAGCGCGGCCAAAAGCGCCAAAACCAGAGCGTATTTTATTCCCAAAATACTCAACCCGAAAAAGACCAATAATCCAATAATACCGCTCAAAATCAACTGCGCGCGCAACCAATACCCCAATTTATCGCTAATTTTTTGAAAAAGAGACAAGACATGAGAAATATATTCGTCCGGAACGACAGAATTGAGTATTTTTTTGAGCGGATCATCCTGAACGACGAGGTAAAATGTCATAACCAAAATCAATACCAGCGAAAACAGCCCGCCAAAAAAACCGGAAATGGTAGAAAACACGCCAGAAATGGCCGTGTCCACACCGCCCGACGCGCCAACCGCCTGCCGCCCGGAACCTTCGCTCAGAGAAAAAAACTGTTGCATCTCTTGGACGCCGGCCACAATGCGTTGCCATGTTTCATTTTCTTGCATCCCTTGCCAGAGGTTGTCAAAATTTTGAACCAGTTGCGGAAGGTCATGCGTTATAACCGGAGCGAGCAAAAGAAGCGCGAGGCCGACAATGCCAAAGAGAATAATGTAAATGAGAAGGACGGACAAAAACCGAGGAATTTTTCGCTGGTGAAGCCAGCTCGCAAATGGATGGATCAAGGCGGACAAAATCAATGCGACAAAAAGCAAAAAAAGAATATTCCACACCAAAAAAAGAACATAGACAAATAATCCGAATCCCAAAATTTTAAAAAGGGTTTTCGTGCTTATGTGGACTTTGACTTCTTGGGACATACGCAAATTGCGTATAGTATACCTTTTTTATTTCGAAAATGCAAAAGAAAAAACGGCCTTTTCAAGCCGCTTTTTGTGGAGATGCCGGGAGTTGAACCCGGGTCTAAACGGGATACCACTGCAGTATACATGTGTAGCCACTTTCTTTGTTGCCCATTGACTCAAAAATGGCAAAACGGCAATGGGTAAAGTCTGATAATCTTTCACATAGCGTCCTCAGACAAAAACGCTATCCTACGCTCAATGGGTTGGCACCGCGGTTTCCGTATTGAGTATCTGGAGCGCGATGGTCCAGGCAATTACGCGAGGACAGGAGCAAAAGCGGGAACGCTGAATGCGCGAGCAATCGCGTTCTTCACTCTGCTAACAACGTTTGCACGTAGTCGATTGTTCGAGTGATTTGCGAGGATCAAACGGCCTCGACATGAATGCGAATGATACCAGAATCCGTCTATCGAATCCTGTCATCCCCAGATATGTACGAAACTACGAAAGTTGCGAAAATACGAAAAAAATTTTTGGTAAGGTTTCGTAATTTCGTACTGTTCGTACTTTCGTACATATTTATCCTTTCATTATTCGACGAACCTCTCTTTTGTGTTCTCTCTTTTTTATCGCCGCGCGTTTGTCAAACTTCTTTTTTCCTTGCGCAACGCCAATTGCCACTTTAATGTTGGGCCCCTTAGTATACACAGAAAGAGGGACAACTGTCAAACCCCTTTCTTGCCTTTTTCCGCGAAGATAATCAATCTGTTTGTGCCGAAGCAATAAGCGACGGGATCGCTCCGGGTCATACCCGGGCAATGGACCGGCGTGCTTATATGCACTCACGTGCGCATTGATAAGAAACGCCTCATCCCCATGAAATGTGACGTGGGACCCTTTGAGTTGCATATGGCCGCCCCGGATCGACTTCACCTCTTGGCCGGTCAATTCCAATCCAGCCTCAAGTGTTTCCAGGATGTCATAGTCAAACCGCGCTCGTTTGTTTGTGGCATATGTAGGCATAGTGATCTCGGGCATAGTATAGATGATTCTCATGAAGAAATGAACCCCCGCACCGGACTTCGGACGCCAGACCGGTTGTGTGGGGAGGGATCGGAAGCCTGATGTACAAAACCTTGCAAAAAAGCAAAAACCATGGTATCTTCTCTTGGTAGAATAATAGCAGTATATACAAAGGGTTCCCTATGAGAATTTCAAGAAAAAAACGTCCGGAAAAGCCTCTCATTCCTCGGTATAATATCAATGAACGCATCCGAGTGCTCGAGGTGCGGGTGATTGACGCGGAAGACAACAACCTCGGAGTCATGAGTACTGAGGACGCTATCAGACTTGCCAAAGGACAAGAGCTTGATTTGGTGGAAATCAATCCGAAAGCGAATCCCCCGGTCACGCAAATTTTGGATTTTGGCTCTTTCCGATATCAAAAAGAAAAAGAAGCTCGGAAACAAAAAGTAAAATCGCATGTCAGCGATCTCAAAGGCATTCGCCTTTCCATTCGTATCAGCGGCCACGACATGGATACCAGAAAAATTCAAGCAGAAAAATTTCTCAATAGAGGAGATAAGGTAAAAGCGGAAATTGTTCTTCGAGGAAGAGAAAATGCCAAAGCCAACCTTGGATTTGACGTTATCAATCATTTCATCAAACTTCTCGAAGGAGCTATGCCCGTTCGGGTGGAACAAGAAACCACCAAACAAGGCAACAAAATTACCGCAATTATCGCAAAAAAATAAAGGCCATCCCCTCCTTGACGAAATGGCAAGAGTGGTGTATACTTTTTGACATTCTATAGAATGCACTATGCCAAAGATAAAAACGCACAAAGCAACGGCGAAACGTTTCCAGATCAAAAAATCCAAAAAAGGGATCACCATTTTAAAACGAGCCGACGGACAGGACCATTTCAATGCGCGCCAGACAGGAAAGAAAAAAAGAAATAAACGATCGGACAACACGGTTTCTATCGCAAACAAACAAACCATCCTCCACGCGATCCCCCACAGATAATACGAGAGACGGCGAGATTCGCATAATCTTCATTTTATTTTTTAATGTATGCCAAGAGTAAAACGAGGTGTCGGCCACCTGAAAAAAAGAAAAAACCTGATGAAACGAGTAAAGGGGTTCAGCCAAGGAAGAAAACACCTGCTCAAACAGGCAAAAATGGCGGATACCCATGCCGGAATGCACGCGTACCGCGACCGACGAGTGAAAAAACGAACCATGCGCGGCTTGTGGCAAATTCGTATTAACGGAGCAGTGAGAGAACTGGGTATGACGTACAGCACCTTTATCCACGCGCTCAAAGAAAAAAACATCGGATTAAACAGAAAAGTATTGTCCGAAATTGCAGCCCAAAAGCCGGAGATCTTTGAAAAAATTGTTTCCTTGGTCAAATAAAACCTCTTGACATACGCATTGCGTCCTGCTATAATATAGACCGAAAAAGAAAAGACCTTCAGTGTGTTTGGTGCGAGCGGGGGTGCCCCCTCCTTCACCCCCAATGCAAGCGCCGAACACACCGAGGGTCTTTTTTATTCTCTTGACAGGCGGATCCTCCCGATATATACTGCTCTCGACTTTTATCTCCATTGACACTCTTTTCTATGGGAATGCGAAAGAAAAAAAATCAACAAATTGCCAAAGAACGAATTGTGGCGAGGTTTACTCGCGCCAAAAAAGCGATAAAACGCGCGGCCAAAGCAAAAACTGCAGGACAAAAACTGCATGATGCCATGCACGGCAAAAGTTAATCGTAAAAAATGGACCGGTAGTTCAACTGGTTAGAGCACTGCCCTGTCACGGCAGAAGTTGCGGGTTCGAGTCCCGTCCGGTCCGCTGAGTATTCTTTTTCATACACAACTGGTTAGAGTATCCCGATGTCAATCGGGAAAGTTGCGGGTTCCCTGCCTGCCCGCTTTTTTTCTCAAGGAGGATATGATGTGGTTTCTCCCTTACCTATGGGACGGTTTAGTGAATTTCTTTTTGGAAAAATACCAGATCCTCAACCCTCCATATCCAGACGGGATTTTTTACGTGGAAAAAAAGACACACCAGAAAAACCACCAGAGATGCCTTCCGTGAAAAGAAACGATCAACCAAAGATAGCGGAAGAAACACCAAAAGAAAAATTTTCCACAGCAAAGCGTGGTATTTCTCGAAGAGACTTCGGGAAAGAACTCAGTGCCGGCCTTCTGACCGCCGCAGTATCTGCGTCCCTTTTGGGCGAAGGCTGTGATCCAACCGAACAAGCGGAAAGAGAAAATGTGCCTGATACCACATCGCGGTATGAACCAAAACCAGAACAAAAGATACTGAATCCAGAACAAAAACACTACGAACAAAAAGAAAGAGAATTTTTTGCGTTTTTAAAAAAATTAGAAACCTTTGAACACTCCTTTGATACACGGCACAGCCTCTCCGGCCCGAACGATCGAAATGCGATGCAGATAGAACAGTTGCACGATGAAACCATAGAGACATTCATGAAAGAACCTATTGTCGCACAGGTCATAACGGCTCATGAATTGGTTGCGTACCACGCCGCACAAGGGAGACAAACAAATTTTTTGTATGATATTTATGAACGGCTCGCGTCCGTTCGTTGCCACGGCATCGTATGCGATACGCTCACCACCTTGAAAGATAAACAAGGAAATCTTATTCAAGGCCATGCCAAAATAGCCAACACGCTTATCAATCCTGAAACCGATTATTTTTCTATTTTCGTTGAAGATTATTTTCCAAAAGGAGACGACATACAACCTACGGAAATTGATCCAAGAATATATTGGGCGTTCCAAAACAGAAACTTTGTACAAGAATTACGCAACCTCCTTAGTACCATACAAGCAACATTGCCAGATACAGCCCAGAAAGAAGGTCAAGCATGGCAAAATAACATTCTCCGTCTCTACGAGGAAAATAAACTGGGAGAAATCGTCCAGGTAATCAATGACATACCGGGAGGAAAAATAGCGCCAGAGCATGCCGACCACATAGAAAGACTGTGTAATAACACAAAGGCACAGGAGGTAACCAATGAGACACTAGAAGAAACACCCATGTGGAACTTGAAAGACATGCAGGCAGATTTCAAACAACTGGTTTCCGACCCATTCTTCCGAAAAATATGTATTGAGAACAAATTCACACTTGCCGAGACGTATTCTTTGGCAAAATCCGTTATAAATTACCACGCGGATAACCCCGGGGATCAAAAAAATCATGATATTATTGACCAGCTCCTTGCCGCAAGGGCCATAATACAAGAACAAGAAATTGTTGGACCGAACACCGAACAGTTTATTTCTTTTGTGTATAGGCCAAGAGACCAATCCGGACTCACCGAACCAAAATCAGATCCAGAAAAAAATCGACAATTCGCAAAAATGGCCGGAGTTCCGGAAAGTGGCATACACATCGCATCAAATGAAGACAAAGATAACGACGGCGGTGGAAAACAAATGAGAGATAGGCTGAGTGCTCTCATGGAACACTCCAAAGGAAAAACGTGCTTGTATTTTGACACGCATGGCGCATTGAGCGGCATCCAAATAGATACGCAAGGGAATGAAATGACTCCGGATGAAATTATAGAATCGCTCGCCAAGCGTTTTATTCGCTGTGCCAAAGAAGGCAAACCCGAGCGTGGCAATTTACAGGATGTGACAATCGTGTTTGATACATGCCTTGGGTACGATATTATCCTTGCCATGCGCACGCGACTTGATGAATTGAGAAGAGAAAATCCATTCTTGGCGCACATACCGCCGGAAGATATTGGCATTCCAACCGTGGTGTCGCTCGCAAATGCCGGATCACTGCTCTATGGGAAAAAAGACGTGTCACCAATTGATTATTTTGTCACCCACGGACAGTCTATCAAAGATGGAATGACAGGCAAATTTTTGCTCCAGCAATACCAGCCCGACAATTATATTTTTGGGGACACCGCCGTGTTTGCGCCGCAATACGGTGCAAAAGACCAAATCATGATTGAAGTCGCTAAACGAAAACAAAAAAAAGATGAGTATTCTCTCCCCCTGGCCGCGTAAATGGAAGTCTCTATAAAAATCGTCATTATTCCGCGTCCTCGGCATCACACACCTCAAACGCATCAGGAATGTCGCAAGGATTCATATATGCAGTGCATGATATGCCGCCGGGTTCTCGAGCATATGTCACCATTGGCGCGCAGAACCGTTTTTCACGAACATCCCAGTGGCTCACCGACGAAGCAAACGCATCCGACATCCCGGAAAATTGAAATGATTCCAGGATAGCTTGCGCCTTTTCTCCGACCGCATCTATTTCCATAACGTCTTCTCCAACAGCAATCTCAAAAACAGTCACTTCTTTTCCATCGCTGGTTTTGGCAATATATTTTTTTGCCGGCTGAGTGCCCAACACGACATCCTGTTTGCTATTGTCCGATACCGGATGGGACACGAGTTGCCGAAAGAGGCTGAGCGTATCGCCATTTTCCGCGTGGGAAAGCGTGATGCCGCCAGCCCATGCGTGCACTCCCCACCAGCTCGGATACTCAAGGGAAAAATTCGCGAAGTCGGACACCGACAGCGGAGATACCTGACTGTTCAAGGTTTGTTGCGTCTCTGCCAACACTTTTTCGGTAACGCGCTGTCGAATTTCCGCCGGAGAAACACGAGAAATCTCCGGCTCTGGCGCCGGAGCGGCAAAAGAATTCAGCGTGCTACACCCTGCACCAATCCCTAAAAATCCCGCCGCAAACAGCCCCAAACCGATCACCATGCTCAATACTTTGGGATTGGTTTTCTTGCCGGTTTTGCCAACTGTCTTTTCCACATAGGCAATGCGCTGGCGCGTGGAAACAACCGTGTCCGGATTGAGAGAAATGCTGTCAATGCCTTCCCGTACCAAAAATTCGGCGAATTCCGGATGGTCGCTCGGCGCCTGGCCGCAGATGCCTATTTTTTTGCCATGTTTATGCGCAACCGCGATCACGTCTTTGATCAATTTTTTTACCGCCGGATTATTTTCATCAAAAATATGGCTGACAAGGGCTGAATCTCGATCAACCGCCAATGTCAATTGGGTCAAGTCATTTGACCCAATGCTAAACCCATCAAAAATTTTCGCAAATTCTTCGGCAAGAATGACATTTGAGGGAATTTCACACATGACATAGACCTCGAGTCCGTGTTCCCCTCGTTTCAAGCCAAATTCTGCCATGGTTTCGAGCACGCGTTCGCCTTCTTCGGGCGTGCGGCAAAACGGAACCATAACCGTGACATTTTCAAGGCCCCATTCTTCACGAACTTTTTTGATGGCCTTGCATTCGAGCGCAAACCCTTCTTTGTATTCTTTGGAATAATACCGGCTCGCGCCGCGCCAGCCAATCATGGGATTTTCTTCCTCGGGTTCAAATTCTCTTCCGCCAATCAATGTCGCGTATTCATTGGTTTTAAAATCGCTCATGCGGACAATCACCTGGTGGGGATACATGGCGGTGGCAATGCGCGCAACGCCTTCAGCGAGCTTGTCCACGCAATAATCGGTTTTATTTTTGTACCCGCGGGTCATTTCTCGAATTTTTTTCTTGGCGTGTTTATCTTTTAAACGGTCATAATGCACGAGGGCCAACGGATGAATGCGGATAAAATTGGAAAAAATAAACTCCAGCCGAGCAAGCCCAACGCCATCGTGGGGCAAAAAGGAAAGATGAAATGCGTGGTCGGGGTCGCCGACAATCATCATGATTTTTGTTTTGGTTTGTTCAATTTCTTTGATTTCGGTCCGCTTCACTTCAAACGGCAAAATCCCTTTATAGACGATCCCTTCGTCCCCTTTGGCACAGCTTGCAGTCACTTCCTGGCCGGTTTTCAACATCTTCCTCGCCCCATGCGCTCCGACAATGCAGGGAACGCCCAATTCTCGGCTCACAATGGCCGCATGACTGGTCTTGCCGCCTTGCTCGGTAACAATCGCGGAAGCGATCCGCATAATGGGTTCCCAGTCGGGATCCGTAATTCTTGTCACCAACACTTCGCCTTTTTTAAACAATTTCATCTGGGCGGGGTGCTCAATGACACGAACCTTGCCCGCGCCAATTTTTTGGCCAACGGCAATACCGTGCAACAACTCGGCGCCCGTCTGTTTGAGTTCATATTTTTCAATAACGAATTCGTCGGAACGGGCTTTGACGGTTTCCGGACGAGCCTGAACAATATAGAGATCGCCGGTTTTGCCTTCTTTTACCCATTCTATATCCTGCGGCTTGCCATAGTGGGATTCAATAATATCGGCCCACCGGCCAAGTTGCAGGACTTCTTCATCTTCAATACAAAATCGGTTGCGCTCTGCCTGGCTGACGGATGCCTGCCGGGTGCCGCCGCGCTCGCTATACACCAATTTCACCTGTTTAGTTCCAAGAAAACGGCTCATGATGGCCGGCTTTCCTTTGCGAAGACCTTCTTTGAAGATATAAAATTGATCCGGCACCACACGGCCTTGGACCACATATTCGCCAAGCCCGTAGCTCCCCGTGACAAGGGTGACACCGCGGAATCCGGACTCGGTATCAAGCGTGAACATCACCCCGCTTGCGCCGGTGTCTCCTTTCACCATTTGTTGAACGGTGACTGACAATGCCACGCTCATGTGGTCGAATCCTCTTCCTTCCCGATAGGAAATTGCCCGATTGGTAAAAAGAGAGGCGATGCATCGTCTGACCGATTGTAAGACCGCAGAATTTCCTTGAATATTGAGATAGGTTTCTTGTTGCCCGGCAAAACTCGCGTCCGGCAAATCTTCGGCGGTTGCGCTTGATCGAATGGCAACAGAAAGATTTTTTTCTGCGTGTTCATCAGAAAGTTTGGCGTATGCCGAAAGAATTTCTTTTTCAAGCGCGGCAGGAAAATGAGCTTTCAAAATCATTTCCCGGAGCGTCTTTCCAGCTTTGGCAAGCTCTCGCACATTGGCGACATCAAGGTCTTTCAATATTTTTTTCATTTCGGCTTCAAGCCCGGCATGGTGAAGAAATTCCCAATAGGCATGGGCGGTAATGGCAAATCCATTCGGGACGCGAATGCCCTTATCGGTGAGCTTGGAAAACATTTCCCCCAAAGAGGCGTTTTTCCCGCCGACCAATGGAACGTCGGCAATAGAAATTTCTTTAAACCACAGGATATTCTTCTCACGACGCGGCGCAGATGGCTGTGTCTCTCCGGTTCGTTTCTTTTTTGTCATAACAGAGCAAAAAAAATACTAAGGATCGTTGATGTGGTGTCTAGTATATCAAAGGTTTTCCCTATACCAAAATTCGGCTATCCACAAGAAACATCATATCTCATAGACACGCTCAACAACGGAAAAATCAGGAATCGTCCTTTCTGCATGATACTCGACAAACTGGTGCGCGATCTTCTGTATTTTTGAACGTTCCGAGTCGTCAAGCGGCCATGACGCCAGCATTTCCCAGCTACCATTGATCATACAGAGCATTGTATTCACATTTTTTTCATCACATGGCACGAGTCCCATAACCATTCCTTCATCCTTTGAGGCGCACAAAGGGCATACCATTCCTCCCTCGCGTATGGAAAAAAAACCGATCCCGTCTCTTGGCGTTTTCCAATGCTCTTGAATCATGGTGTGCATATCTTTTCCACAATGCATGCATGCCCCAAGCAATGGCCGAAAACCAAGACGATCAAAAAACCGCATAAGAAATGCATCAACCAAAAATGGATGTACCGCTGGCGCCGAATTCAAAAAAAGAAAAAACTCGCGAAAAAAAGAAAACAGCCCTGCGTCCCCCTGCCCGTCTTCGAG
The DNA here is from genome assembly GCA_001784285.1 of Candidatus Magasanikbacteria bacterium RIFCSPHIGHO2_02_FULL_48_18. Taxonomy (GTDB): domain Bacteria; phylum Patescibacteriota; class Patescibacteriia; order Magasanikbacterales; family UBA922; genus UBA10181. The sequence continues at coordinate 31,777 of MFQC01000011.1, forward strand.
AACGCGATCAATAAGAGAAACAAGGTAGCCGGCAATAACGCGCTTGCGCATATCCGCCTGAATCCCCTGAAAAAATATGATCGGTTGCACCTTGATCAGGTGAGATAATTCTTTTCCCGGCACAATCGTCAGATCAACGAAAGAGACAGGTTCAAGATGGCAACCGTGCTTGCTTGTTATTTTTTTTACTCCCCGAGCAAGAACCTGTATTTTCCCCTGCTCAACCGTATACGCGGAAATAATTTGATCGTATTCTCGAAAGTCTTTTCTTGAAAGAATCAGAGATTGCATACCGCATCTGCGTCAACGCTTTCTTTGATCGAGATAGCTTTGTAAAATAACCATGGCGGATTTTTCATCACGGCTTGCCTCTCCGCCCATGGCATCCGCATACTGCGACGTAAGCCGCTCATCCATATAGTCGCAAGGTATATGGATAACCCGAGACACCGACGACCCAAACTGTCGAACCACAGCCGTGTTGGCATTTTCCGATCCATCAAGCCCAAGAGGAAGACCAATCACAATTTTTCCAATGCGCTGATCGCGGACAAGCTGATCCAGATCACCTAATACCATCTCTTTTTTATTCATGAGAACACCAAAGGGGAGGACCACCCCCAAACCATCATCCACCCAAGCTAAACCGATTCGTTTTTGGCCGTAATCAATACCAAGAAGATTCATAGAAATATCTCATCATGTCATCGCATGTTTTTCTCCCGGCCGCCTCGTCACCACGACAGGCCCCCCTTCTGTTATGGCAATGGTGTGTTCAAAATGCGCACTCAAACTTTTATCTTGGGGCGAAATAGTCCATCCATCGGAAGCGGTTTCAATGAAACGGCTCCCCAAACTGATCATGGGTTCTATAGCAATAACGACACCTGGCCGTATCACCCAACTCTCAAACTCAGCATCATAATAATTGGGTACGCGGGGTTCTTCGTGGACGCTGTGCCCCACGCCGTGGCCGACCAACTCTTCAATAATACCATAGGCGCCCTGCGAACGGACATACGCTTCAATAGCGCGGCCAATATCGGCGATGGTATTTCCCGGCCGGGTTTCCCGAATACCAACTTCCAATGCCTCCTGCGTCACCTCAATCAATTTCTGAACTTCTTTCGGAATGCCACCCACCGCAACGGTTATCGCTGTATCAGTAAAGTATCCCCTGGACGCGCCGGCCGAAGCCCCAATGGCCGTCGGGACAGAAACGGGCCATTCCATGCCAATATCAATGCTGAAAATATCCCCTTCATGAAGTATTTTTTCTTTCGTAGCGATGCCATGCACCAATTCATGATTGATTGAGGCGCAAATGGTCGAAGGAAAGGGAGGATCACTGGGACGTGTTTTATATCCTTTAAATGCCGGCCGTCCACCCGCCGCGACAATCAAACGCTCCGCTGATTGGTCAATCTCAAAACAGGACACTCCGGGCCCGACCATATGCGTCAGCTGTTCAAGAATGGCGCCAAGAAGCGCGCCTCCTTCGACGATGAGTGCGATTTCTTGCGGTTTTTTGATATACACAAAAAAAACTCAAAAATGAAAATGTAAAAGTCAAAGATGGGATGTCTCCAATATGTTTCTTACTTCTCTATCAACCACGTCAATCGGCCGTTCGCCATCAACGGAAACAAGCACACTCAAAGACTCATAATACGCAATAATGGGCGAGAGCATCTGGTTTCCCTGTTTTTCCAGCCGCGCGGCGATAGTCTCGGGGGTGTCATCCGCGCGTACGACCAATACTCCCCCGCATTTCTCACAACGCTGTTTTTCCTCATTATCCGGAGCATACGGAATAATATGACCGCAGGCGGAACAAATTTTTCTTTTTGTCAGCCGTTTGAAAGCGGTATCATTCGAGAGTTTCATTTCAAACACAATCACGTCACCCGAAAGGCCGTGTCCGTCAAAAAATTTTTGATATGCTTCCGCTTGCATGACGCTCCGTATGGCGCCATCGAGCACGACGCCCTTTCCTTGCGCGAGCGATGCGTCAATGGCCCGAAATGCCAGCCGATAAATTAAGGCATCGGCGACCAATTTTCCTTCTTTCATGTCTTTGAGCATTTGGCGGTCTTCTGGATTTGCTCGCTGGTCCGCATCCAAGGCGCGGAGCAAATCACCGGTCGAGACGTGCGTATATCCGTACGTTTCGGCCAAGAGTCGCGCCTGCGTTCCTTTGCCGCTTCCCGGTATGCCAAGAAGAATAATGATTTTTTTCATAACACCAATAACAAGGACTTATTGCTCAAATTTTTTAAAATACTCTTCAAAAATTTTCATCAATGACTGATAATCCGGAGAAGTAATTCTGCGCGTATTTTTGAGACGGCGGAGGGTCTCATGAACCCGAAACAGCGATATGTTTCCATCTCCCATTCGCGCGCGAGCGAGCGCTTCCTCAACCGCTTGTTCCTCATGCGCGCGCAACGTTCGTATGGATGCGCGAGAAACAAGGCGCCGTATCTCCGCTTCGGGGAGAGGGTGCTGATCATGAGAATAGTGCGCGGCGTTTCCGGAAAATGCGCTTAAAAAATCTTGAAAAAGAGACATAGAGCCGATGTGATATGCGCGTACTATAGCAAAAGCAATCGTCCCAATCAACAGAAAAAGCCTTTATGATAAAGGCTTTTCTTCAAAAAACAAAGGAAATGCCGGAGAAAAACCATTTAGACGTGGTCATATTTATGCATGGTGACCTGCGCTTCGATTTGTTTTGTGGTTTCAATCGCCACGCTTACCACGATCAAAAGACTGGTTCCCCCAATAACCAGGGATTGGGAATCGGTGAAGAAGCGCATCAATAACGGAAGGACCGCGATCGCGCCCAAAAACAGAGCACCGGGAAACACCAGCTTTTGCATTGTTTTTGACAGATATTCTTCTGTTTGTTTTCCCGGACGGATTCCCGGGATAAACCCGCCTTGGCGCTGAAGATTTTCAGCGATTTTCTCGGGTTTGAAAATAACCGCAGTATAAAAATAGGTAAAACCGAATACCAGAACAAAATAGAGAACCGCATAAAAGAGCTGGTTGTTGAAAAGGCGAATCACGCCCCCGGCAATCTGTGCCGACCACCCGGCGCCATTGACAAAAAATTGCGCAATCACCGATGGAAAAAGAATAATGGAAATGGCGAAAATAATCGGAATAACCCCTGCCATATTGACTCTCAAGGGGAGATGAGACTGCGCGCCGCCTTGCGTGCGCAATCCTCGTATTTGTTTTGCGTACGTGATCGGGATATTTCGTTGTCCTTCGGAAATAATCACCACGCCAACGACGGTCAAAAGCGCAATGCCAATAAACAAGAGATACTGGAATAAATCAGAGGGAATATAGTTGACAATGGCATTGCGCACCGCGGTCGGAAGGGCCGCGACGATACCTGCAAAAATAAGCAAAGAAATGCCGTTTCCAATATTTTTTTCCGTGATGAGTTCGCCAATCCACATGAGAAAAATGGTTCCCGCGGTGACAGAAATGAGAATGGCGACAAATGAAAAAGTTTGGACATTTGTCAGGATATCGCCCTGTGATTGGCGAAGCAGTTGAATAAGGCCAAACGCCTGAAGAAGGGCGAGAGGAATCGTGGACAAGCGCGTATATTGATTGATTTTTTGCTGTCCGCTTTCCCCTTCTTTGGATAACTCCTCGAGTTGCGGAACCACCATGACCAGCAATTGAAAAATAATGGATGCCGTAATGTACGGGGCCACGCCAAGCATGACAAGAGAAAAATTTTCAATAGTGCCGCCGGAAAAAATGTTCAACAGCCCCAAAATTTGGTTGCCGGACAAAAATGCCTGCAAATTTTCTGGGTTAATTCCCGGGACGGGAATATGCGCCGCAACGCGAAAAATAACAAGCATGCCCAACACAAACAATACTTTCTGTCGGATATCTTTGATCATCCAAATCTGGCGCAATTTATCCCACATAGCAATAGGTTTAAAAGACAACCTTGCCTCCCGCCTTTTCTATCAATGTTATCGCTTTTTTACTGAGAAGACAATCGCGAACCGTGACCGCATGCGTCAAAGTGCCGGTCGCAACAATTTTGACGCCCCGATCGGCCCGCGCAATCAATCTTTTTTCTTTGAGCGTTTGCGGAGACACGACGTCGTTCAAAACGGTTTTCTTTTCCAGGACCGATAACGAAATAGTCTGCTTTGGCACAAAAGCACTGTGGAATCCTCGCGATTTGGGAACCTTTTGCAAGGCTTTTTTGAATCCTCGTCTTTGCCCGCCGGCTTTTCCGCCGGAACGAGCGCGCTGGCCTTTCAATCCTCGGGCTGAATAGGTGCCCTTTCCGGATGAATTGCCACGTCCCACTCTTTTGGTTTTCCGTTTGGAGCCTTGCGCAGGATGAATTGTGTGTGCTTGAAGAGTCATACGTCCTTATGATGCGTCAGGAGATGGCGCCTTTTTTTCTAAAACTGATTTCTTGGTTGTTTTTTTGGATTGTTGGTCCGCGTTCTTCGGTGGGACATCTTGCTTTGACGCAACGGCAAGTACGGCAGGCCCAGCCGTGCTCGGACGGCCGCGAAGCGACCGAACGGCTTCTGGTTTGAACAATGACAGCGCTTTAAATGCCGCTTTGATATTGGTGATTTTATTGTTGGTCTTCCCCAAAATTTTTGACACGGCATTCGGCACACCGGCAAGTTCGAGAATGGTGCGAACAGAACTCCCCGCGATAATCCCCGACCCGCGAGGCGCCGGCTTAATCATGATCTTGGCCGCTTTGAATTTTGCTTCCACGCGATGAGGAATCGTATCGCGGACAATGGGAATGGAAAACAAATTTTTCTTTGCTTGATTCACGGCTTTTTCTACCGCGATCTGCACGTCTTTCCCTTTTTCAACGCCATATCCCACCCGCCCTTTTCGGTCCCCAATCAAAACACACGCGCGAAAGCTCAGTTGCTTTCCTCCGGCAGTGACACGTGTGACACGCGCCAAATCCACAATATTCTGGTCAAACTCAGGTTTTTCTTTTTTCGCAAAAAATTTTCCTCGTTCTTTTCCCTTTTCCATACGCACATGGGTCTCAACGACCATTAATAATACGAGATTAAAAAACTAAACCGCCATCACGCGCGCCGTCCGCCGCGGCCTTCACACGGCCATGATAGCGATATCCGCCGCGATCAAACACAATTTCCCGGATGCCAAGAACGGCCGCTTTTGCCGCGAGAGCCTTGCCCAAAAGATAACTCTCCGCAATTTTCCCTTTCCGATCACCTGCATCATTGTTTCCGGCAATATCCTTTTTAGTATGCGCGCTTGCCAGGGTTTTTCCGTTCGCATCGTCAATCAGCTGAAGAAACAGAGAATAATTGCTTCGAAATACCGAAAGACGCGGACGTTCGGCAGTGCCGTGCACGGTGGCGCGAATGCGACGACGGCGACGGGCTCGCTGGAGAGATGGATTTGTGGTTGCATGACTCATATATGCCTGAAAAAAGGGAATCAACGATTAACTGGATGACTTTGCTGTCTTCCCGGCTTTGCGACGAATAGTTTCTTCGACATATTTAATACCTTTTCCTTTATATGGCTCCGGCTTTCTGACCGAGCGGATTTTTGCCGCGGTTTGCCCCAAGAGTTCTTTATCAGTGCTCACAAGCGTCATCATATTTTTTTCCACAGAAGCAGTAACACCCTCCGGAATGGCAAAAATAACCGGATGAGAAAAACCTACTTCTATTTTTAAATCTTTTCCCTGCATCGCCACGCGATACCCGACGCCATTAATTTCCAATTTTTGAGAAAATCCATTGGTTACACCCACAATCATATTTTTCAGATGAGATGCGTATGTTCCCCACAGCGCGGCCTGGTTTTTGATCGTGGCATCGTCGACCGTGACACGCGCGCCCTCGTCAGCCACCGTCACATGCACGGTTGGGGGGAACGGCCGGCTCAATGAGCCTTTTGGACCTTTCACGGTCACAGTGCCATTCTGAAACGACACGGTAGTGCCGGTTGGGAGCGCCATAAGTTGTTTTCCAATACGGGACATAGAACCACGAAAGTAATCACGAATTAAAACACTAAAAAACAGAACACAACAATTCGCCGCCAATGCCTTTTTCACGAGCCATTTTATTCGTCATGATGCCATAAGAGGTTGACACAATGGCAATGCCATACCCATTCAAGACGTTGGGCAATTCTTTGGCTTTTTGATATTTTCGATGACCCGGAGCGCTCTCTCGCTTGATGGATTGAATCGCAGGCCGTTTTCCATAATACTTCAAGGTCAACAAAAGCACCGCAGGCTTCGCCTCTTTTTTTTCAACGCCTTCGATATACCCTTCTTCCAATAAGATATGCGCAATGGCTTCTTTGGTTTTGGAAAGAGGAATTTCTACACGATCTTTCCGCGCCATCTGGGCATTTCGAATGCGGGTGAGCATGTCAGCGATGGGATCCGTCATCATAATAATAGTGTGCTTATAATACAATATTCTCAAGAGAATGTGCGAACATACGAACAGTACGCCTGCCTGCCGGCAGGCAGGAACGTACGAACAAATGTTGATCAAAATTTCGTATTTTCGTAATTTTCGTATGTTCGTACATATCTCACCAGCTTGATTTTCGAACGCCCGGCAATTTTCCGTCGTTCGCCAATTCTCGAAAGCAAATACGGCACAATCCGAACTTTCGCATAAATGAACGCTTTCTGCCGCACTTCCAGCACCGTCGAACAAGGCGAGTGGAAAATTTTGGTTTTCTTTTTGATTTTACAATTTGTGCTTGCGTTGCCATACGATAAAAAACGTCAAATAATCAGGCCGTTTTCCCACTTTCTTGAATCGGCATACCCAATGCTTTCAACAATGCCCGGCCCTCGTCGTTTGTTTTTGCATTTGTGACAATAGTAATTTCAAGGCCATGAATATGCTCCAAGAGATCAGCAGAAATTTCAGGGAATGCAATAACTTCTTTGAGTCCGATGCTGAAATTTCCTTTGGAATCAAACGCCTTTGGAGACAATCCTCGAAAATCGCGCACGCGGGGAAGCGCAAGATGGATAAGCCGGTACAAAAAATCATACATGCGATCACCTCGCAACAGAACCGATACGCCCACATTCATGCCTTTGCGCGTTTTAAAGTTGGAAATAGATTTCTTTGCCGCGTTATGAACCGGTTTTTGCCCGGTGATTGTCGCAAGATTTTTTTCGATAAGGTCAATAAAAGATTTGTCTTTCACATGACGCCCATACCCAACATTGACCACCACTTTTTGCACGCGGGGAACTTGCATGACGCTCGCGTACCCAAACTGCGCTTTCAGCGATGGCACAACCTGTGTTTTGTATTGTCTATATAACGGAGATGGCATACAACGATTCAAGAAACCTATAGGTCAATAAATTCGCCGCTTTTTTTCGCAATTCTTTTTTTGTCACTTCCTTCTTTTTTGTATCCAATGCGGGTAGTTGTTCCTGTTTTGGGATCAAGAAGAAGGACATTGCTGTGATCAATCGGCGCAGGCAACTCAATAATCTGTCCCTTCTGACCTCGGTCGCGCGGACGAAGATGTTTCTTCAAAAGGTTGGCACCTTCAACCACAACAGACACCCGCCCGTTCCGTTTGTTGGCCAATACTTGGATGACTTTTCCGGTTTTCCCCCGATCTTTCCCGGAAAGAATCTTTACATTGTCGCCTGTTTTTATTTTCATAATGCTTCATTCAGAGTGTGGAGTTCTTCGTCCAGAGTCCGTTCAGTTTCCTACAGACGTTGAACGATACACTGATTACAATACTTCCGGAGCCAAAGAAATAATCTTTTGATACCCTTTGGCGCGGAGTTCGCGCGCAATCGGTCCAAAAATACGCGTCGCTTTCGGTTCTTTGTTTTTTTTATCAATGACGACGGCGGCATTTTCATCAAAACGAATATACGTCCCGTCTTTTCGCCGCAATTCCTTTCGTTGTCGAACAATGACGGCATGCACCACGTCGCCTTTCTTGATTGGAGCGCGCGGATCCGCCTGCTTGACAGCGCAGGTGATAATATCGCCAATCATGGCATACCGTTTTTTGTAGCCTCCGAGAACGCGGATACACATCAATTTTTTTGCGCCCGAATTATCCGCAACAGTCAGCATTGTTCTGTGTTGAATCATAGACGTCTAAGAACGAATAATCTGCTTCAGATACCAACGTTTTGTTTTGCTCAAGGGACGGCATTCCTCAAATACAACGGTATCGCCGAGAGCCGCTTGTTTTTTTTCGTCATGCACCGCGTATGTTTTGGTGGTATCAAAATGCTTCCGATATTTGGGATGCAGTTTCTGAACCGTTACGGCCACATGAATCGTTTTATCTTCTTTGGCACTCACCACAACGCCCGTAAACATTCGATGCATTTTTGGGGATTGTTTCTGGGATACTGTCATAGAACTATCAGGTTGATTTATCGGCTGGTATCGCCGATGTTTTGCTGTTGTTTATTATGGAGCACAGTCGAAATTTGACCGATGTCCTTTCGTGTTTTTCGAATTGCGCGCACATTATGGAGTTGGCGTTGAAATACTTTCATTCTCAATGCGTGGAGCTCCTTCTGTTTCTCTTCTACAAGAAGAGAAAGCTCTTGCTCGGTTTTTTGAATTAACTCTTTCACATCCATACGGCGAACAATTATTTTTTATCAACGACTTTTGATTTCACGGATAATTTATGCCCTGCCAATTTCAGCGCCTCCGTTGCGTTTTTAGGGGAAATACCGCCGATTTCAAACATGATACTGCCCGGCTTTATGGTGCACACGTACTGTTCCGGAGCGCCTTTTCCTCCACCCATGGGCAATTCGTTTCCCTTTTTGGTAATGGGGCGATCAGGAAAAATGCGAATCCATACTTTTCCTCCGCGACGCACATATCGTGTCAGCACCCGGCGGGCGGCTTCAATCTGGCGGGATGTCACCCACCCGTGGGACTGCGCCGATAATCCAAAATCGCCAAACGCAACAGAGGTAAAACGAGTTGCAACCCCTTGTCCTCTGCGACGGAGCTTGTGCCATTTTCTGTGTTTGACTTTTTTTGGTAACAACATACAAACGCGTGAGAATTATTCGTGATGCTCTTTTGCACGAATCCGGGTTCGTTTCTTTTTTTCCGGTTCTTTTTCTTCTCCCCCTTGTTTTTCAAATATATCTTTTCGGCCAAACACCTCTCCTTGGTACACCCATACCTTCACGCCAATTTTTCCATAAATCGTATTTGCTTCGACAAAGCCATAATCCACGTCGCTTCGCAGGGTGATCAGCGGAATTTTTCCCATGGAGAGCGTTTCTTCGCGGGCAATTTCAACACCATTCAACCGGCCGGACATTTGAATTTTAATACCACGGGCTCCAGCCTTCATGGTGCGCTCAATGGCTTGCTTCATCACGCGACGAAAGGGAATGCGGCGTTCTGTCTCAGAGGCGATACCTTGGGCGACAATCCTGGGCGACAACGCGGGGGATCGGACTTCTTGAACGTTGAGCTTCGCCTTCGTCGACATTTTTAAAATTGAGCGTTCAATATACTTGCGGACTTCGTCAAGCCCCTTTCCGCCGCGGCCAATAATAAATCCTGGTTTTGCGGCAAAAAGCGTAATGGTCATATTTTTGGGACCGCGTTCAACACTCACACTATCAATATGCGCGTCTTTGAATTTACGCGCCAAATACTCGCGGATCAAAATATCTTGCTCGGCGCACGCCGCATAATTTTTTCTGGAAAACCATTTTGAATCCCACGTATAAATAATCTGCGTTCGATGGATTCTTGGATGCACTTTATGTCCCATATCATGAATATCAAAATTATGACGCTTGAACTTTTGTGGCGTCCGGCGCCTTCTTTTTTACCCCGTCATCCACCTCTCCGGAAAGCACAATCGTAATGTGGCTGGTTCTTTTTCGAATGTGCGACGCGCGACCAAATGCCCGAGGCATCCATCGATACAAAATGGGGCCGCCATCAACAAATGCGGACGAGACGACCAGACTTTCTTTTTTCAAAGCGCTATTTTGAACAGCGTTCGCCATTGCGGAGCGCAACAATTTCAATACGGGCGCTGATGCTTTTTTGTTCAAAAATTGCAACTGAACTTCGGCTTCCTTGGCATTCATGCCACGAATCACATCGATAATCAAGCGCACCTTTCGCGGGCTCATCCGAAAAAATCTCAATTGTGCTCGTGCGTTTCCTTGCATACCCTAAAACAAAATCGTATAAAATAATTATTTGCTTTCTTCTTTTGATTGGGCCTTTGCCATTTTTCCTCCATGACTCCGGAATGTTCTTGTCGGAGAAAACTCGCCCAATTTGTGACCCACCATATTTTCTTCCACAAAGATATCCGTAAATGTTCGTCCATTATGGACCAGAAAATGCATACCGACCATATCCGGCGTAATCGTGCTCGCTCGCGCCCATGTTTTAATAGGCTTGCGGTCTCCCATTTGCAGGGCTTTCCGGACTTTTTCGGCAAGTTTGGAATCAATGTATGGGCCTTTTTTTAAACTTCGGGACATAATACTAAAATTTGCTAAGTATCCTGAGACAACTTATTTCTTCTTTTTTCTTGTTTGAATAATAAATTTATTGCTCCATTTTCCATGTTTTCTGGTTTTGACACCCAGCGCTTTCTTTCCCCACGGCGTCTTTGGGCCGCCTTTCAATCCAATCGGGTTTGATCCTTCTCCGCCGCCATGCGGGTGATCAACCGGGTTCATAACCTTTCCGCGGACGGTTGGCCTCCAGCCTCGGTGGCGCATGCGTCCGGCCTTTCCGATGCGCACCAATTTGTAATCGGAATTCCCCATACTGCCAACGGACGCCATGCATTTTTTTTGGATGAGACGAACTTCTCCGGATGGAAGTTTGATCTGCGCATACTCGCCTTCCAGCACCTGGAGTTGCGCCCCAAGTCCGGCGCCTCGAACCAATTGACCGCCCTTCCCCGGGACCAATTCAATATTATACACAAACAATCCAACGGGGATATGCTCAAGCGGCATGCGGTTGCCTGTTTTGGCTTCAATTTTTTTCTGCGAAGAAAGAACCACATCGCCAACGCCCAAACCTTTGGGGGCCAACATATATGATTTTTGACCGTTGTGGTACTGAATGAGCGCAATGCGAGGACCGCGATTGGGATCATATTCTATCGCTTGAACCGTCGCCGGGACATCGTACATGGTTTGCCGGAAATCAATGGTCCGATACAGTTGTTTGGCGCCGCCGCCGCGATGACGGACCGTGATCTTTCCGGTATTGTTTCGGCCGCTGTGCTTTTTTAATCGGCGAGTCAATGCCTTTTCCGGTTTGCGTTTTGTGATATCAGAAAAATCCTGCACACTTGATTTGCGTCTTCCGGGCGTTGTGGGTTTGTATTTTTTTATAGGCATATCGTGCTGTGTTCAGACGTCCATTTTACACTCCCTCATGAATATGAATAGTTTTGCCTTTTGGGAGAGAAACCACCGCTTTTTTCCAATCGCTACGTTTTCCGCGATTGCGTCCAAAACGCAATCGTTTTCCTTCCATGCACAGCATGGAGACTCGCTTTGGCAGAATGCCATACTGCTGTTTTATAGCGAATTTCACATCAATCTTCGTCGCCGAATTTGAAACCGCAAAAGTATATATACCCTGGCTTTCCGCGAGCGTCGCTTTTTCGCTGATAATAGGGTGGAGTACCACGGTGCGAAACTTCGGTGACTGTTCATGTGCGGAAACCGTGTCCGATGCGCTCGTGCCAGAAGGCGTTGCCATGCCCGCTTCCTGAGGCGCCGATACTGTCTTTGCATCTGTCTTTTTTTCCGAATCAGAAGCAGAACTCCGGACAGCCTTGAGTTGTTCTTGTTCTTTCTTTTTTGACCAGCGATTCAGGAGTCCCATAGGATAATAATGCAATGCTGTTTATGAGGCAAAACGTTTTTCCAAGGCGGCAATTCCTTCCTTGGTGGTTATCACATACTGATGGTGCAGTAAATCGCGCACATTCACGTCACTCACTCGTGCTATGTCGAACGAAGGCACGTTCTGTATGGATTGTTGAAGCATGTGATCGTTGGCCGATGTCAAAAACACTGCGGTTTTTCCTTCCCCGGGCAATCGTTTTCGAAGTCCGGCCATGGTTTTGGTCTTTCCGTCATTGACGATATCAGACACCACAATCAATGCGCCGTCTTGGACTTTTCCAGATAAACACATCCGGACGGCAAGCGCATTCATTTTTTTATTGATTTTTTGTTTATAATTTCGTATGGATAACGGCCCAAACGTTACACCGCCGCCCGCCCAAATGGGCGACCGTGTTGATCCGTGGCGCGCTCGGCCTGTTCCTTTTTGTTTCCACGGCTTTCGTCCGCCGCCACGAACTTCGCCTCGATCTTTGGTGTCAGCCCACGGCTGTCTCGCGTTTGCTTCAAGCGCGCGATATACCTGGTGGATCACGGACTTCTTTGGCGCAATGCCAAAAATCGCATCGGAAAGTTCATAATTTCCTTCGGCCGCTCCTGCTTGGTTGTAGATTGGTACGGTGACCATAAAGAAATAACAAAAGGAAATCCTATATTTCAATATCTCCCTGTGTCGTCGAGATCAAGACGAGTCCGCCTCGAGCGCCCGGAATCGCTCCTTTAATCAAGAGCTCATGGTCGTCTGGACGAACTTCCACCACTTCCAAATTCTTCACCGTCACCCGGTCATCCCCCATGTGTCCGGCCATGCGGATGCCTTTAAACACCCGCTGGGGACCGGTTGAGCCAATACTTCCCGGCATGCGAAGCTGATCTTTGTGACCATGGGTGGCGAGCGATCCGGCAAATTTGTGGCGTTTGACAACGCCTTGAAACCCTTTTCCTTTTGATTGGCCAACCACCTTCACTTTTTCACCTGGCTCAAAAATTTGTACCGTATATACTTGGCCTTTTTGCAATGGAGATTCTTGCGGCACTCGAAAATCACGCACATATCGGACGGTAACAGCCTTATCTCCAAATGGAATTCCTTTGAAATGTCCTTTTTGCGCTTTTGGAACGCGAAAAATTTTTTGTGTTCCAAAACCAATTTGTACGGCGTGAACTCCGTCTTTTCCTTCGTGCTTTACTTGGGTCACGACACATGGGCCAGCCTGAACGCGCGTGACCGGAACAACCGTGCCGTCGGGTCGAAATACCTGTGTCATGCCAATTTTTTTTCCAAGAATAAATTTCATACGAAACCAGGATATCGCTCAAAATGCTCAGACTTCTTCTCTTGATACAAAAAACTAGAAAGAAAAAACACATGATGGAGAACCGAATGCGTGAAGCAGTGGAACACAATGTGTCTTTTCTTTCTAGCCTTTATTGGTAAAAAGAAATAGCTTTTGTATATTGAAAAATGTTACACGTTTTTTTCCTTTTTTCCATGATTTTTTCCTCTCAAATGTTTTCCCCGCAGGGGATCTTATTTGGGTGAAAAAACACGGGATTACAGGCCAAACAGATGTAATTCAGCACCATTGTATACAAGTTGCTGTTGTTTGTCAAGAACCAAAAAAACCACTCATGCACAGGCGCGTTTAACCCATTTTTATTTCCACGTCAACTCCACTCGGTAAATTCAAATTCATCAAGGCGTCAATCGCTTTTGGAGAAAGACCATAAATATCAATAAGACGTTTATGGGTTCTCATTTCGTATTGCTCTTGAGCCGTTTTGTGAATAAATGTCGCTCGGTTAACACTAAATTTATTTTTTTCAATTGGAAGAGGGACGGGGCCGACAACCTTGGCATTATGGCGCTCCGCGGTTTCCACGATCGTCTTCGTGGCGCTGTCAATGATTTTGTGGTCGTACGCGCGGATTTTAATGCGAACACGAGGGCCGGCATCATCCTGTGTTTTTGAATGCGGAACAGGTGTTTTTATTTTCGGCGCCTGCGTTGTGTCTTGGTCGACATCGACTTTCTTCGTCTCGGTTGTCATACGAAAGAAAAATGAACAAATCCCCCCTCTCGCGAGAGGGGGGACATCAAATATTATTTAAGAATTTTGGTTACCACGCCAGCGCCAACGGTTCGTCCGCCCTCACGAATGGCAAAACGCATTTTTTCTTCCATGGCGACAGGGACAATCAACTTGATAATCAAATTGACGGTGTCTCCCGGCATGACCATTTCCGTGCCTTGCGGCAAAGTCACATCCCCTGTGACATCGGTTGTTCGAATGTAAAACTGAGGCTTATAGCCGGAAAAGAATGGTTTGTGGCGTCCGCCTTCTTCTTTTGTTAACGAATAGACTTCGGCTTCAAATTCGGTATGAGGAGTAATGGTTCCCGGTTTCGCCAATACTTGTCCTCGCTGTACTTCCTCTTTTTTGGTGCCGCGAAGCAGGACGCCTGCGTTATCTCCCGCCTGGCCCTGATCTAGACTCTTGTTAAACATTTCAATGCCCGTGACCGTGGTTTTTGCCACTTCGGCTCCCATGCCGACAATTGCAACTTCATCTCCAATTTTTACCACACCGCGTTCAACACGGCCAGTGACGACGGTGCCGCGCCCTTCGATGGAAAATACATCCTCAATCGGCATAAGGAAGTCCTTGTCCAAAGCACGTTGCGGCTCTGGAATATATTCATCCAATGTCTTCAAAAGATCCAAAATAGGCTTTGACGCGGCGTCATCGTTTGGATTTTCCAACGCCTTCAGCGCAGAACCGCGAATAATTGGCGTGGTGTCTCCGGGAAATTCATATTTTTTCAACAAATCCCGGATTTCTTCTTCCACCAAATCGATGAGCTCTGGGTCAGACACCTGATCCACTTTGTTCAAAAAGACAACAATATACGGGACACCAACCTGGCGAGCAAGGAGAATGTGCTCACGGGTTTGAGGCATTGGGCCATCGGCCGCGGAAACAACCAAAATAGCGCCGTCCATCTGCGCCGCGCCGGTGATCATGTTTTTTACATAATCGGCATGACCCGGACAGTCAACGTGGGCATAGTGCCGGTTTTCGGTTTGGTATTCGACATGAGCGGTTGCAATGGTAATTCCTCGCGCTCTTTCCTCCGGCGCTGAATCGATCTCTGAAACACTTTTTGTTTGTGCGACAAGACCATGCGCGCCAGCAACTTTTAAGATTGAGGCGGTCAACGTTGTCTTCCCATGGTCAACGTGACCAATGGTACCGACGTTTATATGCGGTTTTGTTCGTTGGAATTGCTCTGCCATACAACGAAAACGTGGCCGCGCCAAATCGAGTGGTCGATTCAGTTTTGTAATCCAGCGGCGTTTTTTTAAATAAAATAAAAAATATTCTATGGAAAAAATAGCTTCTCTTTTGGATAACTAAAAAAAGAAAATGCGTGATGATTATAAAGAAAAAATGAAAATTCGTCAAGTGGCACCCCTGGGGATAGCGGCGCCGCGCATCCTAGAGCGGCTCTTCCAAAAAAACCGGCTCATCATCGTCAAGCGGTTCATTTGGCGCCGTAAACATGACGTTAGAAGCGTGCGCCCCCGCTTCCTCTCTGATGGGAGAAAGCGACGTGTGTTCATCGAAAGAACCGGAAGAGGCCATGCTCGCCATGCTTGACGCCGTTTCCTCATGAGACGCGCGACTGTCAGTTTCCGGTAGAGACCGTTCGGGATACTGCCGTTCCAAAACATCTTTCGTCTGCACCCATGTGCCTTCTTCTTGTTCTTTTTGGGTTCTCCAAAGCGCAATATCACGATTGATCCGATCAATAAATTCATCGCTCGATAATCCTCGAATATCTTCTTTCCGCGCAAAAGAAACATCCGGCGCGCCGCGCTGGTCCAACAGCGCCTCATAGTCATCAACATCCAAAAGAACAATATCCCGTCCATTGAAAGGGTCATGAACCACGAGACGGTCGCCCGTTCGTTGGGCAAGATCGATAAGTCGTTCGAGAGACATATAAAAAAAGAAAAACAAGGACAGACACACGAGAGAGTATATCGTTCTTCCAAGGAAAACGTCAAGGAAAAATGCCACAAAAAAATTCCCCGGCCGGAGAATTTTTGATGTATTTCACGATACAAATGTGACAAGAAACCAAGAGCATCTATTTTCTGATAATTTCATCCTGTACCAAGGATGATTTCCCCGACTACGTCGGGAAATCGACTGAAGGTCACCCCGCTTTCGCGGGGAGTTTCTCCAGAAAGGAGGTGATCCATCCACAGCTTCCGCTACGGATGCCTTGTTACGACTTTACCCTGATTACTGACCTCACCTTGGTCCCCTTGCGGAGCCTTCGGGTGCTGCCAACTTTCGTGGTATGACGGGCGGTGAGTACAAGACCCGAGAACGTATTCAACGCGCCGTAGCTGATGCGCGTTTACTAGTAAATCCAGCTTCATGAAGACGAGTTGCAGCCTTCAATCCGTACTGAGACCAGTTTTTTGGGATTAGCTCCGCCTTGCGACTTGGCAACCCTTTGTACTGATCATTGTATCATGTGTGTAGCCCTGGACGTAAGAGCCATGCTGATTTGACGTCGTCCCCACCTTCCTCCCGGTTGCCCGGGCAGTCCCCCGAGTACATTTAACTCAGGGCAAGGGTTGCGCTCGTTACCCCACTTAAGGGTACACCTCACGGCACGAGCTGACGGCAACCATGCAGCACCTATCGAGCACCTTCGAAAGCGTCCCCGATTTCTCGGGGCTTGCAGCTCGTAGTTGAGCCCAGGTAAGGTTCGCCGCGTACCATCGAATTAAACCACATGATCCTCTACTTGTGCGGGTCCCCGTCTATTCCTTTGAGTTTTAACCTTGCGATCGTACTCCCCAGGTGGCGCACTTAACGCGTTTGCTTTTTTAAACGGCACTGAGAGGGTCGATACTCCCAATACCTAGTGCGCATTGTTTAGGGCGTGGACTACTGGGGTATCTAATCCCATTCGCTCCCCACGCTTTCGTCCATGAGTGTCAGGCACGTTCCAGCAAGCTGCCTTCGCCTTTGGTGTTCCTATCGATATCAGCGCTTATTACGACTACACCGATAGTTCCGCTTGCCTATCCCGGCCTCAAGTGAATCAGTATTGACAGCAGTCCCGATGTTAAGCATCGGGATTTAACCACCAACTTGATTTACCACCTGCGGACGCTTTACACCCAATAAATCCGGACAACGTTTGAGGTCTCTGTATTACCGCTGCTGCTGGCACAGAGTTAGCAACCTCTTATTCATGTGGTACCGTCACAACCCCACACCTTTTATGCTTCATTAATGCTGTTCAAAATTCGCTTTTTCAATTGCGCGTACCCTTTTGCGAATTGCTTCAATCTCTTTTCCCGAATTTCAGCATCTTTCCACGAAAGATATGCTTCGTAGTACACCAGTTTCAGTGGCCGGCGATATGCTGTTGATTTCGTTTTGCCATCAGTATGTTCCTGAAATCGTCTGCGCAAATCATCGGTAACACCAATGTACAATTGTGCATCTTTCATGCTTTTGAGAATGTATACATAATACATAGTATCGAAGTATACCATAAAGCATAAAAGGTGTGGGGATTCTTCCCACATAAAAGCAGTTTACACCCCGAAGGGCGTCTTCCTGCACGCGGCGTCGCTCCGTCAGCCTTTCGGCCATTGCGGAATATTCTTGACTGCAGCCTCCCGTAGGAGTCTGGGCAGTATCTCAGTCCCAGTGAGGCAGGTCACGCTCTCACGCCTGCTACTGATCGGTGCCTTGGTAGGCCATTACCCTACCAACAAGCTAATCAGACATAGGCCCCTCTCCGAGCCAAAAAAGATTTACATGGGAATGTCATACGACCCCCCATGACCATCGGGTATTAATCCACCTTTCGGTGGGCTATGCCCGTCTCGGAGGCAGGTTACCAGTGTGTTACTCACCCGTTTGCCGCTAGATTCCGACCGAAATCGGAACCACGCTCGACTTGCATGCCTTAGACACGCCGCCAACGTTCGTCCTGAGCCAGGATCAAACTCTCAATAAAGAGATGAGCGAAGCGAGTCCTTTATTGAGCCCTGAGCACACTCCGACAAAGTCGGAGGGCGAAGGGCCATTTGGACTCACATACGTTCATCAGTTGTTGTCTCTCGACAACAGAAGAGTTCACCTTTTTTGATTGCTCAAAAAAGATATGCTCAAAATTTGGATAATAGACGTCTTTGTCTTTCTTTTTACAGAAAGACCGGTTCTTGTCACATTTGTATTGTGAATGTTGTGGTAAATTGTAACGAACATTCTTCCGCTAGAAAGAAAAAAGAGAAACCTTTTTATTCCCAGTGTTCTGTTCAATATCTGCAGATAGAAGATCTACACCATACGGACACAAGACGGGACAACGGTTGCTCTTTTTTCTTCCCAGTTCCCCGATGTCCATCGGGGCTTGAGAAAAGTATAGATTGTTATGGTATAGAACCGAGCATGAGTATATAGGGAGCGCTTTTCTTTGTCAAGGGCGTTTCTTGTGGAGAAGGTGGGGATAAAATACGGGAACAAAAACAACATGAGCCAAAGGGTTTCCTTCAGCTCGTTTTACCTCCTTTGTATATGATTTTTTTTCTTTTCATCGTGCTGCCGTGACGACAGTCACGATCTTTGCTCCGGCCTGGCCTCTTTGCGCCTGCCGCTCGGCAATCCTCATGGCAATAAACATGTTCGCGCCCGCGGATTCAACCGCGGAGATCCCATGTTTGCTCAGAGCCAGGACACCCTGAGCCGCCTGCTCATCCGTAATGATCTCTACCCGCGTCAGCTTCCGAAGATGCTTGAGGATGAGCTTTGTCGGGTTGCCAACCCCGAGGCCCTCAATGCCGAGAGTTCCGCTCATGTCTGCCGGAAAGTCGACGGTGATATCGAACCACCCATCCGGATCTGCCTCCGGAAAGCAGGTGAGTTTCGTGACCATCCCGGCGTTGCGGTATTGAACGAGAGCCCGTTCAATCGCCGCTCGCTCTTTCTCAAACCCTTGCCCTTTGACGCGCAGATACGCGTGCCACAGAGACAGGGTTGACCCAACGCCCTCGAGCCCGATGATCTTAATTCCGGGATAGAGCTGCCGCGCTCCATAACTGAGTCCGAACAGTGTCCCACCGGTTCCCACACCGGCGACAAGATGCGTGGGTGGAGTGCCATCATTTTCCAACTCTTCGTCGATCCGGAGTCCGAGAGTCTGGCACTGGATATCTACGATGAGGGGCTCCTCATGTTGCTCGAGCGGAACATAGGCGGGGTTGTCCCGCCAGAGTTCCAGCACCGTTCCCTTTCTGCCCTCTTGTCCTTGGCTCCGGGTCGGTCCTGAAACGACGCGGATGCCGCGCGCGAGGAGCCGGTCGCGTACACGCCGGCTCGTCTCCTCGTACACGACAGCGATGACCTCAAGGCGGCGCCGCCGTTCCTGCACGGCCTCGTGCACTGCCGTGACCGTGTTCCCCGCACCCTGGACAACGAGCGCGCGGGTTTTATGAGTAATCTGTCCTCTGTCGATGGCGAGGGCCACGAGAGCGCGCCCGATTGCCGTTTTCACGCCGGCCGCCAACTGGTCGGCACGAAACAAAACGATCTCACTTCCCTCGTACGCGATCCTCGTCAGCGGGACCTTTTTGGCCCGCTGATATTCCCTTTCAAGTGTTTTTTCGTACATTTTCTTTTTCTCTCTTTTTCTTTTTGTTTTTTGAGGAATCAAGGGACAGGCGCCGGTGCGATAAATCGCCCCGGCGCCCCGCGTTCCCGCCGGCCGAACGCGGCCTAGTGGCGGTGAACGTGGACGTGCGTGTGCACGTTGCCCTGCGCGATGCGAATACGCATGGCACTCTCCTTGCAAAAACGCGGGGAATGCTCCCCGTGGCCGACCCAGCAGACAGAACGTTTAAGAAAACAACGTTCGCCGGGCCATTCAAATATTCTTCACAAAAAAAATTTGAACGGAACGACGAAACCATACTGCTTTATACATATAGCCGCTGTACTTTCTCCGGAATCCGACTCAGACATTGATACACATTTTGATTTGTCAGGCGGCAAACATCCTCTAATGGAATTTCTGCTTCATTTTGTTTCCCAAATATTACAACTTCATCATTGACAGCCACATCGTCTTCCAGGCCGACATCGGCAAAACAATTCGTGGCCGAGATACCACCGACGAGTGGATATTTCTTTCCTTTGATCAATACTGATCCACCGTTCACGAGTTTTGGATCCAAACCATATGAATATCCAGGCAGTAAAATGGCAATTCGTTTTTTTTGTTTTGCAACATATGTTTGCCGATAAAACATTCCTTCGCCAGCCTCTATTTCTTTGATACACGCAACACGCGTTTTATAGGTCACGGTTGGTTCGAGAATTACTTTTTTTGTCGCTCGAGCTCCTTCCGATGGATAATAACCAAGCAGTGAAATGCCAAGCCGCATCATGTCGAGATTCGCCTCTGGAAAAAGAAAAACGGATTCGCTTGACCCAATGCTCCAAATCGGAACCAAAATATTTTCCTTACCACATGCCTCTCTCACAGAGAGAAACCGTTGCAATTGTTCTTGGTCAAATGATATATCTTCACTGAGCGTACTTGAGACCCCTGCCAGAGTAATGCTTGGGTACGCATTTGCCTTTTTGATCCACGCAGCTGCTTCTTGATATGGAATTCCCAGACGAACAAGGCCGGTGTCTACCTTTATCCACACCGGCACGCGACGATTCATTTTTTTTGCCTGACGATTGAAATTATCAAAGTCCCCAGAAGTAAAAAGGCTCGGGGCAATATCATTTTCTATGAGCGCTCCCGCGTCTTCCGACGTATAGATGCCTAAATTGACAATTGTTTTTTGTACGCCTCCTGCTCGGAGCGAGAGCGCTTCTGCTACTCCCACAACGCCAAAGGCATCAACATTTTCTTCAATCGTTCGCGCGACACCAACACTTCCCAAGCCATATGCGTTTGCTTTTACAACCGCCATTATTTTGGTGTTGCCAATAAATTGTTTCATTGTTTGAACATTTTTTTTTAACGCCTGTGTGTTGATTTCCATCCAAACCAGCGGCTTTTTGAGCTGGGTGGTGGTACTCATTATTTTCATATGTGAATGCAGTTTAAAAACAAAAAACCCTCACTGCTTTTGAGGAGGGTTCGACCTATGAAAAAACATCATCACGGCAAACTCTTCTCAAAAACAGAAGAAACATGATGATGTGCATGGACCGTATTTTGGACCAATGCTAACCGGCCGAGAACAAGACGATATCCGCCTTTTCCTTTTTGAAGCCATTTCGAAATTCGAGCAATCGTGGTTGAACTCAAGGATGTTTTCTTTTGGATGTCAACATACGGGACACGATTGGCGAGCATGCGAGCCGCCAGCCAACGGTTACCAAATTCAATAATTTCAGACTCGGTTAAGAGATCACGTAAAAAACGTCGTGCTTCAGAACGATTTTCCAGCTGTAAAATGGCCTCAATCAAGGCATCCGTATTTTTGTTGTTCCATTGTTTGGTCATACAGAGAATACTTTAGTTAACTAAAGTGTACCAAAGAAAAAAGATAGTGTCAAGAGTGAAAATATTCAAGTTATCCACAAAATAAAAATGGATGAAGCGGACTTGAAAATACCTGAAAGATCCCCTACACTACGTGCATACTTATTTATGGACACCCCCATTGTTATCCTCGGTGCCGGACCGGCAGGCATGGCTGCCGCCATGACACTCTCTGACGCAGGAAAAAATGCAATCGTTATCGAAAAAGACACCCAGGTGGGCGGCCTTGCAAAAACACTTCTCTTCCAAGAAGGAGACGACTTGTTTCGGACCGACATCGGTCCGCATCGTTTTTTTTCAAAAAATCCATTCCTCTATCAATTTGTGGAAAATATTCTCCATGAGCAATGGGTTGAAGTGCCCCGTCAAACTCGTCAATATATTGACGGAAAATTTTATGCCTACCCCATTATTCCCCTCCAAGCGCTCAAAAATATCGGCCCGCTTCGGGCGTGCGGCATGGGTTTTTCCTATTTGAAAGGCGCGGCAGAATTTGGATTATTCAAAAAACCAATCCGAACGTTTGAAGATTATATTATCCGTCATTTTGGAAAAAAACTTGGCTCGTTCAACATGCTTAATTACACGGAAAAAATTTGGGGCATCCCGTGCGCCGCCATCCATCCGGATTGGGCAAAGCAAAGAATTAAAGGGCTGAATGTGAGGAGTGCCCTCAAAAACGCATTCAAAAAAAATAACAAAAAACAGCCAAAATCCTTGGTGGATTCTTTTTTTTATCCTCAGTACGGCACCGGCCTTATTTATGAAACGATTCAAAAAAAAATTGAAACGCGAGGCAGTACTGTCTATACAAAAAGTACGCCGGCACAGATACGCCACAAAAACGGAACGATTACAGAAGTCATTATAGAAACAGACCGTGGCGGATCAATGACGGTCTCCCCCGCTCATCTCGTGAATTCCATTCCTATCCAGCAGTTCATTTCACTTCTCCATCCGGCGGCTCCGGAAGAGATACAGCATGCGGCAAACCAATTGAAATGGCGATCACAAGTCTATCTTTTTATCACCTTCAATAAACCATCCATAATGCGCGATAACTGGATTTATTTCCCGGATACCCATATCCCATTCGGACGAATTTCTGAGATGAAAAACTTTAGCGCCGACATGAGTCCGCAAGATAAAACCTCACTCTTTATAGAATTTTTTGTCACCAAAGGAAACACCCTCTGGAACATGGAAAACAATGCATTATTTTCTCTCACCATGGATCATTTGGAAAAAATTGGCATCTGTTCGCGAACCGACGTGCGAGCATATTACACGTTTAAAAAAAGTCATGTGTACCCGGTGTATGATTTGACATATAAAACACACCTTGAGACGGTAACATCATACCTTGATTCATTGACCAACCTCTACACCATAGGGCGGCCGGGACGATTTAAATATACCAACCAGGACCATAGCCTGGAAATGGGTATCGCCGCGGCAAAAAGTATTTTGGAAAACAAAAAATATGATCTGGAACATGCAGGATCAGAAGATGACTATTTTGAATCAGGAACTCTTGCGGGGATGCAAGCTCACACACACCAATAATCACGATGCAACGCCAAATCCAACTTCAACGAAAACACTGACCATATTGACCATTGCGTACGCGGCGAGAATAAGGAAAGGAGCAGAATACGCATATCGAGGAAAGAATGTCTTGGTCACCCACCGTATCCCAAGGGACGCAAACATAATCGCAAAAAGCGCAATCATAAATGTGAGGCGGCTTTCGGACGCGGGCCACAAAAGAAAAGAAAAAGAAGGAAGAATAAAAGCGGCCGCCACAGGATACAGATGCCGGTATTGTTTTGTTTTTTGAAAAATCCACAGACCAACACCGCCAAACACCCAACCAACGAGATGAAGCGCCTGGAAAAGACCGTAGAGATGAAGCAACAAAAGAGAGCCGATTCCACTTTGGTCAACATAGGTTGTTTTATTATACAGGAACCAATCAAGATAGGTATACGAAAAGTTGACATGCATAAAAATCTGAAAAAGGACGATTGGAATCAAAAAAACAACAGCGGCAAGAAAAAATATCCCTGTCTTTTTCTTCAATGAACGTTGATGAGAGAGCAGAATAAGACCGCACAAAAAAAGAATCCCCATTCCTCCGTTTTCTTTCATCAACACTCCCGCGCTTGAAACAAATGCGGCAACAACCGCGAATAATACGTTATCCTTTTCTCGATAGAGAAGCGCCAAAAAAACAGAAAAAAGATAAAAAAACCAAGCGCCCATATCGGTGAGATACCCCAATCCAAATTTAAGAACGGGCATTGCGGAAAAAAACAACACCGACGCATAGAGCGCCTGTTTTTGATCATGGAACAGCCGGTTAATAATCAAAAATACCAAACCGACACTGAAAAAATAGAAAAAAATATTTTGAATAAGAAGCCCTGCCCCGAGCCCAATAAACTCAAACGGCACGGCAAGAAGCGGCCCGAGCGGCCGCAGGAGCCGATGGAGATGAACCGGCGCGTCCGGATCCCCAAGAAAAAAACGGATGGTGTCCACATATTGCTGACTGTCCAAAAAAACCAAAAATCCAAAAAAAATAAGAACGGACCCCAAATTGAGTGTGGCAAGCGTCAGTGTGAACAACAGGTACCGAAAGCGTTTCATAGCTATGTCCTGTGTTTTTTTCGCCAGTCTGCAATGCGTTTATGGTCGCCGCTCAATAAAACAGAAGGAACCTCCCAGCCACGAAATGTGTCCGGCTTGGTGTACTGCGGATATTCTTTTTCCTCCTCTGTATGGTCCCTCTTTTGCGATAAAGAAAATGTTTCTTCTTTGAGTGACTCCTCGTTGCCCAAAACTCCAGGAATAAGGCGGCTCACGGCTTCGATAATGACGAGTGCGCCAAGCTCTCCTCCGGCCAAGACATATGGACCAATAGAAATTTCTTCGTCTACCATGTGGTCGGCAACGCGCTGATCCATGCCTTCGTACCGGCCGCAGATCAACACCAGTTCATTGAGCTTGGACCACTCACGCGCCACCTGTTGGTCAAATTGACGTCCGCGAGGCGATAAGAGAATCGTTCGTTTTTTTTGCTTGATATTTCCGAAAAAAATTTTCTTCACTTTGGACAAACCGTCCGCCTTATGAAATGGAATGCCGTCAATACTCCTCAGCGCCTCGTACACCGGCTCCGGCTTCATCACCATACCCGGGCCACCCCCATACGGGGTGTCGTCCACGGTTTTGTGTTTGTCATGCGTAAAATCACGGATGTTGATGGAACGAATCTGTATAACCCCTGCTTTTTGACCGCGCAAAAGAATGGACTCCTGACAATAGGAGTCAATAATGTGGGGAAAAAGTGTGAGAACGGAAAAACGCATAGGAACATCATCTTTTGGTATATTTTTGAACCAAGAAAAAAATACCACCTATGAAGACCAACCCGAGAGCGATAATCGCTACAATGACCATGGCACTCAACCCAACATGAAATGTTGTTGCGTTGCCGGCAACAACGACATCATTGAGCGCAATGGTCGCATAGACTGTATATGTGCCTCGTTCTGCCTTTTTGGGGATATCAATGTTGTATGATTTTTCCCATTGGGGGCCGACCAATACCACATTCTCTTCAAATTCCGTGAGAAGCCCATGAGACGGATCTTCCACATGGTACGCCAGGTGGAGCAACGTTTGCGATTGTTCTTCGAGCGTGCTTGCGTCATCAGACAGCCGCACGATAAAAGGAAGGCTTGAACCGCCCCGAACACGATCCTCTGAAGCCAGAACATCAATCTGAAACAATGTCTCGCGGACATCGTTATTCACTACCTCAATATCAAAAAGATCGATATCTTGGAGGGTAGGATATTGAGGATGCGTCGCCGACATGAGCACGTGATATACGCCGGGCAATAGAATGTCCGGAAGTTCCCACTCCCATGTGCCCTCGCCGCCTGCGCGCACATTTGCGCTGAGAAGCCCGCTGTCAACAGAAAAACGAATGGTTGCCCCCGGAATATTGGTCGTCCCGCGAAGAATAGGGGGATCACCCCGAAAAAGCGAGGATGTGCTTATGTCATTCCGTATAAAAAGAACCCTGTCGCCAACAATCAATTCGGAAACGGAATCTTTCGCAATAATCGGTGCGTCCGAATCCTTGGATTTTTGCTCCTCTGTACGAATGGTATAGTAAGAATCATCCGTAAAAAAAGGCATGTGCTGGCCGCCGACCGATAGCGCGGTGAGCGATTTTTGGAAAGAAAAAACCGCGCCTCCTTTTTGTTTCGGCAACAATGTTATGGTCGCAAACGCCATGGATTCACGAACGGGCTCTCCTACTGTAGCCGTCAGGCTGAATGTGCCGTCTTCATTGTTGACCTCGTAGTTCGAATCAACGTCGTTTATAGATTCATGAAATACAACCAACGATATTTCCAAAAAATCTTCCAGAAAAAATGCATGAACCGTAAGAGTGTCAACGGGGACATCTCCCGGCTTGACCCATAGAGAAATAGAAAATGGGTGGCCGACAATGGCAGTATCCCGTACTGGAGAAAAATAGAGCAATGCTGAACCAGACCCTGCAAAAACAGACGGGATAGCATAAAAAAAATGTATACTGGCAAAAACGAAAAAAAGCAATAAAGAAAATCGCTGGCGCGTCATAAAAAATTTGAAGAGAAAAGAATGTTTTTGTTGACAAAGTATACCACAGAAAAAAAGAAGACTCCATTGCGGAATCTTCTTTTGACTATGATGGTGTATTATTCAATATCTGGTCCGTCTTCGTATACTTCGGAATCAAGAACAGTGACAACACGATCGAAACGATACCCGAGCTCTTTGAAGGCTTCTTCCGTGGTAATCCAGCTCTTTTTTCCTTCAAGGAGTTTGTACACTTTTGGAGAATTTTTGTATTTGATCAAGGTGTTATCCGGGTGTTTGCTGGTGTCGGTGATTTCTCCCGCGGTTTCATATTTGTCCAATAGCGCCTTGTCAATATCTTCAATCCAATCCCATTGATATTTGAGCGAAGTAAAGACCGTTTCATCCGTAATCCAATATTTTTTGTTTCCGAGAAGCAGATACACTTTTGGATCTTTCACGATTTTTACCAATGCGCCATATTTTGGATCAAACTTTGGACCAAATGGCATAAAGTCCAATGGATCGTTCTTGAGGCTTCCCAATTTTGTGGTCACCTTGACCTCATTCCAAGAGTTGAAATATGTATAGAAAACTGTTGGGTTCTTGAATGGCACTTTGGTACAATCATCGGTCACATAAAAGACTCCATATGAGCTTGATGTTTTGTATGCTGATCCTGGCGTAAGGGCACATCCGTCTGTCGCTTCATCTTCAACAGAATCTTTAGATGTTTCCGGCTCTGCTTTTGCTTCCTCTTGGGGGCTTTCCAAAGAAACCAATATAATTTTCCCACTCACGACTTCTGTGGTTTTCCCTGTTCCAGAGCTTCGAAATTTCACATATACTGTTTTACTGCCTGCCCCTGGCTGAAGAACCCAAGAAGCGGTTTCTGCATACTTCTCCCATGAGCTGTCCTTAAAATCCGAATAGTTGGAGATGGCCATTTGGTCACCACTCGTTTTTGGGAGTTTTAGGGTGACATCGGTCGTGGCAGTAGTTGCCGCGCCATTGTTGATAACAACTTTTACCTCAGCCTCCTTTGAACCCTCTGAAGGACTAACAGTGGGGGCTGGAGCAGATGAAGACCCGCCTCCACCGTACTGGGCAAGGGCTACACCGGGAACCACCATTGCCAAAAGCACGAAGAAGGAGACAAACGAACGCTTTTGCATACAAACGGATGAATTAAAAAAATAATTTAAGATAAAAAATAAAAAGAAAGAGTTGATAGTGCATTACACGCACAATTGTGCTAAAATGAGAGTAAAATGTGGTAACATTTTTATCTATCATTTTTGCACAATTGTATGCGCAACAAGAACTATCCACAGGAGGTCGTTATTCGTAAATTGCCGGTCAAGGTGGGATTGAAGGACTTCAAGACCTACATTGATCCATATCTCTCGCGAAGCCGCAGCGGGCCGAAACAAAAGATTTCTCGCTGCAAGATTTTTAACTACATTCTGTACGTCCTCCACACCGGCATCCAATGGAACCAACTCAGAACGTATCACAATGAAATTCATTGGACCAACGTATACAAGTGGCACAATCGGTGGAGCCGAAATGGCAGTTACCAGAATCTGTTCGAAACCTCGGTGAAAATATTGTGTGAAAGGAGCACGCTCGATCTTTCCATTCTGCATGGTGATGCCAGTAATACCGTGGCCAAAAAAGGGGCTACGGAATCGGGTACTCCGGGCACAAACATCAGAAAGGATTAAAAGAGCTGACCATAGCGGATAATCACGGATTCGTGATTGCCCCACTTATCGTCAGACCTGTTAATGAACATGATACCATATTACTGCGAGAGGGGGTGGACGGACTCGCTGATTTCGCGTCGCTCATTGGGCTTGATTTGCAAGACTCGTATATGACACTTGGTTCCGGATTTGATTCAGTATACAACAAGTGGTTGATCCGCTCTCATGACATGATTCCGGTCATCAAACCGAATCGACGAGGAACCAAAGACGAGCAGAAGCTCGAACAGATGTACGCGGATTTTAATGAACCAATCTACCAACAACGCTTCAAAATTGAACGCACCTTTGCTTGGCAAGACACCTATCGCAAATTGGTTATACGGTACGAGAAGCTTGAGGCGACCCATACCGGGTTCAAATACCTGGCGTACAGTATGATCAATCTGCGAGCGGTGTTTGGGGGAAACTCGCTATGAGTTCAAATATTAAACAGAGTATAGCACTTTTTTTTCATTATGACAATAGGGCAATTCGTGCTGTGGATAACTGCCCTTACGATTCCTTTCTTTCCCCAATAATAATGCGGATATCGTGAGGAATATTGGCATTTTGTTCTATAATTACAAAAAAAATACTATCCAATTCTGCCTTTATTTTTTGCGCTTTTTCTGTACTATCGCGATATTGCACGACCGTCTCCACGTACTCTTTACTCGGTTCATTGCCAATCGAGAGAACTCCATACCCTTTTTTGCTGAGGTCATTCTTGAGAGCTGACGCCGCTCCAGCGACCTGCGTCCCATTTAAAATATCCATGGTAATATCTTGCGGCAAAATCTCCTCTGCATCCATATCCTCCGACGACGGAGAAGATATTGTAGACGACGGATATTCTTTGGTCGAGAGAGAGACCAGCGCAACGGCTTCCATGAGTTGTTCTTTCAAAGCAGTCAATTCAGGGTCTTCGCCGGTCATATCAAATCCGGCCAAGCGATCAATCATTCCTTGTTGGATTCTGATCTTTGCGCTCATCATATGAAATAACATATAAAACCCAACAATCGTAAAGAGAATGCTTAAAAGAGCAATAAGAACGGGAGGAGAAAACAAAGGGTGGCCTGGGCGTGCGAAATTCTCCTCTGACGTTTTCTCCCGCGCGGCGCGCATGCCATAACGAATGCACATCACAGCAAGGCCTATTCCCACAACGCCATATGCATAGCGAATCATGGCATTCCCCCAATAGGGATCTCGAATCAGCAAAAAGAAAAGCGCGCCGGCAAGGAAAAAAAAACCAACATGAAGAAATATTTTTCCGCTCCATCGAAAAAAAAGCGCGGCTATCCCAAGAACGACCACCGCCGACGTGAGCGGATCATCAAACAAAAAATATATGAGAAGGAAAAGCAAAAAACTGATGAGCGTTTTTAGAGTATCTTCTTTGAGGTCGGCATGAACGCGGCTGACCACGGAAAGATAGACACCCCATATTTTTTTCCAATACACAAAAAGAGATGTTTTCATGGCAAACCAGAAAAAAAGAAAACAATACCAATGAACGCACGCTAGAGTTCTTTAACAAAAAAGTCGTCAAAGACCGTCCATCCATTGCCGTCAATAACGGTAATTCCCAAACCGCCCGATCGAAACTCACTATCTTTAATTTCCTGGATATCAATATATTCTGTTCCGTTGAGTGACAGAAGAAACCGCATTTGCGGCCCTTTGGCTTCCACGCGCACAATATAATCCTTGTCGTCTTGAATCGTATTGTTGCCCAATGTTCCGCTTGCGAGCGTGTCCCATCCGGCAGGATTGAATTTTAATATCTGCCATTGGTTATCCCCGACGCCGCCAACCAAAAAATAATACCCATACCCGTTGGTATAATTGCCACGCACAAACAAACCGCTCCGGCTTGCCGATTGTGGGGAAACTGTGGCCGAATAAACAAAATCATTTTCATTTTTCAGATTGCCCAAAATGGCTCTGTTCAGACCAGTATTTCGCGCTGAAAGACGCATCTTGCCATTATGCAGATACAAATTAAAAAATTGCTCTTTATCGCCGCCCGGCACTTTCCAATCTTTTCCAAATTCATCCGGCATATTGACCACATTCAACCGATCAAGCCGCACCGTAAAAACCGAATCAAAACGGGAAAGCAGGGTAAATTGGGTGCGCTGTATTTTGGTCCAGTCAAACGACGCATCGGACGCAATAAACGGAACAAACTGATCTCTGGGAATTTTGACAAAATTCCATCCATTTTGAAGGTTCGAAAAACTGTATGCATAATAATTTTGCAACTCGACATCTCCAAACGCAAGCTCCATGGATTCAAACGCGGAAAAATCCGAAATATGCATCATAAAGGCGACATAATTCATCTGCGACAAATCGATATCCTTTTTGAAATAGGCAAGCGCCTCATTCCGATCCACGCTGACGAGCCCCAAACTGCGCTCCCCTTCAAACACGACATTTGTATCGTACAGCGCCTGGCCCTGCCATTTTTGATTTTCTCCCTCTTCAAAATAACTAATTGGCTGAACTGCGTTCGGCGGGTAGATGCTACTGTCCAAAGAAAAATTACTATTGTCTTTGGTGAGAGCCTCGACCGACACAATGCGGTCAGCAATCGAGGACATTGTCTGCTTTTCTTTGTTGCCGCCGACAGGAGAAGATGAAAAAAAGAAAAAAAGCCCCGCCCCGACAGCCAAAAGAAAAATCACGCCTACACCAATCAATAATTTTCCACTCTTTTTTTTTGCAGGTTCAGAAGAACTCATATAAAAAAAATAAAGTAATATATGCGATAAAAAATATATGCCACATGTATACTATCCATAAATTAGCATAAAAAGAAAAGAAAGTAAACACATCTCTTTCATTTCTCTCAAGAATTTTTACCAGAAAATTCTCTATTCAAAAATACCGCCACTTGATCATCTTGGTACACCGCCTCAAATGATTCTTCTTGAATCAGCCAGAGATATTGAGAAAAATCATATTCCAAGGCAAGAATAACGTATTTGACACCCATGCCATCGAGAAAAAACGCAACGTCGCCGTGCGGAATCTGTTCGCGGACAATGGCCCACTCAATCTCTTTTGATTCTGGCCGCAGGCTGGTGGTATAGATGCTCCCCTTTTCAATATTATCGCCGGCAATCACTTTTTTGCCAAAAAAAACACCCGCCGGATTTCCAACGACGCGATACTCGGTGAAACTCAAGGGGAGATACCGGTGCCATGGCAAAAAAAGAACACGATATGACGATTCATCCTTTACCAAAATGTCACGCGCCGCATACCAACCCTTAGGATAAACCGAGGCGCTTATTTGGCCGCCAAACCCAAAAAACATGAGGGGCATCAAAAAAAATGGCAAAAAAACAAGAAAAAATCGAAAAAAATGGAGCCCCACCCCGCAGAGCGGGGTGGTACCAGTTGTCACCGCCCGGTGGGGCGGAATCCGCCGACCAACCGACTCCACGGCTAAAACCATGGCATCATTTGGCGGATGACGCTGAAAAAATGGAAAAATAATCTCGATGCCTGCGCTTCCCACATACGCGAGAGAAAGCGCCAAAAGCGCCTGCCATTTTTGGGTGTCGCGCAGTCCTTCATAAAACGGAATATGCGTAAAAAGCCAGTACGTCATACGTCCGCTCGCTGGGTGGCCGATACCGAGCGCCAATATCGTACTTACGAGCATAAGGAAAAAAAACGCTCCGACCAGCCATATACGCGCTATCGGGGACGGTTCTTTGCTTGTTTTTATCGAACCAAAACGGAGACAACGGAGACATCTTCTTAAAAATATAAAAATAGGTACAAAACACAACGCCAACAGCAGAAGATGCCACACAGTCCATCCGGGAACGACATTCCGCGGCAAGAGATATCGGAAGTCGCGCTCGCCCCAAAAACCATGCAAAGAAAAAATGGTAGATATGGAAGATCCTAAATTGCCATAAGACGGAACTTCTGTTCCAAATTCAATAAAATCATTCCAGGTGATATGTGCGAGCGTTTGCTCCACACGCCCGTAGCGAACTATCGCTCCGGCCCAAACAAGAAAAATAACAGCGCACAAAACAATCAGATAGCGCCCTAGATATTTTTTTCCGTGCGCCATGACCATGTGTCTATTCTGCCGCATGCAAAAAAAAGAACAGGACAACATGCCAACAAGCAAAACAACCAGCGGAAAAATATGAATGCTTGCGCCAAGGACAAGTGCGCTCCACACAAGCAGTCTTCCTCCGGAACGCCATCGGGGATGTTCCAAAAAATCGACGAATGCGGAAACGAGAAAAGGAAGCAATGCGTAGGCGAGCAAAAAATTCATTTGCCCGAAGAAAAATCGCGCGTAGACAAACGCATTCCATCCATAAAAGAACCCTGCAAACAATTTTGCCGGCAAAGAAAAACGGACAAATCGGTGCATGCCGTATGCGCCCAAAAAAAGAATGCCGGCAAAATATACTTTTTCCAAGAGCCAAAGAGGAAGCCCAAAGCCCGAATGAAATATATAAAAAAACCACACGCCAAGATGCGGAAAAAACAATCCGGGCCGTTCGGCAACGATCGGCGTTGTCCAATCCAAAAGAAAAATATCCCCCGGACGTAGCCACGGAGCGATGACCAAAAATGCCAATGCTCCATACAGAAAAAATGGGAGAGAACGGACAAAAAACATTGATTTTTTTGGCTCCAGCCGAGAAAACAACATAAAAAAACTGAAAGAGTGCGAGGTTGCTTCCTCACGTCTTTGCCTTTTTAAGGTGAGCCCACCATCGCCGGGCAATAAGAAAGAGTACCCCCGCCATAGTACTGCCCCCAACACAGAAAAAAATAGAGAGCGGACTCACGGGAAGCCCCAAATAATTCGCAGAAAAAATAATCAACGGCACAATTGCAAACGACAATCCGATAGAAAGCACCAACCGTTCGAGCATGTCAATTTTTTTTTCTGATCCGGGGAACAGAATATAACTCAACACAAGCCCCGGGAGAACAGTTATATATATGAGGCCGAAAACAATACGAAAACCTTTCACAACCCCGGTTGCCATAATACCCAACCAAAGCGAAAAAACGACCAACACGGATAAAAGAATAATAACCAAACCAATCTTCTGTTTCATATGCATGGCGCTATGGAGATGCGTCTTCCTCGAAAAAAAAGAGTGATAAAAGAATGGCAAGAATCGTGGCGCCAACACTATACATCCAGCGAATCCACCCCGCTTGATCTATTATCAAATAGACCATAAGCCCGGTGAACAGCCCCATGCCGAGCACGTACCCCCCCTCCCATTTTGCCCGGTGTTCTCTCTTCTCTTGGCAAGAGAGATTTTTTTTAGTATACTCGGTTTGCTTTTCCGTTCGGGCATCTCCTGATTGGGGGGGATACACAAAAGAAAAAAATATCAAAAAAAGCCCCCAGGCGATACACCAACTGAAGAAAACAGGGACAAACACGCGAGAGAGCTGAAAAAATTTTTCATGAAAAAAACCAATAAAAATCAACACTACATAGAGAAAAAACGAGGCATAGAATACATATTGTATCAAAGAAAAAATGGATTTTTTCAACATATCCCGGCTATAACATCGAAACGAGTATAGCAAGAAAAAAAATCCCTGACCATAGATACATACGAGTAATTGATTCCTATCTTATTGTATGTCCATACTGATTACCGGCGGAGCCGGCTTCCAGGGGAGCCACCTTGCGGAGCGTCTTATACACGAAGGCCACCATGTCACCATTCTCGGCACCGATTCGGAGCGCGCGGAAAAAAATATCGCGGCAATCGGCGGACCGGTCACATGGATCCGCGGAAGCATTACGGACCAAGAAATTGTGGAAAAAACGGTTCGCAATTGCGATACGGTTATTCACTTGGCCGCCCATATCCATGTTGATGAATCCATCAAAAATCCAAGGGCGACAGTAGAGGTCAACGTGATGGGAACGCTGAACGTTCTTGAAGCGGCGAGAAAATATGGCAAACGGCTCATCCACGGCAGCAGTTGCGAAGTATATGGCGCCATGAAAGAGGGCGACGCAAGCATGGATGAAACGTATGAACTCCGCCCTTTCAGCCCGTATGCCGCGTCCAAAGCCGCAGTGGACCGGCTGTGTTTTGCCTATGTGAAGACGTACGACATGGACATCGCAATCGTCCGCCCATTCAATGTATTTGGCGAACGCCAGAAAGACGGACCCGGCGGCGCGCTTATTCCTATTTTGGTTTCACGCGCGCTTGAAGGAGAACCGCTCACCATCTATGGAGACGGCGAACAAAAACGGGATTATATTTATATCAGCGATCTTATTGACGCCTATGTTCTCGTGTTGCGCACGCCAAACCTCAAAGGACAGGTAATCAATTTTGGGACCGGCTCTGCAACCTCGATCAAAGATATTGCCACCTATATCGGAAAAAAGCTCAACGCGCCAATCATACACGGCCCCGCGCGCCCGGGCGAAGTTTCCAATTTTGTCGCCAACATTGAAAAAGCGAAACACCTTGGCTTTTCCCCTAAAATTTCCATCTGGGAAGGCATTGACCGATACATCGCATGGAAGACACAAACCGATGCCGTATGAAAACGATTGCGGTTATTCCGGCATATAACGAAGCAAAACACATCGCAGAGATTGTGAGCGAAGTAAAAAAATATGTCCCGGATGTGCTCGTGATTGACGACGCATCAGCCGATGCGACGCGGGAGCTGGCGAAAAGAGCCGGCGCCACCGTGCTTCGGCATCCAATCAATCTGGGGAAAGCCGGAGCCATCAAAACAGGTTGCGACGCCGCTCTGTCTCTTCAAGCGGAAATCATTATTTTGCTTGACGGAGACGGCCAGCATGACCCCAAACATATCCCTGAATTCCTTGCCGCGTTGGACGAACAGACAGATATTGTTTTTGGTTCACGCAACGATTTGAACTCCATGCCGTTTGTCCGAAGGCTGGGGACGAAAATGCTTGAAATAAGCATGAAACGTCTTTTTCATGTCAATATTCTTGATATGCAATGCGGATACCGCGCCTTTCGCACTCGAGTCTATGCTCTTTTGCAATGGAACTCAAACAATTATCATGCGGATGCGGAAATCACCGCGCGGGTTGGAAAAAACAACCTCCGCTATAAAGAAATTTTTATTGACACCATTTATCATGATTCATACAAAGGCATGACCATCATTGACGGCCTGACGCTTCTTGGAAAAATATTCATTTGGAAATTAACGCTATGATTACCATCCAGCTTTTCGGCGTGATTATTGGACTCAGCGCTCTGCACCTCACGCATCTGTATTATAAACGAAAACATTTTACCAAAAAGGAGCTCATTTTCTGGCTTCTCATCTGGTTTGGATTTCTCTTTATTGCGATATTTCCCATGAGTGTCCGCCCCATCGTGGGGTATTTGCATCTCAATCGGTCCATGGACCTTATCATGATTATCGCGTTTGTCATTATTTTCGGGCTTTCGTTTCACAATTATGTCATGAACCGGAGACAGTGCGACAAACTCGAACGCTTGGTTCGGGAGCTGACCATGAAAGACATAACGAAAAAATAAAAACTATACTTGGACGATACAGCATATATGAAAAAAAACAATTTTTTTTTCACGGTTGATGTCGAAGAATGGTTTGCCTCGACAAAAATTCTTTCTCTCGACAAAAACGCCGTCTATGAAAATTCCAGTGATACTGTGGAAACAATGACATGGCTTATCCACCTTCTCAACAAATATAATATACGCGGAACATTTTTTTTTATTACCACCATTGCAAAACGCCATCCTGAACTAGTCCATATGCTCTTGGAAAAAGGACACGAAATTGCACTTCATGGGATGACTCATGAACACTTGAACCACGTAACCTCTGATGCATTTGCGTCAATGGTGCGCCAGGCACAACAATTGTTTCAACAGCGCTTTGGCATAACGCTATACGGCTATCGGGCGCCATACTTTTCCATAAACGAACAAGCATTGCGTGTTCTCAAAACGGCTCATTTCTTGTATGATTCTTCAGTTGTTCCATCTTTGCGGATTCCTGGCTGGTATGGCGTGCCCCGAGCGCCGCGTGTGCCATACAAAATCGGCAATACGCTCGAGAGCGAAAGCGCGCAAAGTACATTCACGGAATTCCCGCTCAGTGTTCATCCCACATTTCGTCTCCCCGGGTTGGGCGGCTATTACTTTCGAAATTTAGGGTTCTTCTGGACACGCCATTTGCTTAATATATGTATGGAACAATTGGGGTACGCCATATTTTATCTCCATCCCTGGGAACTCTCACTCACAATTCCAAAACTCCGAGGAATGCCATTTTATATGCACCGAAAAACAGGAGCTTGGACTAGAGAAGCACTTGAGTCATTATTAAAAATGATGAAACACTCCTCGAACGGAGAAACAATACCGTTGTCTGCTTATTGCAAGTCTCACGCTCAATAATATTATACGCTATGCATAGCTCAAACCATCATACACATGTTGCAGAATACTTTAATAGAATTGCAGATGATTTTGATTCGTATTATGAAAAACCAAAAAATGCATTTCAACGGATTACAAATGCATTTCTTCGGAAGCCAGCAATTCAAAAACGTCTAAACCTTAGTTTTCAAGCACTGAACCATGTTCACATCCATTCCATCCTTGACATTGGATGCGGATCAGGCGTATTGGCGATCCCGCTCGCGATGTCTCATCATCAGGTGATTGGTATTGACTTTTCTCATACCATGATTGAAATCGCGAAAAAAAAAGCAAAAGAGACGGGGGTACAGATTGATTTTCATATTGCGGATTTTATGAAAGACACAATGCCAGAGGTTGACGCGTGTGTTGCGCTTGGCGTACTCGAATACTTTAAAAATCCTTCGGATTTCATCCAAAAAATGCTTTCTCTTGTTCCAGAAAAAGGAATTATCGTTTTTGATATACCCTCACTATTAAATTACCATACTCCGCTTCGCCTGCCGTATCTTTTGTGGCGTCACACACGAGCATATTTTTATACTCCGCTGAAACTGCGCCGCATGCTCGCCCCGTTCCAAAAACAGTTGAGCAACTGTTCAATTTTTTCCTATGGCGCTGGCTTTGTGGTTATGCTCAAAAAATAATTATGCTAAAAATTCTTCTCATTGCGCCAACGTTTGCTATTTCCAAAAATAATCGTGTTCAGGCCATGATGAGCGCATACAAAACGGCAACCAATCTTTCTCGGCATGCCCATGTTATTGTTCTTGCCGCCGGGGACCCCCCATTCTATGAACACCCAGAAAAAAACCTTGAAATCTATCGCCTCAAAAATGTATATCTGAAGGACCCTATCAATTACATGATCCCTTTCTCCATATTCTGGCACACAATCCATATTATACAAAAAGAAAAGCCGGATGTATTTTTGGTGAATAAATTCATGTTTTTTAACGCATTTGTGATCCCTTTGCTCAAAATAATGGGGAAGCGTGTCTATACGCAAATTGACGCGTTTCCTTCTATCGATTGGAAATCGAGAACGCCATGGATTCGTCCTATCATGTGGGTCTACCTCCGGCTCATTGGCATCCCTCTTCTTTGGATGTCCGACCTCGTCATTCTTTTCCATGAGGGAATGACACCGATAGCACAGCGCTTTCATCTCAATTTTCAGGTCATCCATAATGGGGTCAATATGGATGAATTAGAATCCGTGTCATGCGCTTCGGATGTCGAAAAAAAACGACTTGCTGACATCCATATTGGATTCGTCGGTAGACTGGAATCCATGAAAGGATATGACATTCTTCTCCAAGCGTGCCAAAAAATTCTTCCTTCCTACCCACAGGTCAAACTCTTTATGGTTGGCAACACAAAAGGAAAGGAATACATTGTGACCGAGTATCAAAGTGCCCAAATTCATTTTCTTGATGTCCGAAATGATGTGGCATCTATTTTGAAAGGCATTGATATATTTGTTCTCCCCTCTTTTTCAGAAGGACTTTCCAATTCACTTATGGAAGCAATGGCCGCAGGGTGTGCGTGTATTACGAT
Source organism: Candidatus Magasanikbacteria bacterium RIFCSPHIGHO2_02_FULL_48_18 (assembly GCA_001784285.1). Classification (GTDB taxonomy): domain Bacteria; phylum Patescibacteriota; class Patescibacteriia; order Magasanikbacterales; family UBA922; genus UBA10181. The sequence goes on from MFQC01000011.1 coordinate 69,771, forward strand.
GGATAAAAAAGGAGGAAATCAAATTCTGATTGAAGACGGCGTGACCGGCCTTTTTGCATCTGTGGGCAATCCTGAAGATCTGGAACAAAAACTGTGCTATCTTATTGAACATCCAGACGTACGAAAACGTCTGGGGATAAATGCCAAACAACGTATACAAAAACAATTCAATTGGAACACGATTGTGCACGAATATCTCCGCTTATTTAAAAAACAATACACATAATTCTTATGTGCGGCATCACCGGTAAAATCGCTTTAACACATACCACACCTATAACCAAAGAAGAAATTCACCGCATGAACGAGCGGATTATTCATCGTGGACCTGATGATGAGGGGATATATATTGATCCAAGACACCGCGTGGGCCTGGGCCATAGGCGTCTCTCGATTGTGGATCTCTCTCCTGCCGGCCACCAGCCGATGTCAAATCCAGAAAAAACCGTATGGATTACGTTCAATGGCGAAATTTATAATTTTGCATCCTTGCGCGCGGATCTTGAAAAAAAGGGGTATCAATTTCAATCCCGCACAGACACCGAAGTCATTATTTACTTATGGCAAGAGTATGGCGAACGGTGCGTTTCGTTTTTACGAGGCATGTTTGCCTTTGCCATTTGGGATGAACAAAAACAAATAGTATTTCTCGCGCGAGACCGACTTGGCAAAAAACCGCTGAAATACTATATCGGCCCGGACACCATGGTCTTTGCGTCGGAACTCAAGGCATTTTTGGGAGAACCCGGCGTCCCTCGTGAGGTTGATTATGAAGCCATCTATCATTACCTCACTCTCCAGTACGTTCCCCATCCACTTACAGGATTTGCTCGAATTTACAAATTGCCGGCGGCGCATTATCTGACGGTTGACCTTGCGCATGACAAACCCATCATTTCCGAACCGATCCAATATTGGAATTTGGACTATTCAAAAAAACTCAACCTTCCGGAAGAAGAATGGAAAGAGCGCATCATTGATAAATTGGATGAGTGCGTCAAATTACGCATGATTGCCGACGTGCCGCTTGGCGCGTTTCTCTCGGGCGGCGTGGATTCAAGCGGTGTTGTGGCATTTATGGCCAAAAACAGCCCGCGCCCGGTGAAAACCTTTTCTATTGGATTTACGGAAAAATCGTTCAATGAACTGCCCTACGCAAGAATGATGGCCACACGATACGGCACGGAGCACCAAGAATTCATCGTGGAACCGGACGCGATGACGGTCTTGCCCCATCTCGTGTATCATTATGAAGAACCGTATGCCGATTCATCGGCCATTCCGACATACTACATCTCAAAAATAACTCGGACGCACGCGACCGTTGCTCTAAACGGCGATGGCGGCGATGAAAATTTTGCCGGCTACCCGTGGTATCGGGTGCTTTTTTATGCATCACTCTACCAAAAAACACCTTGGCTCTTTCGTAAAGTTAATCACCGTCTCACCGCGCTCCTTGCGCGTCTCTTTTCAACTTCGTCGCTTTTGACCTATGGACTCACCTATGCCAAAGGGAGCCTCTCCGCTTCAATTGCCTATACGCACTCGGAATTGCTCGCCTATATCCAAGAAGAACAAAAAAATGCCGCCTTTATTCCGCCGCACGGCGCAAGCACGCACACCATCCTTGAACGGTATTATGCGGAAGCGGCGAATTGGGATTTGATTGACAAAGCCGTGTATGCCGACATTCACACGTATCTCCAGGATGACTTATTGACAAAAGTGGATATTGCAACAATGAGTGTATCTCTTGAAGGACGTTCGCCGCTCCTCGATCATGAATTCATGGAAATGACCACCATGATTCCTGCGAATCTCAAAGTAACCAAAAAAGAAAATAAATATATATTCAAAAAAGCCCTTGAACCGTTTGTACCGAAAGAACTTATGTACCGTAAAAAACGAGGATTCAGCATTCCAATCAACCATTGGCTCCGAACCTCTCTCTGCGATTATGCGCAGGAAATACTCTCCGATGATCACGCGTTTACAAAGGAAATTCTTGGGAGAGACTTGATACCGCACCTTTGGGAAAACCATCTCAGAGGAAAAAAAGAAGGAAAAAAAATATGGGCGCTCTTGACGCTTGAATTATGGCATCGTCAATTTTTTTCATCCTAATCATGCGGACAGCGCCATGCAAAAAACATGTATGAGAAAAAAAATACACATTATCACACCAATACGGCCTGGCGGACCTCAAATGTGGGGCCGCCTCCTTGCGAAAGAATTGAATATACGAGATGAATGGTCTGCAACCCATACCCGCACACTGCCGCGCATGATCATGACGCCATTCTATGAGCCGGCTGACGTGGTCCACACATCTGTACCGATCACCTACCGGCTCTGGAAGAAACCGCTGATTCTCACGCTTCGTGGAAATTTTATGATTGAATATTATTATTGGGCAAGAATGTACCCGCGGTCCATACGAATGGCCGACATTGTCACGGTTTCAAGCCACTTTCTCAAAGAAACGCTCCGTCTCCCGAACGCGCTTGTCATTCCTCCCTCCGCTGACCTGCCGCAGATGCCTGTCAGACAGAGGACCGACGAACACACAATCCGCATACTTATCGTCACAAAATTTTGTTTTCCTCAAAAATCACGAGGGGTACTCACTCTTCTCGACGCACTCTCAAAAACAAAGATCAAAAAACATCCGATTTCTATTGCCATCCTCGGCGGCGGTGTATATTTGAATGAAATAAAAAGAGAATCGCGACGATGTGGACTCCCTGTAACGTTTTACGGTTTTACCGATCCAAAACCATTTTTTGAACAGTCAGACATCTTTTTATACTGGTCCAAACACGACAATACGCCGATTGCGGTCCTTGAAGCCATGTCGTATGGCCTCCCCGTTGTCGCCAATAACGTAGGCGCCATGACAGAACTCGTCACCCACAAAGAAACCGGTCTCATTGCAAATACTCCCGATGAATTTACCGCGTATGTCAATGAACTTTTTGACCATCCAGAGTTGCAACGCACCTTGGGCGAAGGCGCACGCCATGCCATTCTCACCACGTTTAGCCACGCGCGAGTGGTGCCCCAATATGAATCGCTCTACCGAGGAGTAATATCCTAAGCATGCGTATGATGATGGACATTGGGCATAAAAAAAAGATGATTATTGTGGAAATACTGATTCTCGCAACGGCATCTCTTTTGTTTATTATTCCTCAACTGTACAGCCAAATCGCGCAGGACCAGCTCCCCGCGACCGGAGACCTCATACATCGTCGCATTGTCTATTTTCTCACGAATTTTCCCAACTTTCAGGATGCGCCGCCGTTTACTCTCTCACACTCGACGTTATATCATTACGTCATTTCGTATGTCAATATTATAACCGGTCTCGTCGGCGATACGGCATTTTATGGGTTCAGTATTCTGAACCTGCTGATGTTGCCGCTTGCCCTCTTGGTGGCTTTTGTCTTTGTGAGACGGCTCGCTCCTCGATATGGTATTTTCGCGGCACTGCTTATTCTATTAAATCCGCTTCTCCTCTTTCCTTTTTTTGGCCATGCGGATCAACATTTGATTTATATTTTTTTCTCTCTTTTTCTCTTTGTCATTCTTTTTTTTGAGCCAACGATAAAAACGCAAATGGCCGCCATCCTCCTATTCGGTGTATTGCTGAATAGTAGCTTGGCCATCTGGCTTCCGCTTGCGTTTATGATGTTGGTCTTAGAATTGGCATTTCCAAAATGGAAAATCCTCTTACTAGGGGCATGCAGTATGGCGCTGTATCTTCCTTTTTTACGACCGCCGCTGGGGTATCTCTTGTTTGGCGATTATCTGGTGCATCCAGAGACGCTCTTCAAGATACTTATCCTTCTTGGCGTTGGGGTTCTTCTCTTGCTTCTTTCCTATCGATATATTCAAAAACTCCACACAAAACAGATGGGCGCCTTCCTCATCGCGTCTGTCCTCACACTTTTTTTTCTGACATCCCACCAAGGCGGCCCTTATGCAACCAATGTGCGTCCTCTTGCCAAACAAGCCATCCAAACGTCTTTTGAAGAAACGAGCTTTATCAACTATATTTTTTCCAACAATCCCAGTAAACACGTTGATGGATTTTCTCTCTATATTGGCGTCATCATGTTCCTCGTGATTCTTTCACTCCAAACACTGAAAGAAAAGAACTGGCGTTTTACCACAAAAGAAAAGATACTCCACGCCATGATTTTTATCCCATTCGCATTAGCCTTGCTCCGGTATATGCTTCTCCGGGTTAATTTCGATTATTTTTTATATACCCCAATCTACAATCTTCATGTTGGCCGGCTTATGTCCATTTCATTATTTTTACTTCCGCTGTCGCTTTCTCTCTATTGGCCCGCAATACAACGCGTGCTCAAGCCGATGGGAACAAAATTTCTCCTCTCTGTCATGGTTATTGTCATCGTTATGATTTCCCAATTTTATTATGTGAGAGTCTACCCGAATTGGACACAGCATACATACCAACAGGCAATACACCGAGCGCTGAAACAAGGCATTGGTGATGATCTCTCTCCTCCTGAAGCAGAATACGCGCGCCATTTTTTTCAGCATGACACCCTTTTTGGGACATCAGACATCCGACGATAGCGCGCCTCCCATTGTAAAACCTCCTATGATAAGCATTCTCCTTGGCGTGTATAACGGGGAAAACGATCTCCCCCAAACACTCGCGAGTATCGCACACCAAACCTACACCGACTGGCATGTAGTTGCGGTTGACGATGGATCATGTGACAGAACCTATGACGTCCTCGCCCAATTTCAAAAACAATTTCCACAAAAAACGACCCTCCTCAAAAATGATCAAAATATGGGGCTGACCAAATCGCTCATAAAAGCCGCGGCGGTTGCCACTGGTTCGTACTTGGCGCGTCTTGATGCGGGAGACGAATTTCTTCCCGCCAAACTGGAAAAACAAATTGATTTTTTAGAACATCACCAGGATTATGGCATCATAGGTTGCAATTATATCAACACCTTTCTCCCCTCTGGGAAAGAAAAAAAGAGCCGCCTCCCGATTGATAATAACGATATCCAAAAAACACTTATCAAAAAAAACCCATTCGCCCACAGTTGTGTGCTTATTCGAAAAAAAATCTATACGAAGGCCGGCGGATATGACGAAACTATTCGATATGGCCAAGATTATGAGTTATGGTTTCGAATCCTTCGCCTTTCAAAGGGCGCCAACCTGAGCGACCATCTCTGCGTGAGAACCATTCATACCAATCATATCAGCCTTTCTCTGGGGTATCGCAAACAAAGACAGCAAATGTGGCAAGGGATGAAAACACAATGGAAATATATGTCCAAAAAAAATGCGAAACATTACTTGTATATGCTCGGACTGCTGAGTTTGATTTTGATTCCAGACATGATAAAAAAATATCTAAAAAAAAAATAACTTTTGAAAGAACGCATGAAAAATCTTTCTTTGTAAAATATAATATAATATTTTATGTTACGTGTGTGTTTTCCATTTAAACCAAAAATCTCAATCGGCGGAACGCGTACCTTTGCAGAACAGTTCACACGTGGGCTCCGATCTCGAGGCATTACTGTCATCTCGGACCCAAACCAACCATATGATGTTTTCTTCACAATCACAGGAAATAATATAACAGACGCCATCCAAGCAAAAAAACAAAGAATCCCAATCATACAGCGACTCGATGGCGTTTATTATTACAGCCTCCATGGCGTGCCATACTTCCTCCTCAACGCCAAAATGAAAATGATACATAATTGGCTTGCAGATGTGGTGATTTATCAAAGTAAATACTCGAAATTTTGTTGTGAACGCTTCTTAGGAAAGAGTCGCGCCAAACATTTCTCTGTTATTTATAACGGCGTGGATTGCTTACAATTTTCACCGGCTGAAGCTCATGAAGTACCCCAGGAACATAAAAAAATCCTATTCACCGCAAGTGTGTTTAGAAGAAAAGACATGATCGAACCAATAATCAAAGCATTGGACATACTGTGGGAACGGCGGAAGGATTTTATTTTTCTCGTGGCTGGAAATTTTCTTAGTGAAGCAAAAAAGTCCTTTCTTGATCTTCAACGACCATACACAAAATTTATTGGCCCTGTCACCAGATCAGAGCTCCCCAACCATCTCAGATCAAGCCACGTTTTCCTTTTTTCTTCCATCAATCCACCATGCCCAAATAGTGTATTAGAATCCATGTCATCCGGCGTACCTATTTGTGGAATAGCTATGGGAGCGATGCCAGAGCTTGTAGAACATGGTCGTGATGGCCTCTTAGTTCCTCATCATCATGACAACTTTTGGCATCTCCATCCAATTGATATAAAGACATTTGCATCAAATATTGAGTATATGATGAATCATCATAAAAAAATGGGAAATCATGCGCGCAATCACGTAGAACGTGAATTTTCATTCAACCGCATGCTGGATCAATACATCGAAGTCCTTACATCCGCTGCCCGTGTGTAGCCATATTATGATCGACGAATATATAAAAACATTTAAGTCTCTTTTCTACCGCATGCGCCCAACATCACGTGCTCTTATTATTTTTCTTTTTATAAGTATCTTGCTTTTTATTCGCAGTATTTATTTTGATAAATACCTCTCCTCCGATCAAATGTTTTTCCAACTAGTGTATCTTGGTAAAACAGAAATAAATTATTCGGACTACCGTGTTCCTGCGTTGGACTCATATATCCCATTTGTGTTCACTAACTATCTTCGTCAATTTTTTCAGGATCCCATCTGGGTATATCGTTCGATTTTGCCAGTATTAATTTTTTTGTATCTTACATCTTTCTACGTTATTCTGAAAAAACTCATCCAAAAAGAATGGATTTCCATCATCGTACCCTTGGTATCATTACTGCCTCGCAAGGCAATGGCTTCCATGTACTGGGGAATAATTACCATTGGGCATGCGACACACCGAGCATTTCTCCAACCTTTTTTTATACTCTTCTTTTATCTTTTATATCGCTACCAGCACGAACCGAAACGTCTCACCGCCATATTTCTTCTTTTTGGCATCGTCAGCAGCCTGTATCCAACTCAATCTTTTTATCTGGTTGCAATCTCGTTCCTTACACTACTTATCACAAATCATTTCGCATGGAAAACATGGCGCCAATGCGTCTTGTATGGAATCGCTTTCTTGCTTGGCACGCTGTATTATATTCTTCCAAATCTTACAATAGGGCTAAACATAGACCCACTTGATCCGATGCTTATCCCAGAATTTAACGAAGCACTTCGGTACCGTTTTTCCTATACCTTCTATCCCGGTAGCCTCTATACATATACCCGGTCGATACTTCTTGACAGCGCCCTGCTCTTTGCGATCTACATCTTCATCAACAAAAAAATACACACGCTGTCTTCTGAACACCAAAAACTTTTGCACTTCAGTAACATAAACCTCCTGTCTGTGGGCATCATCACATTTGGAATGCCACTGATACAAGATATCATAAGCGCACTATTCCACACGAGACTTCTTATATTTGAACAATTTGCCACCTCACGGTTTGCCTATCTTAATTTATATATTGGATTTGCCCTATTCTTACTATATATCAGACATCATACAAAAATTTCTTTCAAAAAAAGCAGTATATATATTGTCATCAGTATAACACTCCTAACTTTAACAAATTTTTTTCTGTTATATGATCTCATTAAAAAAATCTATCCTCTTACTGAATTTTCAGTTACGAATCCAAATTTTCAAGAAACATGCGAATGGATTAAAATAAACACAGACCCGTCTCTCCTTCTCATCACAGAAGATTTCAACTTTCGTCTCTGCACTGAAAGAAAAATCTTTGTGTCATGGAAAGATGGCATGGTATACCTCTACCGTTCACCAAAAAATTTTATTGAATGGTACCGCCGTCTCCGCGAGCAACAGGAGGCATACGCACAACATGATATAGTGACTCTTCTCACGATTGCAAAAAATCAAAATGGGAGTATACTTATCGATAAACTATCGTGGCCTGAAATTACGACCTTGAAAACCTCTATCCTATTCGAAAACAACAGATATATATTTTTGCATCCAAAATAATCCTTATTCCTAATTTTTACGTACATACCGTATGCATCCAGCATTTAAAGAAAATCCTTGCAATATCTGCCATGGTACGGACACAAAAGTTATTTATCCAGCGACACTTCCCGAGGATCTCTCTCTCGAAATAACAAAAAGATTCGCTCCCGCAGACCATGCAAAGGGAAATGACCAAATTGTTCAGTGTAACGTATGTGGGCTTGCATATGCCAACCCTCGAATGAAACAAGAATATATCTGGCAAGGATACAGCGAAGCGGTTGATACAAAATATGCAACCCAAGCCGAAGAGCGAATCAACACGTTTAAACGTACCCTCCGGCTAATCCAACGATACGTCCCCGCAAAAGGGACGCTTATTGACATTGGATGCGCGGCGGGATTTTTTCTTAAAGTCGCGAAAGATGCCGACTGGAATGTCAAAGGAATCGAACCAAACAAAGGACTCGCGGAATTCGGTCGCGCTACCTACGGGGTCGACATACAATCAAAAAATTTCCTTGACTCCGGCCTTGCGCAAGAATCATTTGACGTTGTTACTTTCTGGGATGTGCTGGAGCACGTGTCTGATCCCAGTGCATACATTCGAGAATCATATCGCCTGTTAAAACCTCACGGGTTTATTTTCCTCAATTTTCCTGATTTTGGTTCTCGTCTTGCGAGGTGGAGTGGGCAAAAATGGTGGTTTCTTTCACCGGTGCATATTTATTACTTCAATCGTTCCACGATAAAAAAACTTCTGGAGCAACAAGGATTTACAGTAAAAAAAATACAAATGCACTGGCAAACGCTTGCACTCGGTTATCTTTTTGAACGATTTGCGGATTACAATAAAACAATATCAAAAATTGGCGTGTTTCTTTGCAACATGTTGCGAATAGACAAATTACCTATTCGGTACTATGCCGGCCAAGCGCTTGTTATCGCTCAAAAGTAACACCTATGTATTTTTTCATTCTTTTCAAAAATCTTGCTATCACGCTCTGTCGGGGGTTGGCTCTTCCTATAGTGATGAAACGCATCATGAGAGAAGGCCACGAAGCAGTGCTCCCCCGTGCGACCTATGCTCCGTGGCGCACAGATGTTTCTTTTCTTTCATGCTACCAAAAAATAAAATCATTCACATTAGTTGATATCTATCGATGTTACGAATTATGGCAGCTCGTTCAGCAGACAAAAAAACTTGACGGTGCGCTGATAGAGGTTGGCGTATGGCGTGGTGGTACCGGAGCGATTATCGCGCAGAGAACAAAAGAGATGGGCGACAAAAATCCTGTCTACTTGTGCGATACGTTTCAGGGTGTTGTAAAAACAAGCGCGCATGATACATATTACAAGGGGGGCGAATGGAAAAATACCTCTGGACAGATCGTCCAACAACTTCTCAGCGGTCTTGGTCTTATAGACAGTGTTCGGATTCTCCAAGGTATATTCCCAGAAGAAACAGGCCACGCCATACAGGAACAAAAAATAAAATTTTGCCACATTGATGTTGATGTCTATACTTCCGCGAAGGATATAACCACGTGGATATGGGATAAATTAGTAGTGGGAGGAATACTTGTATACGACGACTTTGGCTTCCCTTCTTGTGATGGTGTAAGAAAACTTGTTCATGAGGAATATGAAAAAAATGACCGGATTATCATCCACAATCTGAATGGACATGCAGTTGTTATCAAAATACGTTAAGCGAATATTTCGTATGCAATTACTTTCAATCATCATACCGGTATTCAACGAAAAAAAACCATTAAAGAACTTATACGCCGTGTGGAAGAAGTTGACTTCCCACTAGCAAAAAAAGAAATCATCATCGTGGATGATGGATCAACTGATGGAACACTGGAGCTATTAAAACAAGACATAGCACAGACACACACGGTCATTCCCCATATAAAAAATCAAGGAAAAGGAGCGGCGATTAGAAGTGGACTGCGTGCAGCCCATGGCGATTTCTTTATCATTCAAGATGCTGACTTAGAATACAATCCAAAAGATATCGTCCCTTTACTTCAGGTGCTTCTGGATGGACCGCATGAAATCGCCTTCGGCTCTCGTGCATTGGGCATGGTTGATACAAAACAATATGAATCGTCCATCTTTTATCTTGGCGGCAAACTAGTGACATGGTGGACAAATTTTCTTTACAAGACGCATCTCACGGACCAGGCAACATGTTATAAAATGTTTACTAAAAAAGTTCTCGAATCTATCCACCTCACATGCGCTGGATTTGAATTTTGCGCTGAATTTACTGGCAAAGCTTTAAACGCTCAATACACAATCCATGAAGTGCCTATATCCTACAAACCGCGAGGGAAAAAAGATGGCAAAAAAATTAAACTAAAAGATAGCCATACTTGTCCCCCTTTCTTTCTCTATATACCGCATACGGCTCTTGGGTCGCAATATTGGGGCATTGTGGCCCTTGGACACGCAACGCATAGAGCATTCCTTCAACCATTTGCAGTCCTCCTTTTTTATTTTCTCTTTACTTTCCGAGACCAAACAAAATACCTAGCCATTGCCTTCTTTGATTTTGGATTGGTCAGCGCGCTCTATCCAACCCAAGCGTAGTATCTCGTTCTTATCAGCCTTGTTTGTTTTGTATGGTTCTACAAATTTCAGGCCCATGCCTGGAAGAAAGCTTTTCTTTTTGGCGTCAGTTTTGTTGTCGGGGCTCTTCCTTCCGTGGTGCCCAATCTTACTGTCGGACTCAATATTGATCCGCTGTCATCCTCTCTTGTCGCCAAATTCAACGAAGCGTTGCGTTACCGATTCAGTTATACTTTTTATCCGGAGAGCCTTTTTATCCATGACCGCTCCCCGCAAGACTTTATTTCTTGGTACGATCGGCTTCGCGCCCAGGAAGAGGCCTACCAGAAAAATGATTTTATGCTTTTGTCCGGTCTTTCCCATGAACGTCATACGGCTATTGTGATAGAACAAAAAAAATGGAGCGCCCCCATACCCCCATCGCTCATATGGCATCAAAATCCAGACTATATCGTGGCCAAACCGGCTCTCCGGAAAGACAACGCCGAGCAGGAACCCGAGAGTTGAGAAAAAAACATAATTTGGGTATACTGGAACAGTTCTTATCTTAATAATCCCTCCGCCCTGTATGCTTCACCCTGCCTTTGAAGAAATCGCATGCAATATTTGTGGCCAACAGAAGACAAAAATTATTTATCCAAGCACCCTGCCCCAAGACTTGTCTCTTGCAGTGACCGAACGTTTTGCTCCCGCAGACCATGCAAAAGGCAACGATCAAATCGTGCAATGCCTCAACTGCGGTTTGGCGTACGCAAATCCGCGCATGAAAGCCGACTACATTTGGCAAGGGTATAGCGACGCCGTTGATACGAAGTATGTCACTCAGGCGGAAGAGCGAATGAGGACCTTCAAACGGACCATACGCATTATTGAACAATACCAACCACAAAAAGGAAAGCTATTGGACATCGGGTGTGCCGCCGGTTTTTTTTTGAAGGTGGCAAAAGACGCAGGATGGAATGTCCAAGGCGTTGAACCAAACAAAGGACTCGCAACATTCGGCGCCGCGCGATATGACGTTCCCATTCTTTCAAAGAATTTCCTCTCGTCCGAACTGGAAGCATCCGCATACGATGTCGTCACTTTTTGGGATGTCCTGGAACATGTTCCGGACCCATCCGCCTATATCCGTGAATCGCACCGAATCCTCAAACCCGGCGGCTTTCTCTTTTTGAATTTTCCTGATTTTGGTTCGCGTCTTGCTCAATGGAGCGGACAAAAATGGTGGTTTTTGTCTCCCGTGCATATTTATTACTTTAATCGTCAAACCATCAGCGCGTTGCTCCAAAAAGAAAAATTCGCCGTACAAAAAATCAACATGCATTGGCAAACCCTTTCGTTGGGATATCTTTTTGGAAAATTTGCCGATTATAACCGGTTCATTTCAAAAACGGGCGTCGCCCTTTCCAAAATGCTCGGCATGTATCGGCTTCCTGTTCGATACTACGCAAGCCAGGCTATGGCAATCGCTCAAAAACCGCATACATCGTATGACAAAACTCATTAATATCGGCATTATCCTCGTGAATGTTGCCCTGGCCGTGAGCGGCCAGGTTGCTATTAAAATAGGGATGAAGCAGATCGGCTATATCACCTCAGGAAATACCCTCTCTCTTATTCTGAAATCATTTTCCAATTGGTATGTTCTTTTTGGACTGGGAGCGTACGCGTTGGCCGCAGTGACATGGATTGTCGTACTCTCCCGGGTGGAGCTGAGTTATGCCTATCCTCTGTTGAGTCTGGGATATGTCGCTATTGTGCTTATATCCATACTCTTTCTCAAAGAACCGCTCAGCATTTTTCGTCTTCTCGGCACCGCCCTCATTATTGCCGGGGTGGTTCTTATTTTCAAAAGCTGAGCCATGATGGTATGCCAACACTCTCCATTATTATACCGGTATACAACGAACGGCACACGATCCTTCCCCTTCTCAAACGGGTTGAATCGGTTGATTTCAAAGATGTGCGCAAAGAAATTATTATCGTGGATGACGGTTCCACAGACGGCACCACAGAACTCCTCCAGCAACATATTGTGCCAAGACACATAGTGCTTTTTCATGAAAACAATAAGGGCAAAGGGACGGCAATCCGGACAGGGTTGAAAAAAGCGACCGGGGATTTCCTTGTGGTCCAGGATGCGGATCTTGAATATGAGCCGCATGATCTTCTTTTCCTCCTTGCGGCCATGGAAGAAAAACAACACCCCGTCGTTTTTGGATCGCGAGCGCTCGGTAAAAACAAAACATATTCGTCGTATATCTTTCATATAGGGGGAAAAATGGTCACGTGGTGGACAAATGTTCTGTTTGGCACATCGCTGACCGATGAAGCAACATGCTATAAAATGTTTACCAGACCCGTCCTCAATGCCATCACGCTTACTTGCACGGGATTTGAATTTTGTCCGGAATTCACCGCAAAAGTACTGAATGCCGGATATGCCATCCACGAAGTGCCAATTTCGTATATGCCTCGAGGAAAAAAAGAAGGAAAAAAAATAAAAGTCAAGGATGGACTCACCGCATTCTGGACGCTTCTTACATTGCGGCTCACGCGCACGATATGATCTCACCAACGTTTGACACACCCTCATTTGCAAAGCAAACCGGAAGCGCCGCTATTTTTGGCGCCGGCCCGACAGGGCTTTCCACGGCATGGCGACTGGCAAAACATGGATGGAAAGTGACGCTCATAGAAAAAGAAAAAGAACTCGGCGGCCATGGCGGGACGCATACCATTCACGGCTATGACGTGGATAACGGACCCCACAAATTGTACCCCCAAGTTCCTTGCGCCAAACCATTTATTGATCATTTTGTCGGAAAAGATTTGCTGACCATGTCAAAAAAAAGCAGTGTCTATGTGCGGGAAACGTATATTCCTTTTCCTTTTGGATTGGGCGATTTATTCCATGGACTCGGCCTTATGACCGGCCTTCGATGCGGAATAGGATATGGCCTGGGAAAAATAGAACGTGTATTTCGCGGAAGCCCATCCACATATACTGACTTTGTCATTGCCCAGTATGGCCGGTACGCGCATGAATTGGTATTTCGGCAAGTGGCAGAAAAACTGTGGGGGGATCCCGACACGCTCCACGTCCAACTTGCAAAAACACGCATCATTGCGCCAAACGTGTGGGAACTCATCGGCCAATTGCTTTTTAGGACGCGAAATAAGCCCAAATTGAGCGCTGACGAATTTTATTATCCACGGCATGGATTGCGCCAACTATGGGAATCGGTGGGAACAGAAATCGAAACGCATGGAGGAACCATTATTCGAGAAACAAAGCCAACCCATATACTATCCAACAAAACTGGAGGATTTGAGGTAACATACCAAGGAAACGACACAGAACACACAATACAGTCGGATGTGATTATTTCGACAATTCCACTCAAGGCCGCTCTTCATCTTTTGGATCCTGCCCCCCCTTCTCAAATCACGGACGCCATGAACCATCTCGCCTACAGTTCTCTCCTGGTTGTCTACCTCGTGGTTGACACCCCGCGGCTTCTGCCCGTCAATTGGATTTTTTTTCCAGAAAAAAATCTCCACTTTGCTCGGCTTTCAGAACAAAAAGGATTCAGCGAAACCATGGTGCCAAAAGATAAAACGGTCCTCATGGTTGAAATTCCGCTCGCCAGGCCCGCCATTGCCTCCATGGACCGCGAATGCCTCATTGCTGAAGCCATCGAGCAATTGCGCCGTGTCGGCATTCTCAAACCAATTCACCATATTGTGGATATGTTTACAGGATATAATGATTCGATTTATCCGATTTATGATACACAGTCTCTCGGCCGTCTGGAGACGATTCTTTCATGGACAGACAACATACCAAATTTCTATCTCAATGGACGGCTGGGGTTGTTCTGCTACAATAATATGGACCATAGCATGGAAATGGGGTTAGCTCTTGGCGACCATATCGCCTCGCAACAACCCGCTCCTGCCTGGATACAAACGAGAAAAAGCTTCTACGACTATAAAATAGTCGACTAATCTCAAATGGTGTACGAGTGATCTCCCTATGCGTCCCATTATTTGTTTTACATCCTTTGCCGCCTACCCCCTGTTTCATCCGGAATATGTCGCGCCGCATGGGGGCGCAGAGGTGGAGCTTTTTTTTCTTGCAAAAAAATTCGCGGAGAAAAAAAATACGGTGCATATGGTTGTCGGCGATCTGGGACAGCCAAAAATAGAAACAGTAGAAAACGTCCGCCTTTGGCGAGGGATCCCCATACAGCAATCCACTGTACTTTTCGGTATCATGCGAACGCTGTCTCTCTTCCGAACATGGAAAGACATAAACGCGGATATATACCTGGTAAAGGGCGCCGGGTGGATAACGTTCCAATTAGCTCTCTTTTGTACGCTCTACAAAAAAAAATATATTATGAAAACATCGCATAAAAAAAATATAGACCTCTCGCTGAAGAAAAAGCCGTACCATGCTTTTTATCGCTGGGCGCTCACGCGCGCGGACGCGGTCATCGTTCAAAATAAAGAAGACATCGGCATCATACAACAAAATTATCATATCGCCGCAAAAGTCATCAAAAATTATCATCCCATTCCTCCGCCAAGAAAACCGGCGTCTCCGGGGACGCCCCTCATGCTTGTCTGGGTCGGCAGGATAACCTCCATCAAACGCCCGCATCTTTTTCTCGATTTGGCCAAAAAATTTCCCGAGCATGTGTTCCGTATGATTGGATTTATTTCCGACACCGCTTTATGGCAAAAAATAAAAAAAGAATCCGAACGCATACCCAATCTTACTATTATAACAAACGAGCCGCATCATAAAATGGATCAACACTACCAACAAGCAAGTCTGCTCGTCAGCACATCTTCTCTCGAAGGATTCCCAAATACGTTTATTGAAGCTATGAAATGGGGCGTGCCGATAGCTTCTTTGTCTGTCAACCCGGACCAATGCATTACCAAACATGCTCTTGGCATTGTCGGAAATGATGACCTTGAATACTTCGCAAATCAGCTCAAAACATTGATTGAAAACCCAAAAATGATACATCAATACGGCAAAAACGCATATCACTACGCATCAAAAGAATTTGGAGAAAACATTATTCACCAATGGAATGATCTCTTTGGCGCGACCACCAAAAATTATCCCACGGTTCATACAATATAACTATTCTTATCTTGTGAGCATCTCTATGAGTTGGTATACTGCCCGGCTTCATCCAAAAATATATGAGCCGTCCTATTTAACTCGAAAACAAATCAAAAATGCGATCCAAAAATTTATCCATACAGAAATTGGATCAAAAAAGGAATATACCATTGTCGACCTTGGTTGCGGTGACGCCCCGTACAAATCCTTATTTCACAACTATGCAAAATACATTGGCGTGGATATTGAAGCGTATACGGACGTCGACATAGTCGCAAAAATGTGGGACATTCCTCTTCCGGACAATTCCGTCGATTTTTTGTTAAGCACCGAGGTAATAGAGCATTCGGAAAAACCAAAAGAAACTATCGCGGAAATATGCAGAATTTTGAAACCAGGCGGCAAAGCGCTTCTGACCATTCCATTTCTCTACCCCCTGCATGGCAGTGACGACCGATGGCGCTTTACCATCCATGGACTTTCTCAACTCATGGGGGAAGAAAAAAAACATACATGTTCAATACGGCCCTCAAATGGATTCTTTATAACCTATGGCCAGCTCTTCAATGTGCTCCTCATGCATATTCCTTTTGGAAGATATTTTTATCCGATTTCTTTTCCCATAAATTGTGTCTCCCTTGCGAGTGACTGGCTTTTCAAACAAAGCGTGTTCATCATGAGACCGTTTGTAACCAAAGAACAATTCTCTCAAATACGAAAAAGCCTTCTTGAATCGTTCCCGATTCGTTATATCGTCACCATAACCAAATAAAGGCAAGCCTTCATTTCTTTTTTCCAATAAACAGAAGATACGGAGATGTATATTTGTTTTCCCATCGGTGGCATCGAACCAGAAAAAAATTGCCCAACGATTGGCATGCCTGGAGTATGGTCAGGAAAATTCGCTTCCATCGTCCGTCTGCCTGGAGCATACCCAGATTGAAAACGCCGTAATACCCGCAGAATACCGGCTCAATGTCCGGACGGACAAAAAGCCTCGAAAAATGCGGGAGCGACATAATGGAAAGATTGTGTATATCCAAAAGACGGGGCGCAAAAAACTTCAACAGCGGCGTGTAGATGCCCCGAAGATTCGGGATCATCACAAGAAGAAATCCGTCCTTTTTCAGAAATGCCACATGCGCATCAATAACCGGCTCAAGATCGTTGAAATGTTCAATAAAACCAAACGACATAACGACGTCAAATGTGTTGCTAAGCCGTGCTTGGAAACCCTTGTCAAAGACATCGGAAAAAAAGATGTGGTCTTCAGAGAAGCCTAACGCACGAATAATTTTTTGAGCCGTCGCCACTCCTTGCTGGGTATATTCCACTCCATATGGAATTGCAGAGTAGCGTTCGGCAAAACGAGCCAATTTTCTTCCGGGGGCGCACCCTATTTCAAAAACACGCCGTTTTGGCGTACCCAAAAAAAATTGATCACAAATCTGTTGAAAAATGGCATCCGCGGCAGAAGTGCGTTTAAAAAAACCGCGTTCTCTATGCCGTTCCTTATTAATATCCGCCCAATGGGCTTCCATTGAATCCGTATCAATTGGATTGTGTATCTTCATACCGATAAAGAAAAATATTGACAATTTTGTATACCAAAAAAAGCACGAATGACACCAAGACGGTTGCGATGACAGAGCCGGTCACCCCATACCATGTGGAAAAAGCATACATGCACGCAACGTTGATTGCCCCGATACAAAATGTTATAGCCGTGGTAAACACGATTCCTTTTTTTCCTTCCGCGGCGACAATCCAAATATCAATGAGATAAAACAAATTCAATATTGCGGCGAGACTAAACAAAAGAAGCCAATCCCATCGAAAAAGATACTCTTTCCCGAAAAGATAAAGAAAAAAATAACCAAAAGCAACAATGCCGCCAAACAGCGGTACTGCCAAAACTTTGTTGAGTGTATTTATTTTTCGCACAATGTCTCGTTTTTTGGGCATGCGAGAAACCATGGGGAAAAAAACATTATTAAATATGGTCAAAAATTGAGAGGCGAAGGTAAATGTCGCGGTATAATACGCCATGTACAACCCAACGGAAGATGCGCCAACCGCATACGATACAATAATCCGATTGATATTTAAAAACAAAAAACCGGCAACACCGCCCAATGCCGCAAAAAAAGAATAAAAAATAATTTTTTTCAAAATGCGAAAAGAAAAACGGCCAAAGGAAGAAAAAAAGGGAAAAAAAACCAAAAGACAAAATACCGCCAAACCGATGCTCAGACTTATGCTATACACAAAAAAAGAACGTATGTGAAAGAAAAAAAGGGAAAAAGTAATTACAGAAAATACCACTATGGCCTCACCGACGCGAGCGACAAGTTGTAATGTAAACCGGCGAAAACCGCGTGTAAAGCCGTCAAAGACATTTTTCAACGCAAGCGGGATGGCATAGACAAAACCAAAAAAGAGAATTAACGGATCCACCTGAAGAAATACCGAGAGCGGCCGATAAAAAAAGAAAAAAAGAACACACACAGGCACAAGAGAGGCCAACGTGCTCGTCAATACAACGGTCATGATGCGCCCTTTTTCTTTTTCATCCCCTTCGTTTGCGATATATCGCACTGCCGCGGTATTAAAGCCGGGCGCCATCAAAAAAAGAAACAGATACCCGTAGCTCACAGCCAATCCTGCCTTGCCATATTCGGCAGGACCGAGCATCCTCCCCATAAGAATACTCGTTCCAAACAAAAAAATGCCCGCAAGTCCGTTGCCGAGCGCAGACACAAAAATATCTTTGAAAAAAACAATTTTTGTCTCCCCTACTCTTTTTTTAAAGATGAAAAAATAGAAAAAATCAAGAAACCCAATCATTTTTTTTTCAAGAGAACGGAGCATACCACAACGCCATTTTGATTGAGAAGAGATGAACAAATACGCTTATCCACACGGTATCCGCATGGAGCCCCACCCCGCTCAGCGGGGTGGTACCAGTTGTCACCGCCCGGTGGGGCGGAATCCGCCTACCCACCAACTCCACGGCTAAAGCCGTGGTATCATTTGGCGGATGGAAAAGCACAAAATTATATTTTTTTTCTTTGAAAGAGAAACCAATTGTTTGCGAGGCCGCTCGCGGATTTGATATTCACCAATTGAAAATCAGGAAAATGAGACCGCATAAATGTAAAGACTTCTTCGACGTTTGCATACTCGTATGGATACCCCCCCAACCAGTCGGTGACATCTCTCCGCCAGCTCATCCCGCGCTTTTTTTTGTACGTCATAATTTGTTTGATATAGGTTCCCAGACGAAAAAAATTCAATAGAAAACACAGGACAATATAGCCCGGTTCAATAACATATTTTCCAAAAAACGGATGCTTGTTGTAAAACTTTTTTACACCAAGCCAAAATCGGGAGCCCAAAACCCCGCCAATATTGTTGTACAAGGCAATGTAAAAAAAACCGCCCTCATTGACGAGATGCGCCGCGTTTTCTATAGCCTGCCACATATTGCCCGTATGATGAAGCACGCCCCACGAATAGACCAGATCAAACGTCCCAAGCGGGGAAAGAAAGGTCTTGTCCAATACCGACCCATGGCACACGGTCCAATTGGACGGATTTCCTGCCTTCTGCTTCATATATTCGCCGCACTTCACTGAAAATGGGTCCACATCAAAACTGACAATCTCCTTTGCGCGCATCTGAAACATGACATATGAAAAAATACCGGATCCGCACCCAATATCCAATACGCGCTTGTCTTGAAAATGATCTACCCCCATAAAATTTTTTATGGAAGACGCCGCAATGGATATTTTTTCATCGGTCAATGTCTTGAGAAAGTGTTCCCAATTTTTTCCAAATGAAAATGTAATTTTGTCTGTCATACACGAATATCAAAAAAAATTATAATTCATTCTTCAATACTGCCCCGTGCTCCTCCCACGAAAAAGACTGCACAAAATTGGCAATCTCTGCGCCGGCGAGGGCGTGGCCGCGCTCATTCCAATGCCCATCAGAAAGCAAGTGCAATTCTTGGCCTGTTTTTTCGAAGGTATCTTTAAAAATAGGAAGAAGATCAAGATACGGAATATTATTTTTTTGGGTCAATTCGCTCAGCATGGCGCTTGGTTTTTCAAAATCCCAACATTTTTTTTCCATGGCAGGATATTGTTCTTTCATAGCATGCAACGCTTCATCCCCATGAATCTGCGCGTAACTTGTCCCATGAACCAATACAAAATCCGCCCCCAGCTGAGCAACCTCATCATGCATCGCGCGAAGCAATTGTGTTGTGACATCCCATGCGGCGGCCCACTCATCGGAAAGCGCACACTCATAGACAAAATAATCCGTGGGAATATCCCCACGCACCAGATGCGATTGAAATATGGGAAGCTTTTTTGAATGCAAAATCACAAAGCGGTATAGATGAGAAACACGAAGAAAAAATTGATTGGCTCTGCGCCACAAATTTTCCGGAGGGGTTTCCGGAGGGACCATCTGCAGGCCGTTGGCATCGGAAATAAAATATGGCTTGTGCCTTTCTCCCTCCAGCGCAAACGCATTATTGCGCACATCATTTGCAGAGGTAAAGAGCACAATAACCACATCCGGTGAAAACTCCTTTACCACGTTTGACCATAACAGATACTCCTGAGCTGTTCCATACCCGCTCACTCCGAAGGAAAGCACGTCATACGTTTGTGTCGGGTCATCTTCCTGGAGCGCCTCTTCGAGCACAGAAGAAAACATGGCCTCAGGAGAAACTTGAAATGCTTCCACATAGGAATCTCCCAAAACCGCGATCCGCCTAACTCCAGCGGGTTTCTCTCGCGGCGCATCCCACCCTCGAAAACCAAACTGATTTATCCGTATGGGAATAGTATTATTTTCTGCTCTCCATACCCCTTCTCGAAGAGGAATAAGGCGACTTCCGAGCGTTGGATCGTGCTCATAAAAATGGCCGCTCTGAGGAATACCAATGCGGAAAATTACTTCAAGAACAAGCAAAAACAAAAAAAAACTCCCCAGGCTAACCATTGTATTTTGCACAAAAACTCGTCCGCGCATCATACGATATAAAAGTATACCTTTTCCAGATCCACGGGTCAATCCATCACGACATGTCGAAAGTAGGAGACCGTCTTCTCCAGTCCTTCTCGCAATGGCACCCTCGGCTCCCATCCAAAATACTCCTTTGCCAACCCAATATCCGGCTTCCGTCGTTTTGGATCATCCTCAGGAAGCGGCTTGGAGACAATCGTACTCGTACTTTCCGGAATCAAAGACAAAATCGTTTGTGCAAGCTGCGTCATAGAAAATTCTTCCGGATTGCCGATATTCACCGGCCCAATAAAATTGTCTGTATTATTCATCATGCGAATCATTCCTTCAACCAGGTCATCCACATATTGAAAACTCCTGGTTTGCGATCCGTCACCATAAATGGTAATTGGTTCGTTTTTCAACGCCTGCACAATAAAATTGGATACGACCCTACCATCGTTTGGGTGCATGTTTGGTCCATAGGTATTAAAAATGCGAACAATACGAATGGGAACGTTATGCTGCCGGTGATAATCGACACACAGTGATTCGGCGCATCGTTTGCCCTCATCATAACACGAACGAATGCCGACCGGATTCACATTGCCCCAGTAGGTTTCTTTTTGAGGATGTTCCAGCGGGTCGCCATAGACTTCTGAGGTCGAAGCCTGCAAAAGGCAGGCATTCGTCTTTTTGGCCAACCCCAGCATATTGAGCGTGCCGATGACATTGGTTTTAATGGTTTTGACCGGGTTATATTGATAATGAATCGGAGACGCCGGACAAGCTAAATGGTATATTTGTTCAACTTCCGCCGAAAAATGAGTTGTGATGTCATGTTCAATAAGTTCAAAACGGCTATGTGCTTCCAAATCGGCAATATTTTCTCTTTTGCCCGTAAAAAAATTGTCGACACATAATACATGATGGCCGTCAAGAACCAAACGATGGCACAGATGAGAACCAATAAATCCGGCCCCGCCCGTAACCAAAATGCGTTTTGACATACATTGCAATAATCAATACTCTTCTTTTTCTGTTTCAAAGTTTATTTTTTGCTTTATGACATAGAGCGGCCTATTGGCCACTTCGTGATGAATTTGTCCAATATAGAGGGCAATAAACCCAAGACAGCTCAATACAATGCCGATTAAAAACATATTGAGGACAGCAAGCTGTGCCGTACCCGTAAAATCAAGCGACCAGCGGTGAAAAAGATACTGGGTCGCAAAAATAAATATGCCCAAAAGCCCGGAAAATACCGTGATGCCCATGCCAAGATACCCGGCGATTTTTAACGGAAACAAACTGTAGGCGGCAAACGTATCCATTGCCAAACTCCATCGTTTTTTGCCTGCGTATGTCGCTTTCCCAATTTTTCTCCCCGGATTGATAAACGGAACATACACGGTTGGAAATCCAAGCCAATCAATAAGGCCACGGGTCATGCGGTCGTGCTCGGTGAATTTCTTGAATTCAAGAACGACCGCCCGGTCGAGCAGGCGAAAATCCGTGGCATTCGGAACAAACTCGCCGGATCGATCCGCAATGCGGGCCATCAGCGAATAAAAAATCCACGAACTGAAACGGGTAAAAAATGGCCGCTCATTTTTGTTCTCCCGCACGCCAACCACAATTTTTGCTCCACTTCTCCAATGATCCAAAAAAGAAGGAATATATTCCGGCGGATGCTCAAAATCCGCGTCCATGACGAGACACGCGTCGCCTGAGGCGGCGATAATGCCAGCGGTGGTTGCCATTTCTTTTCCAAAATTTCGGGTAAAGGTTATCACGCGAACATTCGGATCACGGGTTGCCAATCGAGACAGTATTTCGGGCGAACGATCGGTGCTTCCGTCATCCACAAAAATAAACTCAGGTGCGATGTGCTCCAATGGCGCTAGCGTAACCGACGCCACGACCTGTATGATCCGATCATACAAATTTTCAATGGCATGTTCTTCATTGAAAACCGGAATAATGAGAGAAACAACGGGTCTCGGCATATGGTATGTTGCCAGTGGCAAAACTATGGAGAGCGGCTTTACTTCTTCCCGGCTACTATTTCTTCCCAGCTACTATTTCAGCCTCGACATTCTTTGGGACTTCTGCATAATGGCTGAATTCCATGCTGGAGCTGGCGCGTCCTTGGGTAATGGATCGCAAATTCGTAACATACCCAAACATTTCCGCGAGTGGAACCAGAGCGCGCACCACTTTCACCTGGCCACGATCGGTCATTTCTTGAATCTGTCCGCGTTTGGAACTAAGGTCCCCGACCACATCTCCCATGTGCTGTTCCGGGGTCGTGACTTCGATTTTCATGATTGGCTCAAGGATAACCGGCTGGGCTTTTTTTACCGCGGCCTGGAATGCGATGCTTCCGGCCATTTTAAACGCAATTTCCGAGGAGTCAACTTCATGATAACTCCCGTCATAGACCGTGGCTTTGACGTCAACGATCGGGTATCCGGCCACGACTCCTTTATCAATGGCTTCCTTCACTCCTTTTTGGATGGCAGGGATATATTCCCTCGGAATAATACCTCCTTTGATCACATCCACAAATTCAAAGCCTTCGCCGCGCTCGCGCGGCTCAATCTTAATCCAGCAATGCCCGTACTGTCCGCGACCGCCCGATTGTTTGATATATTTTCCTTCAGCCTCAGCCGTGGTTTTAATGGTTTCTTTGTATGCCACCTGGGGGGCGCCGACATTTGCCCCAACGCCAAACTCTCGTTTCATGCGGTCAACCAAAATATCAAGGTGCAACTCCCCCATTCCGGAAATAATGGTTTGAAGGGTTTCTTCATCGGTATGAATTTTGAAGGAGGGGTCCTCATCGGCAAGTTTTTGGAGTGCCATGCCCATTTTTTCTTGGTCTGCTTTTGTCTTGGGTTCAATGGCAACGGAAATAACCGGCTCAGGAAATGTAATTTTTTCCAACACAACCGGCCGATCTTCAAAACAAAGCGTGTCACCGGTTTTGACATTTTTCAATCCAATCGCGGCCGCGATATCGCCGGAATGCACTTCGTTGATTTCTTCGCGTGTATTGGCATGCAAGCGCACCAATCGGCCAATGCGTTCTTTTTCACCGGTCGTGGTATTCAATACGTAACTCCCTGCGTTCAATGTGCCCGCATAGACACGAATAAAAATCAGGCGTCCGACGTAAGGGTCGCTTGCCACTTTAAACGCAAATGCAGAAAGCGGCGATGCGTCATCCGGAACAATTTCAATCTTTTTTTCTTCGTCATCGGGATCGGTGCCAATGACCGGAGGCAAATCAAGCGGAGAAGGCAAATATGCCACCACCCCGTCCAATACGAACTGCACTCCGATGTTGCCAAGGGCCGATCCGCAAAAGACAGGGTAACAGCCATCTCGAATAACCATGGAGCGAATGCCATGTTTTATTTCAGGGATCGAAAGTTCTTGACCGCCAAGATATTTGTCCATGAGTTCTTCGCTCGCTTCGGCCACTTTTTCGAGGAGGGTCGCGCGATATGCCGCAACCGATTCTTTCATATCGTCGGGAATAGGCATCTCGACCACGTTTATGCCGTGGTCGCCTTCAAACCGATACGCTTTCTGTTCAATAAGGTCGATAATCCCGGAAAAAGAAGATTCCGCGCCAATCGGCAATTGCACCGCAAACGCCTTATTGGACAATCGCTCCTGAATGGACGCGAGGCTCATAAAAAAATCCGCCCCCATTTTGTCCATTTTGTTGACAAAGCAGATGCGCGGCACATGGTATTTGTCGGCCTGCCGCCATACGGTCTCGGACTGCGGCTCCACTCCTTGAGAGCCATCAAACACCGCGACCGCGCCGTCGAGAACGCGCAACGAGCGCTCAACTTCCACGGTAAAGTCAACGTGCCCGGGCGTATCGATGATATTGATGAGATGGTCTTTCCAAAAACATGTGGTGGCGGCGCTCGTAATGGTGATGCCTCGCTCTTTTTCCTGCGCCATCCAGTCCATTTCTGCGGCGCCTTCGTGCACTTCTCCAATTTTATGTTTTTTTCCTGTATAAAAAAGGACGCGTTCGGTGGTAGTGGTTTTCCCCGCGTCAATATGGGCCATAATTCCGATGTTCCGAGTTTTTTCAAGGGTATATTCTCTAGGCATATATCATGATTTCTTTTTGGTTGATCGAAAACGAGCAAAGTGAGCGAACGCGCGGTTTGCTTCGGCCATGCGGTTCACGTCCTCTTTCTTTTTCATGGCCGCGCCAACGCCATCAAGAATGTCTGACAGCTCGGACGCCAGCCGGTCAACCATGGATTTGCCTTTTCGTGTTCGCGCGGCGGCAGTAAGCCAGCGAAACGCGAGTGCGTTTTGGCGGCCCGGCGGAACAGGCATCGGCACCTGGTAATTTGCGCCCCCAACCCGTCGAGACCGCACCTCGACTGAGGGTTTCAATTTTTCAACCGCTTCTTCAAACAATTTCAATGGCGGTTCTTTTCTTTTTTCTTCCAAAAGAGAAAGCGCCCCGTACACAATTTTTTGAGCAACGGTTTTCTTGCCTCGTTCCATCACAAAATTGATAAATTTTGCGATGATCTCACTGTGATATAACGGATCCGGTTCAATAACCCGTCGTGGTGCGGATTTGCCTCGTGACATACGCAAAAAAAATTAACAAATTATTTCTTTGGCCGCTTGGCCCCGTATTTGCTTCGACCGCGTTTGCGATCCTTCACACCTTGTGTGTCGTACACGCCACGAACAATGTGGTATCGCACGCCCGGAAGGTCTTTCACACGGCCGCCGCGAATAAGCACAATGGAGTGTTCTTGCAAATTGTGGCCTTCGCCCGGAATATACGCAATCACTTCCATACCATTCGAAAGGCGCACCTTCGCGACTTTTCGAAGCGCGGAGTTTGGTTTCTTTGGGGTTGCGGTATACACTTTGGTACACACTCCGCGTTTAAATGGTGCTCCACGACGCAAGTCTGTTTTTTTGCGGTGCAAGCTGTCGTACGTGAACTGCAAGGCCGGAGATTTCGACTTTTCAACCTTGGATGTTCGTCCTTTTTTGAGAATTTGGTTCATCGTAGGCATACGGATGATGTGGATAAAAAAACTAAATATAAAAAAATCGAACGAATCGTTCGATTGAGTGCTTTCTTGCGAGAGACAAAATCGAACGGCGCGCAAACGCTCTTCTCCCGCCATACGACGGGATACTCCGTTCTGTACATGATAGTGTGGCAATACTATACCGGAAGAGAAAAAAGATGTCAAGTGATAGGCGCTGAACAGCGGCCGTCAAAATCCCATAAACACCCCATTCAAAAAACTGATAACCGGTCTCAAAATTGGAAAAAAGAAAAAGATAAAAAGGATGAGCAAGATAAACCCGTATCGCTCAAGCGTTATCTTCAGATTGCGCAGTGAGTCTGGGAAAATCGCAAACAACACTTTTGACCCATCAAGCGGTGGAATGGGGACTAAATTGAATACGCCAAGGAGCACGTTCGCCTGGACGATAATGGAGAAAAAAGCAGTTAATGATCCTACGGGATACAAGCGGACCAGCAAACCAAAAACCGCCGCGAGAACAAAGTTGGACAACGGCCCGGCAATAGCGACCAATGCCGGCCCTTTGGTTTGATCGCGCAAATTGTATGGATTGTACGGCACCGGTTTTGCATACGCAAAAAGCATGCCCGTCGGGATAAGAAGAAGCGGCAATAAGACGGATCCAAAAAGATCAATATGCGCCAGCGGATTTAAGGTGAGACGGCCTGCATACCGTGCGGTGGGATCGCCCAGCTGGTCTGCAACCCATCCATGCGAATATTCATGGATAATCGCAGAAAAAATGATAATAACGATGAAAAAAATCATGGAAAAACCATCCATATAATTTGACAAAAAAATATTTTTCCTTTATACTTGTTTCGACGTTGTTTGGTCTTTGGCCGCCTATGCCAGTATATCTGCCCCTCAGCAATTGGTCAAAGAAAAACAGACTTTCACTTATTTGTTTTTTACTATGGCACGCATGTGTTCTTCTTGCGGGAAAAAGTCAACCAAAGGCGCATCCCGAAGTCATTCTAAAATAAAAACTATCAAACGTCAAAACATCAACCTCCAAAAAATTGGCGGAAAGCTCCTGTGTTCGACCTGTGCCAGGACTATGATGAAAAAGGCGTAAGAACACAAAAATGGGGCACTGCTTCTTCACGATGAAAGGTACTGCGTAATCGCCCCCGCTAACCGTTCATACGTATCTTTCCGTTTCGCGTCGTCGCGCTCGAGTGTGGTCAATCGAAACCCATAATGCGGCGAATAAAATCCGGTTGCCGGAACGACGCAAATACCGGTCGCTCCCAAAAGATAGTAGGTAAACCGCTGATCCAACGGAAAATCCGAACGATTGACCGCTGACTCGATAAACGTTCGCACCGCGTCGTTTTCAATTGGAAGCGTTTGCCGATTGTTCAATACGCCTTCTTCAAACAGCGGCATCATATAAAATGCGCCATCCGTGCGATTGACCCGCATGCCCGGCACGCGAGAGAGTGTTTCCGCGATAAAATTGCCGTTTTTTTCAAGCTCCTGATTGTAGCCTGCAATCCATGCGGAAAATTCGGGATGGTCATACACGGCCCGAACAATAAATTGCGGCAAACTGGTCGAGCAGACTTCCATAAGAATGCGTTGCCGCAACGCGTCAGCATACGCGCGATATTCAGAATCAAGATCAATATCGTGAAATTCAATCCATCCGCACCGTCCGCCGGGCCACGGGAGATCTTTGGACAGTCCCCGCAACACCACAAGAGGCACCCGGCCCGCGGCAATGTCCACAATATGCGTATGATGTTTGCCGTTGTACACCATCCGAAAATACACCTCGTCAGAAATGATGAATAAATTATATTTTTGCGCAAGAAGGACAATCTGCTCCAGCGTTTCTTTTTCATACACCGCGCCGGTTGGGTTGTTTGGGTTAATCAAAAGAATCGCGCCAACATCCGGATGCGCCACAATTTGCTGTTCGAGGTGTGCCATGTCCGGTTGCCATCCATTGCGCGGATCAAGATGATAAGAAATTGGATCTTGTTTTTGAAAAAATGATTCCATGGATGAATGGGTGGGGTAACTTGGCGCCGGCTGTACCACACGAAACCCTTGCGGTAGCATTTCATACACAAGCGCAATTGCCGATCCAAGGCCGCTCGTGAACAAGACGTATTCATAATCCAAGTTGGAGGAAGGACACATTTTTTTTGCATGATCCACCACCCACTTGCGCACATCCGGCAATCCGCGAGAATGAGAATAGCCAAACACCTTGTCGCCCGGCCGCTGAATTTCTTGCACAATGGCCTCTTTAAGAAAGGGAGGAACGGTCCAGCTTTTTGCGATTGGATCTCCGATATTTTCCATGACAAAAAATTTGGCAGGGTCAATCTCTTTCAATTTTTGCACGACATCCACAATCTCACGAATTTGATATTTCAAAAAATGAACCTCCGGGTTATTGAGTGGCTGTCTCATACCGCGTAAAAAACAAAAAATAACATGCAGGCCAAGTAACCGTAAAAAAAATAAAATAACAAACGCTCTTCAAATGGTTTTCTCAAGAGCGCCCAATAAAAAAGAACGGCAAAAAGAAAACAAAATCCTACGCCCCATAGGGTACCAATAAATAACGACGAAAGCAACACGCCAAGCGCGATAAAGATCCCGATGATTCTTTTTCCTCTCTCCAAGCCAAAGAGGACAGGAATGGTGATAATCCCCGCGCTTTTATCCCCTGCCACGTCTTTGATATCTTTTACATGAACCGCCAGGACAAGGATCCCAAAGAGGAGCCAAAAAACCGATGCCGGAAAAATGCGAAGGCGTTGCACCGGTGAAACCGCAAAAAATCCGGCAAGCACCGCAACGACGCCATTAAACGCCACAAACACATTATTCAATAAAAAATATTTTTTTATGCGAAATGGCGGCGAAGAATAGAGATAATAAACCACTTGAAACACCAATGAAAAAATAAAAAACAGATAATTGATAAGAAGCGACCCCGCGACCAAAAAACCAAATAATCCCCACGTAATCCATTGCTGTTCCATCTTTGTTATCTGGCCCGAAACAAAAGGACGATCCGGGTTCGCAATTCTGTCGGTGTCATAATCGGCAATATCATTAATGCCAACCGCAACCCAAAAGTTTATGGCCATAAGAAAGAAAACCATCGCAATCGCCATGATATCAATACCATTCCATGAAACACGATGAAACAGAAGAGCGGCAATCACGATACCCGTGCCTGTCCATCCTATATAATAGACAATTCTCTCCAGACGAAGATTGGTCTTCCACACGGCAAAGAGCCGCGGGCGCACCAAGCGACACACCACCGCCGCCTGTATGAAAAAAACAATCCACCACACACGGGCAAAAAATATATTAAACTGGTGTTCAAAGAGCAAGACAGCATCGAGAGGAAGCGGAGACGGCGTATGAATGGTGGAGAGCAGACTTGAAGCAAACCACGAGTGAAGAACATCCGATACATCGGAAAACACAGAAACATCGCCAAACACAAGCGCGATAATACTGGGAAAAGAAAAATATAAAAAAAAGACGCCATACACCGACAATATCGCGGCCGCCACGCGCCACAAACGGTTGGAAAACACCCACGCCAAAAAACCCACGCACAAAAGCACCACGACGACTTCGATGCGGATGCCGAGGGTAATTCCCGGTTCAAACCACGGGCCAAAAAAAGTAAAAAAACTTCGAACCAATTCCGGCCCGGTTTGAAACAGGTACGCCTGGCCCCACCCTCTCCCGGCCGTATACAGCAAATCAATCCAGGGCGGCAAGAGAATAAGCGGAAAAAGAAAAACCCATGCTTTGAGCAACAGGGGAAGCGCGATCCTGGTATAGGCGTGAACCGCCAAAATCAACGAAAAAGAAATCGCCAGATAAAAAAGCGGATAATGAAGAAAGGTGGTGAGCCACGACGTATACATGCCGGACGCATGAGGACTGGAATAATTTTCAAAAAAAACGCGCAAAAATATCACACCGGCGATAGATCCAATATATTGGAGAGGGACCACGCGGACGCGCTCAAGATAACGAACAAAAACAAAAAATCTTTGCCACATATTTTGAAACATGCTGTTATTCTTTTTTTGGTAAGGTTTTTATATGTTATGGATTGCGCGACTCAAAAGAAGGCCGGGCGTGGTACCACCATGCGGCAAGCATGGTCGTGATCGGAACGGCAAAAATAAGAGTAATACTCCCGACCAAAATCCGGATGACTTCTTCCAAAATGATTTCGCTATTTAATGTAACCCACAAAGGTCGCTCATAGATGTAAAAAAGGAGCAAGAGAGGAAACGACGCGCCCGTATACGCCAGCGCAAGGGTGTTGACCAAAGAAACAATATGCTCACGGCCAACCGATAATCCGCGCTGATACAATTCGGTAAATCCAAGCGACGTATTTGCACGATGAATTTCTTCGACCGTTGCCGCCTGAGCGGTGGTCACATCGTCCAAAACGCCGAGGACGCCAAGCATGATCCCAGCCAGAAGAATGCCTCGAAGGTCAATATGCTCAATGGGAGCAAATTGCAGAAAAAATGCCTCTTCTGTCCCAAAACCAAACAGATGCGACGCCCGCACAAAGAGAGTTGCAAAAAGAAACGATAAACCAATGGTGATAAGCGTGCTCACAAATGCAATCGAGGTCCGCATGCGAAATCCATGAGCGATATATAAAGAAATAGTTGCAATAAGAAGCACGCCCACCATGCTCGCCAAGACCGGACTCGACCCTCCCACAATCTTTTCAACAATAACAAAAAAAAGAAGAAAGAAACTGATCGCAAGGCCGAGAAACGCACGAATGCCTTGCCACCGAGCAAAATACACGGTCAGGAGAAAAAACACTCCCACAATCCACCACACCGCATTGAGGCGGTACACATCGCTTACATAAAATAATGGCTCCCCATCAATAGGGATTTGTTTTCCAATGACCAAACGACGACCAGGAAGAAGTTTTCGCGCCTCAATGTTGTTTTCATGCACCTCATACGGCAAAGAAAGACGTTTGCCGATATCCGGCCCGCTTGTTACTTCAACAGAGAGATATTGGATAAACAAAGGCGCGCCAAATTCGTCTTGTATTTCTTCTTTTTCAACCGCAATCACTTTTCCTTTATAAAATTCATCCTCAACCAGGCGAGGGGCCTCCCCATTGTCTTCTTGCGCAAAAAAAACAGCCGGGTAAAAAAACAACCCCATAGAGAAAATAACAAAGAATACGCGAAAGGCAACAAATTTCATGACAATTATTAAGTTGGTCGGGGTAACACGACTTGAACGTGCGGCCTCCCCGATTGCGATCGGGGCGCGCTACCAAGTAACAATAGGTCGGGCTAGGCAGACTCGAACTGCCGGCCTCATCGTCCCGAACGATGCGCGCTACCAACTGCGCTATAGCCCGATTGTCGGGGTGACACGGCTTGAACGTGCGACCTCATGACCCCCAGCCATGCGCTCTACCAACTGAGCTACACCCCGTTGTACGACAATTGTCCGCCAGGATTGTACCAACAATCCGGACAAAAAACAACCCTTACGGGCTGTATCTGTCCGGTAAAAACCGAGAAGACCCTTGGGTAGAACAGCGCTATCACCATCCCTGAATATCGAAGTGGGTAACCGCAAGACATATTTCCGGACAAACCAGCAAATATGCCATAATATGAGTTTCCCTATGATGATAGTTGTAGAATGAGATATTGCTGTTCTCAAGGATCCAATGCCAGTATATACCAATCAAAAATTCGTTGTCAATCATCCACTCTATACGCAACCCGTGTTTCGCAGAGAGCGGAAGTCCTTTTGCATGCCCCCCGAATCAAGCCTCCTCGCTCGATCATGCAAAAGTGCTTCCTCCTTTTATCGGGAGACAGATCGCCGGACCTTCCGGCTGTCCGTCTCTCCGGATTCTTTTTTTGCCCTCTGTGCGGCGGTTCCCGTCTTTTTGTCGTGACGGGAAAAACCGCACTCCGGACAAATATCTCCATTCTTTTTTTTGAATGCCCACTCACAGCGCGGGCAAAACTTTTCGCACATAGCTCCTCCTCCGAGGTCGAAAGAAAAACGAAACCGTTCATTTCCCTTTTTTATCTGAGGAAGTAAAATTCTTATGGAGCCCACCCCGCTGAGCGGGGTGGTACCAGTTGCCACCGCCCCGTGGGGCGGAATCCGCCAACCCACCGACTCCACGGCTGAAACCGTGGTATCATTTGGTGGATGAAACAAAACACCCCGCTGATGTTGGGGTGTTTACTCTTTTGTTGGATGATGTTGCAGATTATTTTTTGCATTCGCATTCGCATTCTCCGCCACAGGCTCCTCCTCCGCAACAATGATCATCTTCTTCCTCTTCGGATTCTGACTCTTTTGAGTAAACAACCCCGTTTGGGTGTGTGGTATAGGTAAAAGCATTTGGGCATACCACAACATTCCCCAAAAAAAAGAGGGGGTTGAGAATGGTTTGAATGTATTGTTTCACCAGCGAGATCATAGAAAAAAGAATGGCTGTATAGTTGAATCTACTCTACGCGACAAAGACAAAACGGTCAAGGGCCTTATCCACAAGGAATTTATGCCAGTTCGTCTTCCATATACACATGGAGCCACTCTGTTTTGTCGTACTCAAACAGTTCGTTTGGTTCAAAAAATCGTGTTACTTCTTGCCGCGCAGTCTCGACAGAATCGGAACAATGAACCACATTGCACATACCCATGGCAAGATCTCCCCGAATGGTTCCCGCGTCTGCCTTGGCGGCATTTGTCACGCCGGAAATAAGACGAACCGCGGCAACGGCGTCTTTTCCTTCGGCGCATATCACAACGACCGGGCTTGATTGCATAAACACCTGAAGCCCCGAATAAAATGGTTTTTCCACATGATGTGCATAATGCTCGCGAAGCTTTTCTTCGCTCAAAAGCACCATTTTAAGGCCGACAACTTTCATGCCTTTCATTTCGAGCCGTTTTATAACTTCTCCAACCAAACCGCGCTGGACGCCGTCCGGTTTGACAATGAGAATAGTTTTTTCGTAGACGCCCTCAAAATTCATACGAAAAAGAAGTTAAAAAATAAAATATGATGTCAGTATAGAGGGAAAAAACCCATTTGTCAAGGCATTTTGAGCAACTCTCTATTCTGAATATATTTGTGATCATGCCGTTGACGTTTTTGGGCGGCGTATTCAATTCTATTTCCATGTTGCCAGAAACCGCCCAAACGTTTGCCCGATTTAATCCTTTCTTCTATTTTGTCGATGGCCTGCGGTACTCCATGATTGGCATTCAAGAAGCCAACCTCTGGGTAGGAGTCGGCATAATCATCGGACTCATTCTCGTGTTTGGCGCCTGGGTCTGGTATCTGTTTCACATTGGGTGGCGCTTGCGGGCATGAATATGGAGCCTATCAAAATCGTGAAAAAGTAAGAAATAATTATATTTTTCACGGTTTTATTGACAAAATCGTAAAAAAAATATATGCTAAAAACATATGGCAAAAATACCTGCTATCTATAGAAAAATTAACTCACTACGCGAGCGATATTGGGCGGTGTCTGTAGGCAAGGAGGCTCTTTTGACGTTGCTCTCTGAAGCCGAAGTGCCAGAGCAGGTGTATAATTCCAATGCGATTGAAAATAGCACTCTGACACTTGAGGAAACGGAAAAAATATTGCTCCAGATCGATCTCGATCGTTATATTTCAGAGCGGGAAATTTTTGAAGCAAAAAATCTCGCCCGTGTGGTTTTGTATATCAATACAAAAGCAAAAGAACAAGAATTCACGATCGATCGGATACTCTTGCTCCACAAAATGCTCATGGGAAATATTCGAGAAGAAATAGCCGGACGATTTCGAAAAGACGGCGAATGGGTGCGTGTTGGTAGTTATATCGCAGTTGATCCCCAAAAAATTACTGAGAGGCTGGAAAACATGTTTGCAAAGTATCAGGCGACCAGCCCCGCACACATCATCAAACGAATCGCCGAATTACATCTTACGTTTGAATATATTCATCCATTTGTTGATGGCAATGGACGAATTGGTCGGGTAATCAATAATTATTTTTTGATTCGCGAAGGATTTGTGCCAATCAATATTAAGTTTATAGATCGCAAACAGTATTATGAAGCATTCAAAGAATTTGACACTAGTGGAGCAACACGCATTATGGAAGAGATTGTTGGAAAAGCCTTAACCAATAGTTACCACAAGCGATTGGCATATCTTGAAGGAAAGAAAATCGTGAGTCTGAAAGAATTTGCCACGGTGAAAAAAATGTCACATTCTAACGCAATCAATAAAGCCAATCGACAAACCCTTGAAGCGTTTCTAGAAAAAGATGAGTGGAAGATTGGATTGTGAATAGTCAAAGTTCCACCACCAAGGTATGCATTCCACATTTGAAGAAAAAAATAAAATATTCTTTGATCGTCACGCGGTTCGATACGACAATGCGCTCGGCCGTTTTTTCTATTTCGATCATTTATACAAACGAGCGATGGAAATTATAGAAAAATACGTTCAAGAAAAGTTAAGGCAGAGGATACAAGTCGCCGATATTCCATGTGGCACCGGAGAGATGATCTTTCGACTCGCAAAAAAACATTCTACCTCGCAATTTGTTGGCGTTGATTTGAGCAAAAAAATGATTGAAAAAGCAAAACAAAAATGTGCGGAGTTCACAAACACATCATTTCATATTGCCTCCGTAAATGCACTGCCGATTGAAACCGAGAGGATTGACCTTCTTCTGTGCATGGAAGCCTTTCATCACTTTGAAGATCCACATATAGCTCTTGAAGAGTTCAGACGAGTGATGAAACCAGATGCAACGCTTCTTCTTGTCGATCCTGCTTTCAACCGACACATCTGGAAACAATTAGCACGGAAAATAGTACGTCCGCTTGAATTCGCGCATGATTATTATTCAACAGATGAACTGCAGACTCTTCTCACGCAACACAAATTTTCGATAGAATCAAAAGAGGTATATTGGTTAAATTCGTTTGTGACGGCGAAAAAGTAAAAAATCTGTTTGTATCATTTTACAAATCATTAATCTCTTTCAAAAACCCTTTTCGTGGTTTTGTATCATCACACGGTTCGTAGACAATGTCGTCCACAGCATCGCTCGGATCGGAAAAAACCAGTCCGTTCGGAACATCGACAAGGCCTTGATGATCTACCAAATCAACATCAATTTCATCCAAAAACACGCTTGGGCCTTGTAAAAAAGATGACCGGCTTCCGGAAAGCGGATAGGTAAAATACAATAATTTTTTTGCGCGCGTAATGGCAACATAAAACAAACGACGCTCTTCTTCAATTCCTTTTTCTTCACGCGCCGCGCGTTCATTCGGAAATTGTCCGTTTGACACATTAAGGATAAACACGGTTTCCCATTCCAAGCCTTTTGCTTGATGCACAGTAGACAAAATCAATTTTTCTTCTTCATGCGCCGTGTGCGCGCCGGCGACCCCGCGATAACTTTCTTGCAGGCTTGCTTCTGCCAAAAATTGATTCAGATTTGTTTCACGTTCGGCAAACACAGCCAATTGCTCAATATCTTGCAATCGTTCGCGCGCGTCATCATATTCATATTCAAGATATTCCGCATATTTTGATTGCATAAGCGCGTGGATAAGCCCGGCCGGCGTCCCGTCTGCCGCGCATAGAGCGCCCCAGATACCCAAAAAGTCGATCCAGCCAACCTGCCCGCGCGCGGATAACACCGACCCCAAATGACGGTACGCATCCCTCGGACGGGATAGTTCCGGAACGGACCCTCCATTCGGAAAAACGTCCACTTCGGTTTCAAGGCCGGCTGTCGTGTTTTTGCGTGCCGCATGCACACGACGAATTTCGGCAATAAGCGTCTCAGCGCTTGCCGGTCCAATACCTACCTGCATCCGGAGCACCCGGCTCCATGCGATTGCGTCATCCGGATTATGAACAATTCGCAGATATGCGAGCACGTCTTTCATGTGCGCACGCTCAAAAAAACGAACCCCGCCGCGATACTCATACGGGATATCGCGTTTGGTGAGTTCCATTTCCAGCGCCTGCGAATGATGCGCCGCGCGAAAAAGAACCGCGATTTCGTTCAACGGCACGCCCTCGTCTCTCAACTCAAGAATGGTCTCGGCAATATATTCCCCTTCTTCCAGCTCATCGGCAAAGGCATGAATTTCCGGCTTTACGGACCGACCCAAAGGGCTGTGCAGGATTTTTTGATATTGCGCTCGATTATTTTGTATGACGCTGTTGGCCACATCCAAAATGTCTGGCGTTGAGCGATAATTGGTCTCGAGGCGAAAAATTTTTGCGTTTGGGTATGTTTGTTCAAATCGTAAAATATGTTCGATATTTGCCGCCCGAAACGAATAAATGCTTTGCGCGTCGTCGCCGACGACAAACACATTCTTGTGTTTTGACGAGAGCAATCGGATAAGCGACGCTTGAATGGTATTGGTATCCTGATATTCATCAACCAAGATATATGCAAATTGATTCGAGAGCGTATCTCGAACCCGATCCGACTTCAAGAGAAGCACATGAAAAAAAACCAAAAGGTCATCAAAATCCATGGCATTCGCATCGCGTTTTCGTTTGGCATACTCTTCCGCGATGCGCTCAATGATTTCCGCGAGGTCAATCCAGGACGGATATTTTGCATCAAGGACATCGGCAATGGGCAACTCGGCGTTTCGCGCGTAACTCACGATGGACTGAATCACTGCCGCCGATGGAAAACGGCGCTGTTTTCGATCAACTCCTTCTTGTTTGAGGCACAGAGCAAATAAATCTCTGCTATCCTCGCTGTCAAGAATGCTGATAGTGTTGGCAAAGCCAAGAAGCGGCGCGTACCGACGAAGCATACGATACGCAATATGATGAAATGTGCCGGACCACGGAAGATGAACCTCTGAAGAAACCAATGTCTGCAATCGTTGGCCCATTTCTTTTGCCGCTTTGTTGGTAAATGTCACCAAAAGAATATGGTTCGGATCGATACCCTTTTCCAAAAGATACGCCACGCGATGGATAATGGTTCGAGTTTTGCCGCTTCCCGCACCCGCCAAAATAAGACACGGGCCGTCGCCATGAAGGACCGCGTCTTGTTGCTGAGTATTGAGAGAAGATACATTATGAGACATAATTCCCGTATTCTACCACACCAACAAATCCAAACAAAAACACAACCGCGTCGGTTGTGTCATTATGTATAAAAACGAAGGGAACGCGCGGGTTTGCGTTACCGACTGGAGCATTTGAACAGCGCAAGCGCTGTCCAACACGGCGTCAGGGAGACCCCTGTCCGATCTCCCGAGGAGGGACACCGGGGCTTCCACAGCCAAATGCCGCAAACCCGCGCACCAAAACCCTATCAGGAAAAATCCGCATTGTCAAGCGGAAAATAGGCATTTGTGCCGACCCTGTTTATTCAACCACCAAGACCACCGGCTTTCCATGGATAACGTCTCCATTGTTCCAATCGTGAATAGCGCGAAGAAGGATCTCGTGCGGGTACATATAATTTTCACCGAATTGCGTTCCGGGATCGTTGGTGATAAACGCTTCTTCGGTGTACCCGCGAATGATAAGTGTGTGATACTCCGGACCGCCATTTTTAAAATGAGGATTATGCAGATCTTTTCCTCGAGCCACCACAAGAATCGGCTGGCCGTTGGCAATAAATTGTTTGAGACTGCTAATGGTTGGATACGCCACCAGGCGGAGCGTTAATCCGGAATCCGGCGTGAAACCATAAATCTCTTCCATCATCTGCCGCATTTTTTCAATTTCAATACTCACCCCCCATCCCCGTTCATCTTGCCACTGTACGGCGTCAAGAATTTTTTCTTTGGCGAGCGGAATCGAAACATCATATTCTTTATAATACGCATCCATCATAATCATGACCGCCTCTTCGCACGCGTCTTGCCATGGCTGTGTCCAAATTTTTTCCGGCGCTTGGGGGACAAAAGGGACGTCCAAATTGATTTTGGCAGGAAGGGCCGTATCTATTTTTTGCGGCTCCGGAGATGGCAGGGGTAATTCTAGCGCGTCATTGAATGAAACCGGGGCAAAATCATCCTTCTCAAATAATGGGACGTCTTCTATCACTTTTGCCCTTTTTTGCTCTGTTAGGCTGTTTCCAATTTTTTTCCAAACAAATCCGCCTGCCACAAAAAACACAACCAGAAAAAAACCAAGTCCAACCGCGTAATATGTTGTTTCTCTCGTTTTTTTCATAGAATGAGCCATAAAACATGAAAAAAGCTCTTTTTAAAGTATAGCAAATGAACATGCCAAAAGTGAATATGTCAGTCGTATTGATCCACACGTCAACGTATGATACGATGCGCTCTACCTATGTCTTTTTTTACGATCACACACAAAGAAAAACATTCCCGCGCGAGAACAGGAATAATAAAAACCGATCACGGCGCCATTGAAACACCGTGCTTTATGCCGGTTGGAACCCAAGGAACAGTAAAGGCGCTCGACGTAAACGATCTCCATACGCTTGACGCGCAAATTATTTTAGGCAACACCTACCATCTCCATCTTCGGCCGGGAGAAGATTTGGTCGCGGAATTTGGCGGGCTTCACTCCTTCATGGGTTGGGATGGGCCGATACTCACCGACAGCGGCGGATTTCAAGTCTTTAGTTTGGGACACAAAAAAAATGCGGGTGAGGATACTCCCAAAAATAATCAGTCAAAATTGGTGAGGATTGACGAAGATGGCGTAACCTTCAAATCATATATTGACGGATCCACGCATCGCTTTACGCCAGAATCCGCAATTGACATCCAGCATAAACTGGGAGCGGATATTATTATGGCCTTTGACGAATGCACGCCGGACGATGTTGATATGGAGTATGCAAAGCAGGCAATGGAGCGGACGCACCGATGGGCCAAGCGGTGTATTGCCGAACAAAGGAAGCAGATGACACAGAGCAAACCCGCGCTGTTTGGCATTATGCAAGGCGCAAAATACAAAAATCTTCGCATTGAATCCGCAAAAGTCATTTCCGCAATGGATTTTGATGGCATCGCAATCGGCGGCGAATCCATTGGCTACAATATGGACGCGACAAAAGAAATTTTGTCCTGGGTTATACCAATTATCCCGGAAGAAAAACCGCACTATACCATGGGCGTCGGCTTTTCGCCGCTTGATCTTTTTGATGTGGTCGAACAAGGTATTGACATGTTTGACTGTGTCGCGCCAACCAGAATTGCGCGCAATGGAAGCCTCTATGTATCCCCTGCAATCGCAAAGCAAGAGCATCAAAATTTTGGCACAAAAGACCGGAAACAAAAATACCGAATCAATATCTTGAACGCGCGCTATGCAAAAGACGCGTCGCCGATTGACTCATCCTGCGCGTGCTTTACGTGCCTGACGCATTCTCGCGCCTACATTCATCATCTTTTCCGCGCCGAAGAACTGTTGGCATACCGTCTCACCACCATTCATAATGTTCATTTCTTTTTACAACTCATGAGAGACATGCAGGACGCGATATGCCAAGATCGATTTTTGGCGTTTAAAAAAGAGTGGCAATAAAACACCCTTTGCCGACGCTATTGAATTATCATCGCATCACCAAAACTAAAAAATCGATACTTCTCCTCCACTGCTTGTGCGTAGCACGAAAGCATAAATTCCGTGTCCCCGGCAAACGCGGCAACCAGCATAAGGAGCGTTGATTTTGGTAAATGAAAATTGGTAATAAGCGCGTCAACAAGATGAAATTGAAATCCGGGCGTAATAAACAGATTGATGTCTCCGGAATACGAAAATAATTCCCCATCCGGTTCGGCAGACAGCGCCGCAACGCCCTCAAGCGTCCGAGCGGTGGTGGTGCCAACCGCGACAATACGCCGTCCCTCCCGCTTTGCTTGATTGATGAGCTCAACCGCTTCATCCGGCACCTCCACCCATTCGCTGTGCATGGTGTGGTCTTCAACGCGCTCGGTTTTGACCGGAAGAAATGTTCCAAGACCCACATGCAGGCAGACTTCGGCAAATTGCACGCCTTTTTTTTGGATTTTTTCAATAAGTTCTTTGGTAAAATGAAATCCCGCGGTCGGCGCGGCCACCGACCCTTCTCGCTTGGCACTCGCGTACACGGTTTGGTAACTTTCAAGCTCATGCCGCTCATCTTTAATGTAGGGAGGCAGGGGCACCCTTCCATACCGATTGGCTCTGCTCCGAACCGTGGCTTCATTATAAGGAAACTGTATCAGAAGGGTGCCATCGGATTCTTTCAAAATTGCTTCGCAAAAAAAATCCGGACCAAATGAAATTCGAGCGCCCGGACGAACATGCTTTGCCGGTTTCGCGAGGGCTTTCCAGACACCAGGATTTTCCATTGAGCGGACCAAAAAAACTTCAATGTCTTTGGCGTGTTCAAACAAATTGCGTCCGGTTCCGGAAATAAGCCGGCCAAACAGCCGCGCTTTGAATACTTTGGAATTATTCCAAACCAAAACATCTCCGCTGTGCAGATGTTCCAAAAGCGCATCAAAACGCTCATGCGCGATTGTTTTTGTCACACGATTGATTACCATCAGCCGCGCATGGTCGCGCGGCTCGATCGGCCGCTGAGCGATGAGCGCTGTCGGAAGCGCGTAATCAAAATCAGAGGTTTGCATACTATTCGATAGTTGGATGTTACTTTATTCTACCATATTGAAGACAAAACGATTCAATCATGAAAAAAACAATGCACGCCGGCGGCATGGATCATTCCTTCCAGGATTGGTTCGTGCGCCACCTACCATATTCTATATAAACCGCTTGAGACGGTTTTTTTATGAGACGCATTACTATGCGTCTTTACTTAATCTCTATATACCACACTGTTTCACTGCTTCGGCAACCGCTGTCGCAACCGTCCGATCCAACGGATCCGGCAATATATGATCTTTATCCGGATGTGGAACATGATGGGCCAATGCTTCGGCGGCCGCACGTTTCATTTCCTCTGTGACGCGCCGAATGCGCGCGTCCAATAACCCACGAAATATACCGGGAAACGCCAGCACGTTATTGACCTGGTTTGGAAAATCACTGCGTCCGGTTGCCACAATGGCGGCACCCGCGCGATCGGCGACGTCGGGCATAATTTCCGGTGTTGGGTTGGCCATGGCAAAAATAATAGGGTCCGGATTCATGGATCGAACCATTTGTTCGTCCACGAGTCCCGGTTTACTCACGCCGATAAAAACATCCGCGCCCTTCATCGCTTCGACAAGACCGCCCTTTCGTTGTTCCTGATTTGTTTTGTCTGCCAATTCATCTTTAAATGGATTCATGCCATTTGTTCTTCCTTTATATATCATTCCCTGGGAGTCAACGAGAATAACATTTGTTACTCCGGCGCCCAAAAGAAGATTGGTCACCGCGACACCAGCCGCGCCAACGCCATTCACCACAAGAGAAATTTCATCCATCTTTTTTCCCACAACCTTGAGCGCGTTCATAAGACCGGCAAGGGTTACAATAGCCGTGCCGTGCTGATCGTCGTGAAACACGGGAATATCGAGGCGTTCAATAAGCCGCTCTTCAATCTCAAAACATCGCGGCGCGGAAATATCTTCCAAATTAATGCCGCCAAAC
This sequence comes from Candidatus Magasanikbacteria bacterium RIFCSPHIGHO2_02_FULL_48_18, assembly GCA_001784285.1. Taxonomy (GTDB): domain Bacteria; phylum Patescibacteriota; class Patescibacteriia; order Magasanikbacterales; family UBA922; genus UBA10181. The sequence goes on from MFQC01000011.1 coordinate 111,330, forward strand.
ATGGGAGAGATAAGTTCCACGGTGCGAACAATCTCGTCCACGTCTTTGGACTTGATGGCGATTGGAAACGCGTCAACGCCGGCGAATGATTTAAACAAAATGCACTTGCCTTCCATAACCGGCAGGCTTGCCTCAGGCCCAATATCGCCAAGACCCAAGACCGCCGTGCCATCGGTCACGAGCGCGACCATGTTCCATTTGCGCGTATAGTCGTACACTTTTGCAATATCTTTTTCAATTGCCTTGCACGGCTCGGCAACGCCGGGCGTGTAGGCAATGGATAAATCTTCACGGGAATCAAGCGGCACGCGAGAAATAATTTCCAATTTTCCTTTCGCGTCTTTATGATATTGGAGTGGATCCATAGAAAATCTGTTACAAATACTTCGCCCTATTTTTATTGTGCTCCTCAAGCGTTTCCGCATATTTGACTTCGCCGTCAAGAGTAGTCAAAAAATACCAATAATCATTTTTTGCAGGATAGATGGCCGCCATAATGGATTCCAAACTTGGTGTGGCAATAGGCCCTGGCGGAAGCCCCGGATATTGATAAGTATTCCATGGATTTAAGGAGTCTCTGTCTTCTTTGGTGGTAAACACATCTCCTTTTTTCCCGACGGCGTAATGCACGGTGGAATCGGCCTGAAGCGCCATACCAACCATGTATCGCCGCCAAAAAATATCGGCGACCAACGCACGATCCTTTGTGGAGCGCACTTCACGCTCCACAATGCTCGCCATGGTGAGCATGTCGTGCGGCGTCGCGCGCAATGTTTTTTCCTGATTCGCGTCCGGATATACCCGCGTAAAAAAATTTTCCATATCCGCGTACATCGTATCCGTGAATTGTTCCACTCGCGCGTCAAACAATTTTTTTAATACATTTTCAATGGAATCATCCTGAAAAACGCGATACGTATCCGGACGAAAATATCCCTCAAAGCTCACGTTGCGCGGCTTCTCTTTTGTGAGCGGGCCCTCCAATACAAGTATGGGCGTCGTATACCCCAAAAGATCAAGACGATTATTTGCCGGAGGGCCAGCCACGCGAAAAAATTGTTCTTCGGTTTCCACAAATCCTTGCGCAACAAAATAGGTTGCCATATCCCGAAAATCCCACCCCGGTATGATAGTCACGACCTTCTCATTAACCCCCGGCTCTAAGAGCGCTTTCACAACCCGCGCCATCGTAATGGGTGTTTCAACGACAAATGATCCATACTGAATCGTCTTATCCATTCCTTTCCACAACACATAGCGGCGAAAAAGCCATGCATTCCGAATAACGCCCTCCTCTTCAAGACGCCGCGCCAACGAGGCCGAGCTCTCTCCCTGTTTCACGTCAAACGCAAGACGTTCAACCGGCAACGCTTCGGCAAAATATATTTCCGAAAATACAAACCAGGCGCCAAAGACCACACACAGAAACGCAATACCCAAAATACTTTTTTTCATACATACTCAAACAAATAAATTCCAGTGTTCTCTCGCCCAAGATAAGCGGTCCGGAACGCCCACATCAATCCATATCCCGTCCCACGGGTATACATCGAGATCGGTTAACGCGGGAAACACATCATATTCCACACTAAACGCTTCTTCACGGGGAAAAAATGATTGTACCTGTTTGGTAAAAAGGTATACTCCGCCATTGACATAGCCGTGGGTGGCGTTTCCTTTTTTTTCTTGAAACGCGCGCAGGCGGCGCTCATCGTCATAGTCAAGCGTGCCATAGTGCGACGCGTCGTCCACACGCGCTCCCATAATTATCCCCTGGCTATTGAGGCGAAGCGAACGAATCATCTGAGAAAAATCACACGAAGAAAGCACGTCGCCATTCAAGACAAATACAGGATCATCAACATGCTCAAGATAACGAAACGCGTGTTTGATAGCCCCGCCGGTTCCTAATTTTTTGTCCTCAATCGCATACTGTATCGACAGACCCTGTCGTGTGTCGCCAACCGCATCGCGCAATACATGCGCCAAATGACCAGCGGCCAACACCACATCGGTAACGCCAGCTTTGCCCAATTGATTGATCTGCCAATCCAACACGGTCTTTGGGCCAATTTCAAGCAATACTTTTGGAATGTCTTTCGTCATATCTCCCAATCGCGTCGAAAGGCCGCCGCAAATAATAATCGCGTTCATACAAGCCGAAAAAAAGAAAACAAAAACGGGGCGAACCAAAAATAGGAGAGAAAGAAAAAAAATAATCCACTCAGGATACCACCTAAAAAATCCCGTGGATAATGAAGCCCGACATACACGCGAGCCGCCGCAACGCACAATGCCCATAGTCCTGCGAGACCCATTCCGTACACGACGTCCGAAAAAAAGAATACACTGACCGCCAAAACGGTCGCAATCATGGCGTGATCGGATGGAAACGATTTAAATTCTTGCACCGTGGAACACAAGGTTTTGACGTTCGACAATTCCGCATGAGGACGTTTGTGCCTCCATATCACGGCCACCACCCAATGAATACACAGGGCACTTCCTGCGGCAACAAGAGGAACGGCAAGCATAAACCAAGAAAGCGAGGACGCATGAAAAAAGACAATGTCAAAGACGGCAATGCCAAAAAGCGCAACAATGCCCCATGTGGCAAAAAAAACCATTATCCGGTCCAGCCACGCCCGTCGGCCGAGCGTGCCATTGATTTTTAAAAAAAGTTTTTGACTCCAAGAAAGCGTCATAGAAGAAAATTACATACGAGAGAACGCGCGCGCTTTTTTTGCCAATGCGTATATGCGGTATCGGCGCGGTGAAAAAACCACCTCAAAGGCCGGCGGGTACGACACGGCTTCGCCGCCAAATCCGGCCTTGAATCGGGTAATGCCCGTCCATGGATGATTGGCTTGCCACGACACATGATGAAAGGCGGTTTCTGGCGCCGGGTGCGTTGTATCGCTTGGCGGCGCAATACCCCAAAAATCATAGCATGCATACCCTTCCTGTTTTGCATATTGCATGCCGCGCCACTGCAAAAGATATGGCGCCATCCTCTGCCGCTCTGCGTTTGAGGAACACCCATGGAGATACGTAAAACGATTTTGATACCCGACACAGAGCATGGACGCAAGCGGCGTTTCCTCAAAAAACGCGACAAATTGATGACACATGTCCATGGCAATCATTGCCTCATAATATGATTTCTCATGACTGCGAAAACGATCTCTTTTGGTGGTTTCTGTGTTGAGACGCCAAAAAATATCGGGATTTTTCATTTTTTGAACGACCACCCCTTTTCGTTCCGCGAGCTGAATATTATAGCGTGTTTTCGCATGCATGGAAGAAAGAATCGCATCATTATCCGATGTAAGCGACAAGAGAAGCGTATGCCGCGGCTGACGGTTTGAAATGGAAACAACAGAAAAACCCTGCCGGCGCAAAAAATTTTCAGCCTCTCCATGCGCGGGCTCAATGCGCGCAAACGCATATCCTTTTTGTTGCATCTCACGCATAAGCAACACCCACGATGGGCCATCCAAAGCGCCAATCCGCGGCAAAGAAACAAAGCGAATGGTCGGCACTATGCGCTCTCCAAATCCTTGCACCCGCTCTCTCGCATGCGGCCCCGCCTCCATGAGAAAACGAAAGACTGTTTTTCCGGTCTTTCGTTGAAATTCTCCCCATTCCCAGGATTGAAGAAACTCGCCATCCGTTGTATCGCCTTTTCTGGGTTCCCAAGCGGTTTGGTTGTCGCATAACGCAAGAGTCATGGGAGTATCATACCGAAATTTTCCCTTGACTGCAACGAAGTGTCATGCCCTTGATTTCTTTCATTCTCTCGTATATACTGCCCACACGTGCGCATAATTCACCTTTTTCTTATATCATTGTATGGGTCTCCCTTCCAAACAGCGAACCCGAACATCAAAACGCCAACGCGCGTCTCATTTTGCATTATCCAAAAAGGCAATCCAATCCTGCCCATCCTGCGGCGCGCCCGCCCTGCCTCACACCGCCTGCCCAAGTTGCGGTTTGTACCGAGGGAAAAAAGCCGCCAATGTAGAAAAACGGACCGCTCGACGCGCCAAACGGATCAAAAAGATACACTAACGCTCATTGCCGCTCTTTATGTCCAATCGACACCTTGCGCGTTCCATCGCCATGCAGTCATTGTACCAATGGGATTTTCGAGGCAAACCAAGCGCGGTTCTCCCCGCGATTATCGAACAAAATTTAAAAGAGTTCGGTGACGGCTTGTCATCGGACAAAGACTACGTCCGGCAAACCGTGGACGGCATTCTGGAACATCTCCCGGACATTGACGCGTGCATTGAAACGCATGCCACCAACTGGCCGCTTGACCAAATCACCATTGTGGACCGAAATATCTTGCGTCTCGGAATATACGAACTCTTATACAACGACGAAATACCGGCAAAAGTGGCCATCAATGAAGCCATCGAAATCGCAAAAAATTATGGTGGGCCGTCATCGGGCAAATTTGTGAATGGCATTCTCGGGGCGCTCCTCAAAGAATTGGAAACAAAAGAAAAAAAACAAGAATAATCGCTCTTTCCTTTATTCAACGTACCCATCCGTTCTCATAAAAGCTCAAATGTTTCTCTCCTCGCGCATGGAGTGTGACATTTGAAATTTGATGAGGGAAATATCGGTGGCAAGAGTACGATCAATTTTTACAAGTATGCCTATTGCCGCGTATACAGAAAAAAAATTCCCAAAACTCGAAGAAATCATCGGCATCACATTTCACAATCCAAATCTTCTGGTCCAAGCGCTCGTCCACCGCTCATTTCTTAATGAAAACAGAGACTTCCCGCTTGCGCACAATGAACGGCTGGAATTTTTGGGTGACGCAGTGTTGGAATTGATTGTTACACAATTTTTGTTTGACCGTTATCTCAATCCCGAAGGAGAACTCACCAACTGGAGAGCGGCCCTTGTCAACGCAAAGATGTGCGCGGACGTCGCACGTGAAATTGGCTTGGAAGAATTTTTATTCCTGAGCCACGGAGAGCAAAAGGATGAAAACACCAAAGCTCGAGATTATATTTTGGCAAACGCGTTTGAGGCGGTGATTGGCGCCATCTTTATTGATCACGGGTGGGATATGGCCAATCAATTTGTCACAAGATGGATTATCAGTAAATTGCCCGAGGTCTTGGATTTGGGCCTTTGGATGGATCCAAAATCGCGGTTTCAAGAAGCGGCGCAAGAAATTGTCGGCATCACGCCCACATACCGCGTCCTCAAAGAGGACGGACCCGACCACGATAAGCAATTTGTGGTTGGCGTGTATCTTGATAAAGAAAAAATCGCGATTGGCGAGGGTGGCAGTAAACAAGAAGCCCAAGTGGAAGCCGCGGAAAAAGGATTGAAAAAAAAGGCATGGAAAGGACCAAAAATCCAAATTTTGGAACGAAAAGAAAATGATCCGATTGGGTAAATATTTGAAATATCTAATTTCTAATTGACCTAAAAAATAAAATAATATACAAAATATGGAGGGGAAAACTCAACCAAAATGGGATTTGTATGAGAGGACAAAAAATTTTGCAAACAAAATAACCGAACGACTTATTCCACAACTGATCGGAGCATCAACAAGCATTGGAGCAAACTATTGTGAAGCAGACAACGCCGAAAGTAAACGAGATTTTATTCATAAAATAGGCATTTGCAAAAAAGAGTCACGGGAGACGGTTTTCTTTCTGGAAATTATTGCAACTGCCGTCCCTCATGTAGCGGCTGAAACAACTCCATTACGTCAAGAAGCGATAGAACTCAATCTTATTTTCAACGCGATTCAAAGAAAAATAAAAACAAATCAAAATGAGATACTAGACCAATTAGATATTATTAGATATTTCAACTACGGGTCGCTAGCTCAGTTGGTAGAGCAGTTGCCTCTTAAGCAAACGGTCCTGGGTTCGATCCCCAGGCGACCCACGAGAAGTCTTTGCCTCTCTAGTTAAATAGATAGAACGACGGTCTCCTGCCCGCCATGACCCATGCCCTCGTAGTTCAACGGATAGAACGTCAGTCTTCGGAACTGAAGATAGGGGTTCGATTCCCTTCGGGGGCACAGGCGATGGCAGACGGGGAAAGGTACACGAATTTGAATTTTATCGAGAAGAAAGAAGCTGTTTCACGGTTTGAATAATGGCGATGTTATCAATTTCTTCATAATGCAAGAGCTCTGCCGGCGTTCCACTCCTCGGCATTTTATTGACAGCAAGCGATACGACCGGGCGGCCGTTTAATGCTGTGCGCACCGCTTCGCCGAGTCCGCCTTCTGGATAATGATCTTCAACAGTGATAACTCCTCCGGTGTCTCTTACTGCTTTTTCAAGCGTAGGCTGGTCAATCGGTTTTATACTATAGAGATCAATCACACGGATGGCAATACCTTCTTTTTTTAGCATATCATAGGCTTTGAGCGCCTCATGAAGAGTAATGCCAGCCGCAACAACGGTTGCAACATCGTTAGTGCTCTCTCGCAACACCTTTGATCCGGCCACCGGAAAGGTTTCGCTTTCATCATATAAAACCGGCACCGCCTCGCGCGTAGTCCGCAAATACGTAATACCGGCGTGTTTCGCCGCTTCTTCCACGAGCCATGCCGTTGATACCGCGTCCGAAGGATAGAAGACGACGCTGTCTCGAAGGGTACGAAACATGGCGATGTCTTCCAAACCCATTTGAGACGATCCATCATGACCGATGGACACCCCGCAGTGCGAGCCAACAAACGTGATATTGCCCAAACTGTATTGTGCCATCCGAATTTGGTCAAACGCGCGAGAAAAAAAAGCGGCAAATGTGGAAACGAACGGCATTTTTCCGCGACGGGCAAGCCCAAGCGCAGTGCCCACCATGTGCTGTTCGGCAATAAACATTTCAAAAAAACGGTCCGGCCACGCATTTTTGAATATCTCCGCATAGGTGGAATTGCTGGTTTCCGCGTCAAGCGCGACAACTATCGGATACTTTGCGCCAAGCGCGGCAAGCGCTTGTCCATAGGCCTTTCTTGTCGCAACCGTGTCCCCTTTTGCATACGAAAATTTCACTGGTTGCGCGGGCGTATGGGACAATGGTTTGGGCAGATCCTCCGGCGGCAATGGCAACATGCCAACTAATTGTGTATCAAGAGGCTCCAATTCCGGAAGCGCTCGAGCCAGATCTTCTTTTGACAGCGGCTTGCCGTGCCACCCTTCTTTATCTTCTATAAACGAAATGCCTTTTCCTTTCAATGTTTTTGCAAGAATGAGAACGGGTTTTCCCTGTGTCTCTCCCGCCTGTTTCAACGCGGCAACACATTCGGCCATATCATTGCCGTCAATCGCTATCACGTGCCAACCAAACGCTTCCGCCCGCTGTTGATATATGCCGACCTCGTGCCCTTCCATGGTTTCACCCCGCTGTCCAAGACGGTTCACGTCCACAATGGCAACGATATTGTCGAGATTTCTAAATGATGCCCACGCAAGCGCTTCCCACACCGATCCTTCGGCCATTTCGCTGTCTCCCAAAAGCACATACGTGCGATACGAAAGATGATCAAGAAATTTTGCGTTGACCGCCATGCCAACGCCAACCGATAATCCTTGTCCCAATGACCCGGTCGCGGCCTCGGTGTACGGAAATCGAAGCGTGGGGTGCCCTTCAAGCCGACTGTCAAATTGACGCAACGTTTGTAATTCTTCTTCTGAAATTTTTCCTGCCGCGGCATAGAGCGCATAAAACAATGGCGACGCATGGCCTTTGGAAAAAATGAGACGATCATTATTCGGAGCATCTGGATTATTGAGATCGGCCCGAAAAAAACCGCCAAAAAATAACGCCGTCATAATATCGGCGGCAGAAAGCGACGAACTCGGATGACCGGATCCTGCCGCGGTCGTGGAAATGAGAATATAATAACGCACCAGACGCGCAAGGGCGTCAAGATCGGAAAAATTTTTTTCTGATTGATTATACGTCATATCAATGGAATATCATCCTGTCTCCTACAATGCAATCTCATCACCGAGAAGAAATATCTCCGAGCCTGTGACCGTGTCTTTCGCGCGAAGCTTCACCGGTGAAGAAAGTTTTGTCTGGGTGGGATTTTTTGTTTGCAATGCAACGACAAACTCAAGCGCCAGCACATCCACACTGGTCGGCATCTGCTCGATATTCCATGTCAATGTTTTGGTTGATGGATCAAACGACGCATTTCCGGCCGGAGTAGATAGCGCGCTCTCGTCCCACGCAAGATCTCCATACCACTCCGCACTGAGCTGAATGTTTTCCAACGGATGAAACGTATTGGTCAAGATCCACCGTACAGGATGCCTCTCCGAGGTTCCTTTCGCCACCGGCCCGCTGTCTTCCACCCGCAGGGCAAGATCGGACTGAATGGTTATCTGAACGGGCGCTAAAGAAAATAATTGTTTTGTTTTATTCATGTCATATTGGACATCAATGGATACTGTCCCCTCGTGCGTCAAAAATTGGGCCAAGTCCGCGTCATCGGCGCTTTTGACAGGGAGAGAAAAATCAATGGAAACTTCTGAACCTGGCGGAAGTGCTGTCAATGCGCCTATCTCCGCTTCGCCCCAGAGAATACTCCCCCGACGTTCGGTTGGAGAGCGCTGTTCTCCTTCTATGATTCCGTCCTGCGGATCGTCAAGAAGCGCCCAATGAAGAATGCTCTTGTTGTCTGCCGACGGCATATCAAAGACAGCGCGGACACGAATATGCTCCACAGGTTCTTGTCCATTATTTTTTACCACAAGCGTTATATGCATTTTTTCTCCAGGCTGTACGGTCACATCGCCGGCAGTGCCATTCACGACCATGGTGCCGCTTAAATCGGCTTGCGCCACATGGACGGTCACCGTCTCCTCGTCGAAAACAAACGGATCAAGAGAAGGAAGCGCAGAATTCCACCCGATAACTTTGAAGGTAAGCGGAACATCCGAAGGTCCGGACGCATCTGGAGCAAAAAAACCCTTTATGGTCATGGTCTTTTCTTTTTCAAGAACGGAAACAGGCCAGCGAAGATCATCAAACGGATCGCTCGGTTCGCTGGTTTCTTTTTTGGTAAACCGCGGGTTCGGTTCGAGCACGATGGCGAGATTCGTTATGGGTCCTTCATACGCGTCGGCAAGACGAACCGATGCGGAGAAAGACGCGTCAACACCGGAGAGGATTTCTTTTGGCGCGTCAACCAAAAGGATGACGGGCGTCTCCGTAACCGTCATGTTCACGGTTGCCACCTTTTGGAACGAAGAGCTAAAATTGCTTGGCGTATAATTTAAAAAAATACGAAACGACTGTTCGGTTTCCACGTCCGCATACAAGCGGCCGACAATATCAATATACCCGCTTTCGTTACCCGCAAGTTCGCCCAAATCCCAGCGATCGTGCATGTCGTCTGCCGGAGCGGGATTGGCTTCTTCAAAAACAAAACCTGCAGGATATCGAATTTCGAGTTCTGCCTTCTCAAGCGAAACCGATTGATTATTTCTATACCGGATCCGATACTGCGCGCGTTCGCCGATCATGAGTGTTTCTTCGCCGGAAATGGAGAGAACAACATCTTCCTGAGAAAACGACGCGCGCGGCTGAAACACAAAAAATCCAACCCAGGCCACAACGCACAAAAGCGCCACGACAGAAAGAAAAGTGAGTGACACACGGAATAATCCGTTTCGTTTTCTCTGAGAGAATGCGCTCATATCCGGCATGCTTCCATCGCCATTTTCATAAATTTCTACCAGCTGTTTTCCAATGGTCTCCATCTTTTTCGCGTCCTTTTTGGAAAAATTATAATCGGAGGCGTTCTTTTGTTTGGCGCGTAATTGCGTATGGTTCTTTTTCTTTGTTTCCTTGCGCACGGCTTTTTCTCGAGATTTTTTTTCGTCTAATTCAGAAGGGCCTATTTCTTTTTCCACAAAATCATGATCCTCTGCCAAAGAAGCATTTGCTGGAGCGTCGGATGAGGAATGATTTGAAGAAAAAGATGGATTGGCCATACAGTATGAATACAAGAGTGCGGTACGATTGTACCAAAAAAAAATTTCCCTGTCGAGAAATGCAGAACAAGAATAGTATTAACTATTGCGCTCCATGACTACGCCAATTGCATCATCAGTATCGAGCACGGAATCCATCGCAACCCCATGCGGCAAAAGTCTCAGCCGATCATCGGTTTTCCAGACCGGTGTCCAATCCTCGGGATAGCCGATCTGAAAAGAAAAACCGCTTGCTGTACCCGACTGTTTTTGAATAAGCAGACTGTATCGAGAGATGTCCAGGTCTCTTGGTTTGGAAAAAAAAGATTTCCATTTTTCCGGAAGCGAGCTGTCCGGCGAATCCTGGCTCTCGGCGAGAAAGGCAGAAGAGAGAGAAAAAGGAAGGCGATATGTAAAACGAACCTCGCTCGTTTCGCCGGGCGGCGTAATGGCCCAATTGCCAAAAACGGTTTTCCCAAATTCACTGGTAATATGGGTGCCGGTTTCCACATGAATAGATTGCTCGCGTTCTTGGGCAAGAAGATCGGCATCATCCTCATACCACGGCTCCGGAACCAAGAAAACATCCTCCGGGGGATACGTAAATCCTTTTGCATCAAGAAGCTCTGAGCCTTCCGGGACATACACCCGTACATAATTGACATTATTCACACCATAAAACTGCTCCCCAGACTCCCCATGATGCTCTCGCCGAACAATGACGGTATCGATGACCGAGCCATCCGGCGCGACGGCCGCGTGATGTTCGATATGTTGCGACACTTTCGCATCGGTTTTCGACCCCAAGAGATTCGTGTTGACGACCATGAGATAATCCTGTTCTGTCCGGGTTTGCCATATGTCGCCGGTCCATCCAAATGTGCGAAGCGTGTCTTCTGTCGCAGGGTCGTTCGCATACAACTGAATTTCCTTGTGTTCGAGCGCCTCATAAAGCTGAAACAAGAGAGCAATAACCTGATCGGGAGGCACCTCGCGCACTTCAGATAAAAACTGATCCAAAAGAGCCGCAATAACTGCCTTCGGCTGATTTTTTTCTCGATCATACCCAACCTGCACTTCTTCTTGAAGCGCAGAGAGCGCGGTATTCACGTCGAGCGATAGCGCATAGTCGCTATTTTCAATCGGCCCAAGGACGGCAAGAAGCCGCTCCAACACCGATGCGTTGATTGCAATCACCCCATCAACGGTTGAGCCTCGTCCATGTTGATAAAACCATTCCATTTTTTCCGCAGATGCCGGAAAATCAGGAAACCAATTCGCATCTTGGAATTCCCACCGTTTATTGATGACTTGCAAAGGCAAAGGCGGCTTCACGTACTCCGAGAGTTGGCCCTGCAAATCGTATGTTCCTCCTCCGGGCACTTCCATGCGCAACACTTTTCCTTTTTGAACATCCACAACCGCAAATGCCCCCAAAAAACCGCCGGTGGGCCGCAATTCATGATGATTCTGGAACATCACCAAATAGCGGTGAAAATCGTCCGAGCCAATCATGGTCGTGACAACATCCAGCAAATCGGCCATGTCTTTCATGTCATTGACAAAGACGGCAAACAACAGACGGAATTCTTGCAATGACGACTGATACGCTTCCGGCAAAATGCTGGGCTCAACACTCGATAAGTCAACCAAGGCCGCCTCATATTCCGGAATGGCGCCACGAATAAAATGCTGTAACGTTTCCAATCGATCGGTCAAGGGCGTCGTTCCCTGGTCCATCGCGTCGGAGACTCCTTTTACGAGATATGCGTTGCCAAGCGCCACGTGTTGGCCGGCGATAAGAAGACGGTGGCGCGACGTGACATGTTTTCCAACAAAAGGAAGAAGCCCGCCAAGCGACGCGACTGTCCCATATTCTTCATCAATAATGGTTTGCGCATCGCTAAATCCTTTGAGGGCTCTGTCAAGATCAACTTTTGCCTGCGCCAAATTGGCTTGCATCGCGGCGACGGTTGATGATTGGAGTGACCCAAACGCTTCTGTCGCGTGCGCCGCCACTCGGCCGCTATCATTTTTTATTTTTTGATAATACGCGACCGCGGGAAACGGAAGAATAAGCGCAACAATAATTGAAACGCTGACATACCGAAAAAAATATGTTGACAAAACTGCGCGTCTTGTTTCTTGGAACGGTATGGAATTATGAAGCGCAAAAAAATTCTGCAACCATCGCGCTCTCAAAACATGGCCATACGCAACTGAATCACGAAGCATAGAAAAAATGCTTTTTCTCTTTCTTTGCTGTGTCTCTGCAGTCGCCATTTTTTTCAAAGCGCCTTGTGTGGAGAGAGACAAATTCGACTGATTCGCCTCACGCACGAGCGCCGCAAAATCAACTTCTTTGCGTTCAACCCGAGGCGTCTGTTTTTCTTTGAAACTCACAACGGATAAAAGCGGATGATCCTTTGGTATTCCCTTAAGATCCACCACATGTTTGGAAGGGTTGGCTTTTGAAACCCACTGCACAAAAATTGATCGTGATGAAGATTGCCGACGAGACCGCGAAGGAGCCTTTACTGGTTCCTTTCCCTCTGTTTTTTTGTCCACATTCTTCTGCTTCACAGAAGGAGAAGAAGTCAAAACAAAAGAATCGTTCGGCTGTTGCGTGCACCGACGTCGGTTATGACCGGTTTTTCCACAACCGGTGCAGGTTTGCGCCCTTTTGTATCTTTTCTTGGCCATGATGTTTTGAACTATTGCTCTCAGTATAGCATAAAAAAAATAAAGAGTGAATAAACTCACTCTCTCTTTTCCATGCTTTCCATTGCCGACGAATTGCCTCTATTTATAGTACCGCACCCAAATGCAAATACTGCTGTGCCGTCTGTCGAGCAAGCGTATCCCACGAATATCGCGCGAGCTCATGTTTTGCGTTTTCTCGCAACAGAGAGCGAATATCTTCATTTCGTAATACCTCATTCATGCGCGCCGCGATGTCTTCAGGGCTTTCCGGATCAACATAGACCGCCGCTTCTCCCAATACCTCCGGAAGAGAGCTTCTCTCAGAAGCGATAACCGGAACGCCATGAACGAGCGCTTCAAGCGGAGGCAGGCCAAATCCTTCATAGAGGCTCGGAAAAACAAAGAGATTGGCGTGGTGATAGAGCACTGCAAGGTCATGGTCGGACACAAGACCCGTAAAAATCGGCTGGCGCGCCAATCCTGATACGAGCGCACTTTGTTTGAGTCTGGTATAAAAATAATTTTCTTTTCCTGCCAATACCAAATCGTAATGGGTATCATATGTCTCGGTATATATCTTCCACGCCCTCATCAGTGTTTCCAAATTCTTGTGCGGATACGCCGCGCCGACATACAAGATATACGGCTCATGAATTCCATAGCGATCAAAAAGGATATGCTGATTTTCTTGTTCGTCCGGGCGGCAGATAGTATACGGAGCTTGATAGGTCACGGTCATTTTTTGTTCTGGCACATGAAGCGTCGCGTGAATATCCTGCTTCGTATATTCACTGGTGACAAAGATATGCGCCGCGCGATGCGCCGCACTCTTCATAACCGCGCGATGCGCATGGTCTTTGACCCAATACATAATCGGCCCCCACGTGGTCGCCTCAGGTCTTGGATAGTGGAACATCGTCAAATCATGGATAGTCATGACAAACGGCCCGCGACACAAGAGTGGAATATTCCAATGCGGAAAATGCATAAGGTCCACTCGTTCTTTTTTAAGAAGAGGAATAAGCGCGTATTGTTCTTTCCACCCGTACCATGGAATATCAGCAAACACAATTCGAACATTGGGCGCATTGCGCATCTCTTGTTGCATTCCGCTCTCAACAAGCGCATCTGAACGTTGCACAAACAAAACATACGTGTTCGTTGTTTGGAGACGAATAAGATGCAAAATCAATTGTTGCACATAGCGCCCCAGCCCGTACCCGAACCCAAGCATGCGCGCATCAATGCCAATAATCATATACCGATATTGTACCTCAAAAGGAAACGGGTGTGTTATAACGTTACTTTGAGCGTATTCCCGACTACAGGGTAAGAATCTGAAGCCGTATATGGAAGAAGATTTTCATCACCGCCAATCGGTATATAGCTATATCCAACATTGCCATCCGTCCAATTCTTTTCAAAGGATGCGTTACCCGATTGAAAACCAGCATCGCCGTCTATGCGCGAAAAAACATCCACAAATCCTGACGTTTTTCCATTCAGGGCATTGCTCGTATCCGCGACAACAATAAACGTACGAGAAGAACCCTGGGCAATTATAAAATTTTCGAATAGATCATTCATATCATTGTTGGTGCCAAAATAAACATCAACCACATTCGCAAATTGACTTTTACTGCACCACGTCGGCACCCCTGACCCGGCGAGAGGACAATCATCGGTTACTGCAAGAAGCGTCCCAAAACCGCCAACCGAATTTGCTTCCCATAACTGCCAGTGTTGGATTGTTCCTGAGGGAGACATGCCAATTGATTGCAGTGTAACCGTTAAAAATCGAAGCCTCATCTCCCTGTCGCCATTATTGGTGATTTTGAATGTGAATAATTTTGCCTGACTTGATATTTCAAGATTGGGGTTCTCATTGATTGTCGTAATAACAGGCGCCGCATTATGAAAAAGATAATAGGTTGAGGTGGCAAATGATTCACTGAACGTGTCACCTCCTGCGGTGTCGTCAATTTGTATTGGAGATAACTGAGCACCCGTCTGGTCAAATGACACGATATCAAAAGCGCTATCACTTCGTACCACAAATACGTTGATACTTGCAGGATCCATGGTGCCGGAACCATTAATATCCGCTTTTAAGACGAGATATCGGATGTCTCCTCCCGGAATCTGCCATGCCATGCCACTGAATTGCACGAAACCATTGCCTATCCCCGGAATATAACTGCCTGTGCCAATCGGCGTATTCATGTCGAGCGCATCATACAGCATGAGCGTGCCAAAGTTTCCTGCGAATTCATCATTGGCGCCATTTTCATCACGAACTTGAAAGGTGATTGTGTTCATGGTAACCGACCCGTTTTGCGTTTGGACTTTCCACTTTCCCACTTGTTGGGACGCGCCGGGCAGGAGAATCTTTGACGCGGTTGACGCATCGTTTGTGGCCTGAATGACAAGATTGACGCTCCCTATGGTCATGAATTGTCCCAACACATCACCGTCATTTTGTTGCAATTCCTGAGAAATAGAACCGGAGAAGCCAAAGGCGTCAATGACCGTGGTAAAACTCATGGGAGAAACGCTGACTGAAATATCTGCCACGACTTTGGCAACGGCTGATTCTCCTGGAGAAAAACAAGACGACCCAATAAATATATTCTGAGAAACCGACACATTGGAGTAGGTTGTTCCAAACGGCTCACCGCCGATAGAAACAGACATATTCTGGAGCGCGAGAAGGATGGTTTCATCTGTTTCGAAGGAGGTATCAAATGATACTCCAAGCGAGGAAAGACAGACAACTTCTTTGTTTGATGCCGGCGCTTTCAAAAGAAATTGTCCGACCGTTTGCGCCGCGCTCGCGGGAAGAAGCGTTTTTGATCCAAGAGAGGTATCCTTTACCACAATCAATTCTGCTGTGGATTCCGGCCCCGTTGCATTGATCTGAAATACCGCTTTATTCCCTTGAAATATGCCCACATAGGTAATAAAAAGTGACGAACCATTCGTGAGAGATGTTGTTGACTCTTTGGTATTGAACGGAAGTTTCAGCCACGGGTCGGAAGCGCCACCCAGCATCACAAAAGCGCCCGCACTGGTAAAACTCCGGAGGGTGATGTTGATATTTGTTGATTCATGAAAGAGCGTATTCTTTTGACAAAGAGCAATACTCCCGCTCTCTGCAATGGCGTTGACACACGCGGGGTCTTTTACCTGAAACGCCCTGCTTGGCCATGGCAGAGCGAGTACCCCACCAAAGATAAAAAGGCTAACTACAGCGAAAAACTTTGTTTTTTTCATCATAGAAAAAAATAAAAATAAGCGTTGTCCTGACAGGCTTTTTCTAGTATATATAAGAGACAAAAAAAAGCAAAAGAATCTTACACCCGCTCTTTCAGCCGAGCAATATGCCCCAAAAACTGCTGAGCGGTTTTTTGCCATGTAAACTCCTGCGCCCGTTGCTTTCCTTTTATGCCTAAAGCGGACGCCCATGCTCTTTCTTGAAACAACCGAGCGAGTCCGCGCGTTATTTCTTCGCTATTCATTGGGTTCACAAAGTACGCGGCATCCCCTGCCACCTCCGGCAGTGACGACCGTGCGCTCGTTATAACCGGCGTGCCGCTTGCCATGGCCTCAAGAACCGGAAAACCAAACCCTTCGTACAAACTTGGATACACAAAAACGCGCGCCAGCGCGTACAATGCCGCCTTTTCTTGCGAGTCCACATAGCCCAGAAATCGAATATCCGGCGATTGCCGCATGCGAGAAAGGATGCTCGTATTTTTCCACCCCTTTGCTCCGGCAATGACGCATGCACAATCGTCAAAAAGATTGGGATATTGTTTTTTGGCCTGCGCAAATCCTTCCAGCAACGCAACAATATTTTTTCTTGGTTCAATCGTTCCCACAAAAAGAATAAAATTTTTCGGCAACTGATATTTTTTTTGGACATCTTCGGGCGAAGACATGCCGAATGCCTGCATCGACGAAGAAAGGCCCGGGGGCAGGACATGAACCCGGTCTTCTGAAATCTGATAATACTCAACAACATCCCTCTTTGTATTTTGTGAAGGCGTAAAAATGATGGCCGCTTCATGACATTGTTTTTTTGGTTGGAGCAGGGAATGCCACAGCCGCTGTTTGGGCGTGTAGCAGTCAGGAAAATATTCAAACGAAAGATCGTGAATAGTCAAAACATGTTTTACTTTGGGAGAAATCGCGGTAAAATTCAAATTCGGAGAAAAAAAGATATCAATCGGAATATCTTTTTTTTGTTGGTGCGTGATGAGCCGATCAATTTTTGGCTGCCGAAAGAGAGCCGTGGAAAGATGAAATATTTTGTTTGGGTATCGCGTATGAATATACTGAACATTCGAAAAAGACCGCGCGGGCAAGACGTCGGCAACCGAACCTCGCGCGTTGGAAAACAAAATATACGTGTTTATGTCATCACGAGCAAAAAGCGCGGCCAACAGCCCAAAGGTGTATTCCGCAACCCCGGTCCGTTCATGGGAAAGAAGACTGCGGATATCAATGCCGATCTGCATATTGCCACACGTCAAGGGCGCACTGGAGAAGGCCGCGCTGTGACTCTTCATAGCGGTCTTCCACGTACTGCCGTATGCGACGTTTAAAATTGGCCGCATCAAACCGCCCGGCTTGTTTGCGGATATGAGCGCTATCCCATTCCGACGGATGAAAATGAATGACGGCGTCGAGCAGGGATTCCCATGTTTGTTCATGAAAAAAAATACCGGTTTCGCCAGGGATGACGGTCTCGGTGACCCCCCCAACACCATACGCAATAACCGGCCGGCCGCTCGCCATGGACTCAATCGGCGTAATGCCCAAATCTTCAACCTGCGGATGAATAAACGCGCGCGCATGAGACAAGAGATCGGCTTTTTGCTGTTCGTCCACTTTTCCGAGAAAGAGAATATTCGATTTTGCGTATTTTTTGAGCCGCTCCATTTCGGGTCCGGTTCCAAAAATCTTGAGCGGAATGTTCAGTCGGTTGAATGCTTTTATCAAAATATCGAATCGTTTATAAGGCACGAGCCTCCCGCCGGACACAAAATAATCGCCAATATCCGGAGAAACAAAAAACTGATCGACGCCAACCGGCGGGTAGATGACGTCGCTTTCGCGGCGGTAATATTTTTGAATTCTATGCTGTACGGTTCGGGAATTTGCAAGAAAATAATCCACACGGTCAACACTCATCGTGTCCCACAGCCGAAGACGGTGGATAAGGCGCGGGAGAAATGCTTTGATCCATCGGCCGTATCGAAGATCTTCAATATATTCATGCGTGTCTGTCCATAAATACCGCGTGGGCGTGTGACAGTACGAAATATGCAGTGTTTCCGGCCGCGTGAGCACTCCTTTTGCAAACGCGCTGGTCGAAGAAATCACCACATCAAATTGATGAAGGTTGTGCCGTTCGGTCGCAACCGGCATCCATGGCAGATACCACCGGTAATGACTCTTATGGAATGGGAGTTTCGCAAGAAAAGATTGGCGGACATCGGCATGATGAAAATCCGCTATTTTTTTCTTGTCATGAAATAAAACAAACAAAGGCGCTTCCGGCCATATCTCGTGGAATGCCTTGAGGACGCGTTCGGCGCCGCCGTCTTGCGATAGATAGTCATGGACAAGAGCAACCTTCATAGTTAGATAATAATCATGGGAATCGTCTGTCTGAATATGTTGTCGCTGTGTGGCGCCTGAGGCGACAAGAGGGCTTTCCGAGATGCCCGTATAATTTTCCGGTCCGGGTCAGAAAAGAGGGCGCTCCCATGGCCATCTTTGAGAGAAAATATACTATACAATATATATGATCGAAAAGAAAATGGATGTTTTGTATAGCAATCATACGCTTTTTCTATCATAGAAAAGACATACGCGCAATCATCTTGAGATATTTGGCTTTTGGGGGACAGTTTGGAGCAAAGAATGCGCTGACAGAGAATTTGGTCGTCCGTCCCCATATCCGGCAAGACATGCTCCCGTATTCCCCGAATGGAAAACAGAGGCACCCCGTAAGGAATGGCTATATGTTTTCCAAACGCCAAACTCCATAATGCCTGAAGCAGGGCTTTTCCCGCGTGATAGACAGATGCTTCTCCGGCTGTCGTGCGAGAGAGAAAAAATTCTCGATATGCAACTTTGAGCGCCGTGTTTCGCAACAATCGGGCATCATACGGCGAGCAATACCAAGCCCCTTGTGCATCCCACCCTTCTACAAAATACAACTTATGACGAACAAGCGGCATCGCGGAAAGAATAAAGCTTGGTGTGATACCAAGCTCTTGCTTCAAATGACAAATCGTTTCTTTCTCACGAACAAGACGAAATAATTCTCTCAGAGAATATGCGACCAAGTGGCAATCAATATCGCTGAAGATGCCCGCCTCGCCAAAGACATGGCTGCCGGCAAAAATAATTTTGCCGTGAAAATTGATCCGCTCACAGAGCAAACATATATTTTGTTGGAACCGCGCATCCATACAAGAGTAACCGGGCCAGAATTACAGCGCCTTTCTTTTTTTCAATAAAATAAACGGCGTTTTCAGACAAATGATCATATCCAAGAGCACTGTCCATTTTTCAATATAAAAAATGTCCAATTTCATTTCTTCTTCAAATGACAAGTCGCTTCTGCCGGAAATTTGCGCAAGGCCGGTAATGCCCGGCTTTAACGTAAATACTTGCTTGTACGTTCGTTCGTACTGGCGCACTTCCCGGGGCTGGTGCGGCCGAGGACCCACAACGCTCATTTCGCCTTTCACCACATTCAAAAATTGCGGCAACTCATCCATGCTTGAGCGCCGTAAAAAACGGCCAAAGGGCGTTACCCGAGGATCGTCCGGTATCTTATAAATCGGCCCAATGCGCGCACTCTTTTTTTTGATGAGCTCTTGCTCTTTTTTTTCCGCTTTTTTGCCGGACGCGCCAAACTGCGGCCCTGTGGAATCTTCTTGATACATGGAACGAAATTTGAACGTAAAAAATGGCTTTCCGCGCAAGCCAACCCGTTCGTTCTTATAAATAATTGGCCTTCCGGTTTCGAGGGCAATAACACAGGCAATCAAAAAAAAGAGCGGACTCAGAAGAATGAGAGCAATGATGCTGACGACCACATCAAAACCGCGCTTGACCACTCGTCCCCACCCATCAAGCGGCGTGCGCTGGAGCTCCACAATAGGAATCCCGGCAAGCGGATGAACCGACATGTTGCTCGCGATTGTGGCAAAAAGATCCGCCGAATATTTAAAAACGTTATGATGCTGGTTGCAAAACTCAATCGCGGCAACGGCCTCATTTTCGTGCGCGCGCGGATTGGTAAAAAACAATTCATCAATATTCAGCAAAGCAGATGCCGCTTCTGTTTCTTTTGAAAACGTTTTGAAAACACCCACAACCGCGTATCCCAATTCTTTTCTCGATTCAAGCGCTTTTGTGATCCGGTCAGCAACAACGTCACTTCCAATGATAACGACACGACGAAGCCCCATTCCTTTCCGATAAAGCAATGCTTTCAATCCGCGCAGAAGCAGGCGTCCGAAAATTACGTAAACAATGGCAAATCCCCACGCGGCCACCACCAAAAAACGAGAATCAAATAATTGCTGTGTAAACATGACATACACGGCAATAGCCGCAAGACCAAGAGAAGACGCCAAAAAAATACGGACAATATCGCTGGCAAAGCGACGGTTGGGATTGGCGGAGTAGAGCCCGGCAATCGCAAACATAACAATCCAGGATAGTGCGACCCAAAAAACCAAAGAAAAAAAATCATGAAACGTCAATTGAAATACAACCGGACGAAGCGAGAGTGCCCATGGAGTAAAACGAAGCCAATAAGCAGAGGTGCCGGCGAGAAGAAGCGCGATCAGGTCAACCGGCACCTGAACAATCATAAAAAAAATTTCCAATCGCTTCATAGAAGAAAAACAATGAGTGTATAATACCGAAAATGAATGGTTTGGTCAATAAATCCCGCACCTTTCAGCCGCGGTATTGAACCCCGCTGAAAGGCTATTCTGATCCCTCATCCCTGTGGCAAGCTACGGGGTTTTCGAGAAAGGTGCGGGATAAAAAAACTCCACGGAAATGGAGTTCTCTTATACCAAACGGCGATAAGCCGAGTTCTGTGGACCACGAATTTGAGACACGAATCTTGACACGAATTGAACATGAATTATTTGAAGGTTATTCGTGGTCCAAATTCGTGGTCCGATGATCATTTCTCTTGTCCAGACATTGCTGTCGGGATCAAACGAGCTAACTTTTCCAATCAAGACGCTTGCCCTGAGCGAGCGAAGCGAGTCGAAGGGCTGCTCTTTCTCCTGATAGGGTTTACCATCCCGATAAAATCGGGAAGTTTGGTAGCTTTTGTCTATAGAACAAAAACATTCAAACACTTTTCACCTTTCCCCCGACATTGCGTCGGGGTAGTATTGTCTCTGTGGCACTGTCCCTAACGTACTGTCACCAGCACATCGGTGGGCGTTACCCACTATCATTTGCCCCGAGGACATCGGGGGGAGCTCGGACTTTCCTCCCGGCCCGACTCGCAAGAACGAGAAGGGTATAGGGCGATCATCTGCCGTTTGGCAGGATGATAATACCAAAAAAAGGAGGCCGTGTCAACAAACTACATTTGGTGCTCAGGAGAGGACTTGAACCTCCACGGGGTTGCCCCCACATGCACCTCAAGCATGCGCGTATACCATTCCGCCACCTGAGCCTGAACCACTAATCTTGACACGAATTGAACACAAATTATTTGAAGGTTATTCGTGTCAAAATTCGTGGTTCAAATTGGTGTTTCAAAATTTACGTTCTTTTCCAACGATCATTTCCACCTTCTTTTTTGCCAAACGAATTTTTATTTTTATTTCTTTCGAGACCTTCCCATCCGCCTCAACCGGAAACGCTTCTTTCCCGCTCACCACCATTTCTTCAAATGGAAAAATGCTTGGCTCTTCAAATTTTTCCCGAAGAATGCTCCGGCCGATGGCCGGCCGCAAAAATGCTTCCAACTTTCCGTCTTGCGGATGGACAATAATTTTCTTTTGTTTCGAATCGTTCCAAAAAAACGGCTGGAGGTTGCACACCACCAATTCCATTTTGCCATATCGCGGACTCACTTGAAATTGCTCGTCGTACTCCACCACGATTTCCGAAGGCGGAATATGGAGTTGGGAAATAAAATACCGATTGTTAAACCAGCCAACGTCCAGCTTTACTTTTCTTCGCCGAGACAGCACATCACAAGCATCCACCCCTACCGGAATGCCGAGGACATGCGCAATGGTGTTGCCGTCCCCCACTGGCAAAAAGCCAAACGTGGCCGCAGAGGTTGCGGACTGCGAAAGGACGTATCCAAAGGTTTTGTCGTTACCGACAATCACGATACTCGACGCGCCCCGAGCAAGCTCTTGCAAGATCACTTCTTTTGGGTCTGTAAAGGTCTGCAACCGGACTATTTTACCCGCTATACCAAAATCTGTCAACCGCGTTTCCATGGCTTTTATGGTCGCGTCGTACCGTTTCTGTTTCAAAAAATTGTCATAGAGATAGATGTACATACCGGCGGGACAAAAAAACAATCAGCTCCCGCAGGCTATATCATCTCTGTTATCTGTTCTGAAGAAACGCTCTCCTCATCCGGTTTTCCGACACGAGCAATTTTTGAACGTAATGAATTTGATTTTCGCTCTCCTTTGGGAACATCAATTTGTATCCCCGCCATCTCCACCTTTCCTTGAATCAAGGCGCCAGCTTCAATCATAAGCACCGAACATTGCATGTCGCCCAAAATCTGGGCAGATGATGTAATTTCCAATTTTTCTTTTGCTCTGATATTGCCTTTCACTTGGCCCGATACCACCACATTCGCCGCCCGGACGCTGGCAATCACTTTTGCGCCCTGTTCTATCGTCAGAGATTTATTTGTTTTCACGCTTCCGGCAACGGTTCCTTTCACAACCACATTTCCTTCTGACACAAAATCTCCTTCTACATTCATGGAGGGCCCGACAACGGTCTCGACCGTATCCTCCTCGCGCCGCTCTAATTGAGTTTCTGGCGCCACATATGATGTGGGATCTGATGGTTTTTTTGTGAACATACGGAAAAAATAAAAAAACAAAAGGTATGAATATCATACATGAAGAGAGAAAAAAAATAAAGAGCGGGTATACGCTCTTCTCTCGACGGAATCGCTCGATGAAGGTATCCTTTCGTTGGGACGACTTTATACATCAGCATTCCGGAAAGGAATCCAAAAGCCAAACTCACTGCCTTTTGCCGGGCCGGCGCTATGTGCAAATACTGTGCCGCCATGCGCCTCCACAAACAAACGAGAAATATACAGCCCCAAACCCATCCCTGGCGATTGGCGTCGTTCAATATTGCCGCCGCGAGAAAATTTTTCAAAAAATTTTTTTTCATCATGAATGGTGAAGCCGATGCCGAGATCCGCAACGGTCACCAAGAGCCGATCCTTGTCTTTTTTTGCAATAACACGAACAATGCCAACATCCGTACAACGGATGGCATTATCGAGCATATTCCATACGACCTGACGAATTTTTTCATAATCGCAAAACACGTTTGGCAGCGCATCGTTCCTTCGCCAGGCAATGTGAAGACCTTTCATGCGGGCAGTCGGGGTAAGTTCTTCCACCACATGGGAGATGCAATCATTGATATTTTGTTCTTCATATTCGCAATGAATGGCAGACTGATCGCCGCCCGTCATGGCGAGATGCGTCTCGAGCAGGGTTGCCATCCGTTCTTGATCCCGCGAAACTGTTTCGAGAGCGTTCGACAATTCTTTTGTCGGCTGGCAATACACGCCGCCCGCGATATCATGAACAAATTCTTGAAAACCGGAAAGCAAGGAACGAAATTGACGGCCGACATACGCAAAAAATTCATCTTTTTGTTTTTCGAGCGCTTCGATTTTGAGTTTTTCTTGAATTGCCCTTTCGGCCTCCAGTTCATATCGAAGACTTCTGAAGAGCAATATTCCAAGAAAAACTACAATAGCAAAAATGGCTCCGTTGAAGAGCCATTCCGTTGACGTTTTTGATAACAACAATTTGATAAAAACAACCAACAAAATCATTCCGACCAAAACACGAGTTGCAAGGATTTTGATATTAAAAAGTTGGTATTTGATAATGGCGATTGAGGTGGGGATGAGGAAGAAGAGAGTGTAGATTGGAGTAAATCTAACTGCGTAACTATTTTGGAATAAAATGACAGGGATTACTAAAGTAAAAATAAGTAAACCTATCATCATTATCATTCCAGTTAAAACAAGTACTAATGACCTTCTGGTTTGGATATCCTGACTTGTGTGTATTTTTTTAATTAATATATAAATAGTAAATAAAAAAAGAAGGGAGACAAAGATAAGAAAGATTAACATTCCAATTCCTGGGGCTACATCTAATCTATCTCCAACTTGGATTATTGCCTTAAAAGTATAAGGGGAAACAACCAATAACATTAAAAATAAATTTAAAAATAATAAGAGAAGAAGCTTCGATTTTTGTAATTGCAATTTCTCGTTTGGTAGGGTGTGAGCCAAAAGAAAAAATAAAGATGATTGGGGCAACGAAAAAAATAAGGCCAGCCTTGCAAAAATTAAACTTACTTGTGGAAAAACCGCCAAATATTCAACTATCAACCACAAAGATGTCACCAGACTCAAATAAGTAAAAATTATATTAGTTGCGCTTTTGGGGTTGTTTTTATATACGAAAAAACCCAAGACAGAATTAATCAAAAGAGTAACCACTAGTATGACTTTAATTAAAAGGGGTGAAAACATACCAATTTTCTTACTTTTGTTATGTAGATATAAGTTAAGATGAACTAAGAGGCACCCAAAACCCAAACTCGCTTCCCTTTCCCAATCCCTTGCTCTTCGCCCATACTTTTCCATTGTGTCCTTCAATAAACTTCCGACACACATAAATTCCAAGCCCTGTCCCTGTCACATTCGTTCCCTTCACATTTTCACCACGATAAAATTTTTGGAAAAAATTTGCCTGGTCTTCCGAACCAAAACCTAATCCACGGTCCTTTACCCGCACCGTAATACCCTTTTCTTCTTCTGCGAGTTCAACTCGTACCGTGCCTTTTTCACTGTATTTTATTGCGTTATCCACAAAGTTAAAGACCACGTGCCGAATTTTTTCTTCATCCATTGGTATTATACAGGTGTCTTTCGGAGGTGTCCACTTTATATGCATTTTCTTCTCTTCTGACTTTTCTGTCAACTCCTTTACCACGCCATTGATAAGAGCCACCATATCGCGGGGCTCAAAAGTATATTTTGTCCTTCCCTGCTCAATTCGGGTAATGTCGAGAAATTCATCAACGAGCTTCACCAAATGCTCATTACTGCTATCCATGTCATGCAACACATGATCCATTTTTCTCGTGGGTTTCCCGTACGCGCCGTCTTCAATAAGCTCAATGTATCCTTTGATAATGGACAAAGGGGTACGGAGCTGGTGAGAAGCAATAGAAAGAAATTCTGTTTTTTGTTTGTCTATTTCTTGGAGGCGAAGGTTGGCTTTTTCGAGGGATTGGGCGAGATGAGCGACTTCTTCTCGTTGTTTGATCTCTTTCGTTACACTATGTACTAGGGATACACCAAGAATACTAACCAAAATTGCGAAGGAGGTTCGAAAAATAGCCTGCTTTGCTGAACCTGAAGAAAATCCCTCAACCAATAAACTGGCTACTAGTACAAACACAAGAATTTCTGTAGCAACAATTTTAATATCAAATAAATGATATTTTAAAATTGCAACCGCTGTCATTGCAAGAAAAATAAATGCATACAACGGAGCAAATTGAATAAAAAAATCATTATTGAATATAATTATCGGTATCATTATTGTAGTTATTATAAGAATCAACATTAAAAAAATTCCAGACAAAATAAACCCTAGTTGTTTTTTTTCCTTTCCCAGGGAGCATTTAAATTTCTTAAACAAGAAATAAAAAGCACTCACACTAAAAAAGGTTGTAAATAAAGCAAATGGTAACATCCCAGGGCCTGGCACAGTTTTTAACGCTCCATCTATTTCTTCAACATGGGTAAAAGTAAAAGGAGACAGAGTAATGAAAGCAATCATTAATGTCCCGATAAGTATAATTACAAATTTCTTTTTATTTAATTGCAAATTATCCTTGGGAAGAGTATGGGCAAACAAAAAGAAAGTAACACTCATAAAGGTAGCCAGACAAACAGTAACTCGAGTCCAGAATAAATTAGCTACTGGGGTCACCGAGAGATAAATCGAAAACAACCATATTGACATTACTATACCTAATACAGCAAAAACCCGATTAGTTGCATTTTTCTTGTCATTATAATAGACAAGATTTGCTAAAAAAAGATTGAGAATAATAACTCCCGCTAAGATCAGAAATTTGGTAGAAGGCAATTCCATATTGAGGGGTAACCTCTACTTTGATAGGAAATCAATAGCAAGTTTGTTAAAAAATTGATCGTGTTCAATAGAGGGTACGTGTCCACATTTTTCAAAAAATTCCATTGTTACATGTGGCAATTTATATACATTTGGAGCCACTTCTTCTCTTCGAAAGAGATCGTCCTGATTCCCATAAATCGAAAGTATTGGCTGAGAAATAAATGCAAGAATATTTTGTACGTCTAATTCCTTTCGTAATTTCCCTCGAGAAGAGATGCTATTAATAAATAACAAAGGATGGGTTAAAGGAGAACGCTGTCTTGCTTCACAAAAATAATTAATGAAATCTTCCGAAACACATATCTTATCATAAAAAACCTCAAGTAAAAATTTTTTCATATTTTCCTTGGTTGGTTTCAGCGCAGTCTTAGTTAAAAAAACAGCTAAAGGATACAAGGTCGCTAAACGCTGTTTCAAAGGAAGATAAGTACTAAAACCAAGTGAACTAATTAAAATTAATTTTTCAATTTTAATATGTTTTTTATGCGCCAATTGTAGAGCAATCCATCCCCCAAATGAATGTCCTATAACTGAAATAGGGCTTAATCTCTTTTCCTGGATGAATTTATCAACTACGTCGACAAAATCTTCATATAAATTCGCTCTATGAAAGTCAAGTATGGTTGACCCCCCAGCCCCAGGCAAGTCAATAGCAAATATTGAAAAAAAATTAGACAACTCCTTTATATTGGCGTACCACATCCCCCATCCAATATTCGCCCCGTGAATCAACAACAACGGCGGGCCACTGCCAGCAACTAAATAATTAATCGAATATTTTCCAATTTGAACTTGTTGAATGGAATATGGTATTCCAAGGGTTTCAGCGAGACGTTGTTCTGAAGTCATAGGCCTTCATTATACCAGATTATATAAAAAATGGTGACCCAGGACGAAAAATTTTATCAAAATCAACTAGCCAGGAACCACTCACCGAATTCCCCAGCAAAATTTGCTTTGCAAGATACACACACAGCCCAGAAGCAGTGGTAACTGTGCTCATAAGCTGTGGACGACCAATCAAACTTTTGCCAATTTCCTTTACTGACTCTTGCGCCCGCGCAGGAATATGCTCAACACCAGCCAGGGCAACGGCGTAAGCGTGTTTATCCTCGGCTGATATATCAGGATGAGCTAACATTTCATCGGGCACATTTCCGGCTCGTCCATTAAAAAATTCTGTTTGCGGATTAAGATCGTATCGCTCAACATCCAAGAGTACCCTATCCCCTAAATTGGTCACCATGATCACAGGAATTTTTTCTGCTCGGGCTAATCGTCGTAAATGAATTTTAATCTCAAAACTATCCATAATTTCAAAAATAAGCGACGGTCGTGGATTGGAAGTAATGTCTGTCAGATTTTTGGTTGTAATTTTGTCCAAAAAACATACCAAGTCAGCAAACGGATTGCTCTCATATATCAGCCGTGCAGTCATCTCTGCTTTCTGCAAACCTACCTGTTCAAGCGGCGCTTTTACTCGATTCAAATTGCTCGTGTCTAATGTGTCAAAATCAGCTAATTTCATGGTATTAGCAATCCCACTATAACTAAGGCTCACCGCAATATTACTCCCGACAGACAACCCCACAAACGCCACGCAAGAATTGCGCAACACTTCTTGTTCTTCCTGCGTAATTAAATTGCGATTCCGATTGGTGCGAAGAGTGGTATATTCTGATTCATCAAGCATGTGCAGGAGCACCCCACTCCAGGAAAAATACACCCAGGCGCCAGCCAAATGTTTCTCTTGTCCAGCCAGCCATTTTTTTACATAGACCGCCTTTATTTGCTCGTATTCTTCTGAACCTACAACATCAGGGTGGGTTATAACAAAAAATTCTCCCAGTTGTCGTTCAAAAATATCGACCGTCTTCCAGATAGGATATGTCTGCTTTATACGCTCGAGATCAGCCAGTGTGTGCTGTGTCCACGACAGAATAATTGGTTTTTCAAACATAGAAGATCAATTTTCCTTTACCCACTTCTGCTTTCTACCCGGCTGAAAATAGGTCGAATGTTGGTGCGGCCAGAATACCAATTGAGGAGTTACTTTGTGCTGGATGGATGGATCAACATAAAAATCACGCCACTCGGAATTTTCTTTATTCAACCAGACAACAATTGAATCTAAGGCGCGCGCGCGAAGTAGCTCGCTCTCTGTTGCGTGCGGCTGCAACTCGATATGAATATACAATCGTTGATCCTGATGCTCATCGAACTCGACGCTCATAGTAAATTTTCCGGTCACGTGTGTTGTCAATTCTTCATGTTCCAATGCCTTGCGGATACTTTCTGGATAAATATTGACACTATAAATGCTGGTCGTCAGATCACTACGTTCGTATAAATACACAAATGGCAGATGCCATAAGAAACGATCAATCCCTTCGGCCTGTGCTTTCTCTAGCAAATGGACACCTTGACGACCAGTCCGCTCTTGCATTTCTTCCCAGGTGACTACATCGCCGCGATCTTTTAAATTGTATCGCATGAGTGGAAAACCACCAGCACCAGAACAGACCAACACATTATTCACTGATTCAAAGAAAAATAATTCAGGAATAAATTGGCCAAGTGTTGGTTGACGATTCGCTTCTAAAAATAATCCTTGGAAAAGCGCGGAATCCCCAACAGCCAGACGACGCAATAAAATACTGATTGGTGTTTCGTGGGCCATAGTTCCCAAATCGGCTGTGCCATAGTGATTAATCGTTCCGGACAATGGATGTTTCACGCCTCCGTGACGAATAATATAGTCACGAAAGCCTTCCGTAAATCCTTCGGCCGCAAAAAAATATTTTACGTCATACTCATTCCACTCAATCCCATATTGTCTCCCCATGTCAATCAAGTCTTTCACCAACGGTCCATACCCGCCAATAATAATTTGACCAAACTGTGATCCGTTTTTTTTGATTGCTTTGAGTGTTTCTATTTTATCAGCTCCTGGCGTAATGATACTCAGCTGATATTTACCTGTATTGGCAATAAGACGCACCGCCTGGTACATAAACATGCCCCCAATCCACACTCCCAACGCAAAACAATCGATGAAAAGAGTGGTTTTTTTATCAATTTCAAAATATTCACGCAAACATATCTCAGCGGTGAAGGCGAATTGTTCGTCTTGCATGATGGTGCGAGGAAAATAAAAAGGTTCACCGGTGGAGCCAGAGGTCGAAGAAATCATCCAAGAACGACCCGCAAACACACCATCCCAACATAGATCTTTGAGTTCGTACGACAAGAGATAATTTTCTTTACTTGTGAGCGGGAGATGCACAAAATCTTCTCTTGTTTGAATTTTGGTTGCATCTACGCCGTGCTTGTGCAAAAAATCCTGATAGGCCGGGACGCGCGCGGCCATCTGTTGAAATAACTGATGCGTTGCCTTCCACCCCCGCTCCCACCAGTATGCTTCTGGCTGTGTCTTTAATGCAACCAAACAACTTTCAGGAGTAAATTCTGTTAACAATGACATACTACATTACGCATAGACAAAATTTTGAGCAATCATAGTGGTCGGAATTTGGTGAATACTGCTTTGAGTAATTATTTCTTCGATCCGTCGCTGTAGCCTATTCAATCTCGCCACAACCTGCTCGACATCGTGATATTTGTTTTCGTATTGACTTACAACACTCAGCAATCCGCCAGCATTGGCTATATAATCCGGTATGTACACAATACCACGCGCAAAGAGCGCCAGGGCATCTTCTTCACATATCAGTTGATTATTTGCCGACCCAACCACAGCCCGGCACCGCAACTCAGGAATCGTGGTGGTATTTAATATCCCTCCAAGGGCGCAAGGACAAAACACATCAACCAATTGCGTGTGAATCAATTGTGGGTCAACAACTCGCGCAAATGGCGCAATTGCTCGTGCCTGTTCTATTGCCGCGTCATTGATATCAGAGATAATAATTTCCCGTGCTCCCCACTCAACTAACAATTGCAAAAGTTTCAAACCAGTTTTTCCTACCCCCTGCAACGCAAACCGTTTATAAAAGAGCTCATCCGTATGATCAAGATATTGCAAAGCTGCCTGTATACCATGCAATACTCCAATGGACGTGTAATACGCGGCATCCACCCCATACCCAATCATATATGGGCTATACTCAACAAGCACGGCCAGATCATCGGCCGTTAAACCCACATCGGTGCCGGTGACAAACATTCCTTGCAGTTCGTTCACACAGGTGGCGTAGTTTGTAAAAAATTGTCGGCGATCAATTGCTCCCTGAGCAGGCATCATAAGCACGCCTTTTGCTCCTCCATATGGCAATTCAGCGGCCGCGGCTTTATACGTCATGAGATTGGACAATCTCAAGGCATCACGAAGCGCATCAGTCGGATTGGTGTAATACCATAAACGGGTTGCGCCCATGGAGGGAACATCAACATTTTTTCTATGCACCGCAATAAAACCTAAAGGAAGAGATGCTTTATCATACAGCTCATACACTGCCTCGTGTTCATTATACTCTACCAAGTGATCAACTGCCGATTGTGGAAGCTCACGAATGTTCATAATTCTTCAGGAAGAAGACGAGGGCTGTGTCGCGGTCTCTCATGAGAAAAACCAAGCCGGCAAAACATATGCGGGGAGTACCCAGTTGGCGCAACCGACCGATACACTGCCAGAGCATCCGAAGTGCGCGGAAAAACTGAAATTGAAGAATGAATGCCGGCACGCTCTGCCTCAAGCAAAATTTTTTGGAGACATTCACCGGATTTTACCCAATGATGGGGCATGTCTTCTTTTGTCCCAAAGATAAGAAAACACGGCGACTGTTCCCTCAAAAGTCTTTCTTCCTTTTCCTGTAATAATTTAATTACATTGAATTTACGAACGGCCCATGGTGCAACAAACGACATCAAAAGTGGAAATCCCATAGTAAACCCTGGCATGCCAGTGCCTAATCGCGTAAGATTGTGGCGTTTATACCCTGCCAGTTCTACCCTAAATGGCACGTGATCAAATAGAGTAAGACGCGCTTTCATCAACACATCGGCAATATGATTGCGCATCTCAACTGTTGTCGTGCAGAAGATGTTATTCTGACCGAAAGATAATTCTCGAAGTTTGTGCAAAAACAAATCGGGAATTGGTTTGGGCGTATAGGGCATCCGATTCGATCGTCTCTCCGGTATAGCATGAATGAGGTGCGTGACGTCTTTTTTTCCTTTGCCTATGGTGGAAAATTGGATATGAACGGCTGGAGAGCCTATCTCTCCATTTGGAAGATACATACATACCATCTGCAATCCGAAGTAATCAGCCGCTATCCGTATATTTTGGAGCGCACACCCGAGGGCAATATATGCCAATCGATTCAAAGGGTCCGAGACCGGGAGCAACCTTTTTTCATTAAAAGATATATCCAATGAATTCGCTGATACAAAAAAACGCCAGGGTTGACTGTTGTGACTTGATGGAGCAAGAATTGCATATCGTAAGAGAAAATGGATATGATCCACCAAATTGCCATTATAGGGAAACTGTTCCGGCTTAACTGTCCACGCTTGATAATTCTTTATGGGATACTTCCACATAATATAAAAGAGACCCCCGAGGTCTCCTTCAATAATTATTTACAAAAAACTTTATTAAAAGTATACAACTTTTTTATAACAAAGCGAAAAAAAATATTAATTCATCGGCAACCAAAACCCAAACTCGCTTCCCTTCCCCAACCCTTCGCTTTTCGCCCAAATTTTCCCCCCATGATTTTCAACAAATTTTTTCGCGATATATAGCCCAAGTCCGGTGCCATAATTGACATTCATGTGTTGCACATTTTGTCCGCGATAAAATTTTTGGAAAAAATTGACCCGGTCAGACTCCTCAAAGCCTACTCCTGTATCAGTAACTCGAACCGTCGCGCCATTGCTATCTTTGGCGACGTGGACATGAATGGCGCCCCGTTCGGTATACTGAATCGCGTTATCGAGAAAATTTCCAATAACATGGCATGTGTTATCATAATCCAATGAAAGAAAAACATGAGAATGTGGCGTCTCCCATGTTAAAATCAGCCCTTTTTCTTCTGCCAACGGCTCGCGAGAACGAACTGCCTCTTCCACCAAGAGAAGCAAATCGCATGTTCGCCGCAAACCGCATCGATCATTTTGTTCAATCTTTGTAATATTTAAAAATTCATCAACCAGTTTTACAAGGCGGTCATTATTGATATCAAGGTGTTGTAAAATCTGATGGAGCTCGCGAGTAACTCCGCCATACGCCCCTTCTTTGATCAATTCCAGATACCCACTGACTACGGAAAGTGGCGTCCGAAGCTGATGCGCGGCTATCGAAAGAAATTCGGTTTTCTGCCGGTCGAGCTCTTCAAGCCGAATATTCGCGATACGTAAATCTTTATTTTTTTTCATGACTATCCAAAACGCAAAACCCAAAACAAGCACGCTTATACTTATAAAAATGCCAACCAAGACGAACAGTAAAGACATATACATCACTATACCCCACAAAAAGAAGGGATATCAAATCCCTTCAAATCGTCAAAATGTGGCGCCCTCCTTTTTGTCTACTCGCCACAGGTATTACAGAGAACGTGTAATACTACAAATGACTATACCAATTTACGGGTGTATTGAAAAGGTGTTCTTGTGGATAAGTCAACGAACTATTTATTGAGTGATCCCAGGATGTTTTGCAAGATATTTGTCTCTCACGTATACGCCAAGGGTTGAGGCAGTATTTTCCAAATTGCGATCGGGATGGTTATAAAAAAATATCTTCAAAAATTCCATAAACGGTTTTTCATACAATCCATAAATTGATTTGATCGCCGCGGTTTCCACGTCATATTTGAGCCTGACCTGTTCTGAATCAACAAACGCAAAAAAATCAGATTCATGTTGCGCGAATACCGTGTCAAAACCTATGGATTTAATAAAATCTTCCCCCGTAGGAGTAAGCTGAAACGGACTCAATGTTTGCAGTTCTGAGGGGTTAAACTGCGCATGGTGTCTCGTGAGATACAACGTAATGACATTAACATTGGTTTTTATTTTTCTCATGCATTCATCCATGCTTTCTAAAATCTGAAGTTTTTTGCCAACATACAAGAACGCTGTCAAGATAGCGACGATCCCAAGGGTTGAAATGATGTTGAAAAGAGAAAGTGACATATACAATAAAATGTTGTGTCTATAGGTATACTATAATACACTTCGTGAAAAAACAACTCCCAAAATACACCCTCCTTTTTCTAAAAATATCGATGTCCTTTGGGAGATCCCGAAGAAAATTCGGGAACGAAGAACCCGGAAAGGCAAACGCCTGTCAGGGTATATGAAGAAAAAAGAACGCTAGATCACGGTGACGACAAGAGTGTCGAGCGGGGTGTAACCGTTGCCGATGTCAACGAAGATCTTGAACTCCCACTTCCCAACGGGAGCAGTGAACAGTCGAAACCAGAAAAAACTCGTGTTCCATCTGGCCCCGACAATATTCCACCCGGGACTCCACTGCCATCTGAGCACGCCCTCGTGGTATGCTTCCACTTTGAAACCGTGATCGACATATACATCGTCGAGACGAAAGAGCCCCCACACCGTCTGGCCAGATGCAAAAAAGGTCGTGGGCCACTGACACGTGTACCACCAATTGGTGGACGCGCCTCCGGTGACCGGCCCCTGGCAGGTGTGGCCATTATCGTCGTAGAGGTATGGCGTGGTGAGCTTGGCCGTGACCATGACACTGTTTAAGAGTTGAAATCCA
>MFQC01000011.1:145296-148014 GCA_001784285.1 Candidatus Magasanikbacteria bacterium RIFCSPHIGHO2_02_FULL_48_18
TTCCAATTTCAGATTTCCAGGCGGAACATTGGACCATGAAGCCCAAAAAAAACTGGTGTTCCAGCCCCACTCTCCGACCGTGTTCCACCCGGGCGACCACTCCCACTGATAGACACCATTGCGGTAAGCCACGACTTTGTAGGCGTGGTTCACCATGGCGTCTTCCAGATTGAGCATGACCCACGCTGTGTCGCCCTGCTTGATCGTGGCAGTCGGATTGGCGCAGGTGTACCACCAATCCGTTGACTCTCCGCCGGTCACAGGCCCGAGGCAGGAGGTGATGTTGTCGTCGTAGTAGTACGACGGCGCTCCCTCACTGGGAAAGTGGAAGGAACTGTCCGGATCCTTGAAGAACATGCCGTCCAAATAGGTGTATGGATTTTCGAACTTTCCTTTGTGACGGATCTCGTAGTGCAAGTGGTAGCCGTTGCCCGGCAGGCACTCGAGTTTGGTGTTGGTGGTTTTCCCAGTATTACTGGTGTAGCCCACGAACGCGCCCACTTCCACTGTGTCGCCCACAGTGTAGGGAATCGAGTCGAAGAGCAAATGAGCGTAACGAATCGTGAAATCTCCGTGAGCGATCACGATGGTATTGCCCCAGCCGGAGCAGATCTTCTTGACCTGCCCATCGTACGCCTCGACCACGGTGCCAGAAAACGACGCGTAGACCGGTGTCCCCTCGGGACAGGCGTAGTCCACACCCGTATGGTTCTGGTAAGAATTCTCAAGCACCCAAAAATTGGTGTAGGCACTCTCCGACGCGAACGGAAACACCAACATCTGCGCCTTGGCCAGAACCGACGGCGAAAACATGACCGCACAGAGCCACATGAAAACCGCAACACACCGCACGACGCACCTCCTATGGTGACGGTAACAAAAAAGAGCACCCAAGACCAGGCGCAATCCCCTCCTTCCTGATCTTGCCGCTCTCCCTCCTTAAAAACAGTCTTGAAAATTACAAAAGAGACAGACAAGTAAGATCATGAACATCAAAATTGAATGGTCGATATAAGGAAATCCAGAGCGTGTCGTCCGTCCCCCCATGAATATACTATAAAATGACGCGATTCCTTATGATCATATTTTGGAACCACATAATACACCATTTGTTCCAATTCTCCGTCGAGCGTTTCAAATGTTTCGATAAGTTTGAGTCCTTTTTTGCCCCCAATAGAAACTTTCTCTACCACAAGTTCTTTTGTCTCATCTCGTTTTAATTTTGTCGAAAGAATTTCCGGAGAAAGACTCATGTCAATCGCGTCAAAATCAATACTCGTGCCATCGGTTGGACCAAGAAATTGGTAGCCAACAGACTCAATGCTGATATGTGGAATATCTGTGCTCGACGACCAGCCATCCCGCAATGAAAAGTCAAACATTGTTCTTGTTCCTTTGACAAATTCATCCGGTCCCATGGTTTCAATCGTCACCTCTCCCCAGCTTCTCGGATAGCGAAATGAAAATGAATAAAACAGATCGTGCCAAAAAACCAGACTTTGCCATTCTCCGTCTGTCACCAGTTGATCCGTTTGCGCAGGTGTTGAAGTAGGTGTTGGAGATACGTCTGGAGGCGACGGGTTAAACAAATTTTTGTCTGGCACGAAGACATCGGGCTGAGATTGAGACTGAATTTGTGGTTGCGATAGACAGCCCGCCCCAACCAAAAGACAAAGCACCGTTAGTAAGATAAAATTCTTCATATATGATATATGGAATTATGCTATTTGTCTGGCAAGGAAACTTGCCGCGCGCTGATTATTCGATACGCGATCTTGGACACAGAGACACCCAAAATAAAAAAGAGTGTAATATAGAGAGCGCGCAGAAAAACAAAGGGTATGATCCCAAGGAATGAATAAGAAACGCCATCGGAAAAAAAATTCAATACAATTCCTCCCAAAAGGAAAAGTAAAACGATTGGCACAGATGCCGCCAGTGATCCGCCAAAACCGGTAACGCAATATGAAAAAAAAGAGCGACATTTCTGAGTATCAAATTTCTTATAAAATAGAAATCCTATTATAATTGGAAACAGAACCTGAGATAGAAAAAAGCTGATTGCCATGTTGATTTGTGTCTTTTCGTGAGGAAAAAATTGTTGGAAAACAGCTAAAAAAACACCCGAAAGGAAAAAATAAATTGCCAAAAATACTATTTCTTTTTTGATGACTCTCATATATCACATGTTCCTCCAAAAGGAAAGCATTCCCTCCCATCCTTTTGAAGAATCCCGATGGTGAACCATCGGGATATGGGTTTGAGATCCTGATTTGGGGGAAACCCCTCACCAGGAATATCGTCTAGTACCCGTACTTGTTTTTGGCGCACTTGCCGTAGGGGATGCAACCCTCAAGGCCGGAGATGCAGATGCTGTAGCCACAGCACATGGCCTTGATGCCGGCCCAGCACTTGGAACTGCAACCGATGGCCAGGCACCCCCAACCTAGACCCAGCTCCCCTTCAACCGTAGAGAAATCGTCGCCGAAGTCGTCGTCGTTGTACTCGAGCTCGTACATCGCGAGCGTCTCGGCGTTGAGTCCGCTGGCCGACTGAAGCGGTCCGTAGAACTCGACCTCGATCTCGCCGACGTCATACGTCATGACGCCGGTGTCAATCGTCACCGCGTACTCCTTGCCGAAGTACCCATCCTCGGTCGCGTGGCCGATGTAGACCTCGTACTCACCGGCCCGATCGAGCGAGAGGGCGAAGCGCCCG
>MFQC01000012.1 GCA_001784285.1 Candidatus Magasanikbacteria bacterium RIFCSPHIGHO2_02_FULL_48_18
TGACTACTAAAGCCGCCCTGCCGGGCGGCTTTAGTATACGGCGTTGCCTTCAAACGTACACACCCCAGCTTCGCTGGTGGTTTATAGGATAAACAAAACCGCCAGCTCAAGGCTGGCGGTTTGTATGTGGAGAGGAATCTATTTGATTTCCGCTCCGTCCGGATAGGTTTCGGACGCATCAATGGTAATGATTTTTTCCCAATTAAATCCATTCTTATCAAATACGGCTTCATTCTTGACGGGACGCTTTACCTGTTTTGACGCATCTTTCGGATCCGCCTCGAGACGATAAACTTTTGACGAATTCGGATATGTGATCAGCGTCGCATTGGGGTGATGCCCGGTGTCGGAAATGGCATCGCCAAGGCTAAATTTGTCGAGAACCGACTGCGCGACATCTTCAATCCATCCCCATCCAAACTTCAATGCGGTAAACACTCCTTCTGAAACAATCAAATGCCGTTGCCCGCTGAAGAGGAGGTAAACGTTCGGATCGGTCACCACCTTTGCCAATGCTCCATCTTTCGGTTTATATTGCGGACCCCACGGCATAAAGGCGATCACATCGTTTGGAACGGCAGACAATTTCTTTGCAGAAACGACTTTCACTTTATCCCAAGAATCAAAATAGCTAAAGAAAATGTCCGGGTTCTTAAATGGCCGTTTGGTGCACGAATCTGTGATGTAATACACTCCCGGCGCGTCAAATTCCTTATAGGCGCCCCCGATTGTCAAATCGCAGGCAGGCAGAATGGTGCCGCCCTTGGTCTCTTCCACCGGTTCAGGCTTCTGTTCAGAGGTTTGGCCAACAAGCGTGATGCCATCAGAAGACACCACCGTGCCACCGCTTGATGATTTGAAGGTGACATAGACGGTTTTCTTTCCATTTCCTTCCGTGAGTTTCCATGTCGTGGTCGGTGTATAATTCACATAGCTCGCATCCTTGAAACTCTTTGAATTGCTCATCGCTATTTGTTTTGCGGTTGGCACATTGAAAGAAAGAACGACGTCCCTTCCGACGGTTTCATATGATCCGGAGTGAATCGCTACCGCATTTGACAATTCCCCGGCATCGGTCAAATTGGTAAACGAGAAAGATGCGCCACCGCCGTCGGCAAGACCGTTATAGAGCACAAGCAAGTCAACAACGCTGTCTGTGTCAGTATCAACGGTCTTGGATTCGCCTTTTTTCAGTGTGAGAATGACCGGATCGGACTGAACGGTCAAGGTTGCTTCTTTGTCCGATGCTTTTGACACCGTCACGGTGTGGTCTGAAGCTCCAACCATAATTTGTTCAGGTTTCTCCACTTCCATGGTTTCTATTTTCGTCGCTTTTTCTGTTACTTTTGCCACTTTTGGCAATGTGGGCGGTGTTGCCGTGGTTCCGCCGCCGCCAGTGGAGGGAGATGGGGAGGGAGTCTCCGGATTTGACTGGGCCGGAGGAACATACGCAACCACGAAGGTGGTAAAGTGGTCAATTTGTCCGCTGATTATATTATTGGTCGGGTCAACGGTAAATCCGCCTTCAACCGGCACGTATTCGCCACGTTCCGGAGAATAATACATGAGCTGAAGCTCGCTTTCCGAAACACCTGCGGGGAGATCACTCACATAATCGGAATAATCCAACTGAATTTCCGCGTTGCCGCTCAACGTTTTAATGCTGGAGTTGCCAGTTGCGGTAATTTCAAATGAGGCGTTCGACAATGCGTCGAAGGTTTCCGTATCTGGCGCCGTAAAATTCTTTTCCAGGTTGACCGTCACATTGCTATTTCCGGATTCCAATACTCCTGCGCCGACAGTAAGTTTGAGACCGGTATCGTCGGTATCGTCAATAGATCCGCCGGTGTTGGCCGCGACCGAACCCGTGGCAGAAGCCGGGATATTTGTTGCGTCTGCGGTGAGCTGAAGATTGCCGGCGCTTTGGTCGTCGCTTGCTCCGGAGATAGTCACCGTGGCGCTATCCTGGGTTTCGGTATGAAGAGGGGCGACACCTTTGACGGTCCATGTCCCCTCTGTCACCGGAATATCATATGTTCCATCCGTTGGATTGATCTCGGCTTTTATCACAATGCCTGCCGCATTCTCGGCCCATACAAAGCCTTCGGACACAGCGCTTCCTCCCGAAGCAAGAACCGTCCCGGTGATAACACTGTCCGATTCAACCAGGGCGTCTTGGTCGGGCGAAGCGCCGCCAAAATCATAATTTACGGTGTTCGTCGTAAATGTCACGGTCTGTGCCGCTTCCCCCGGCACATATTTGGCAAGACTCGACTGCACCTCATATGTTCCGGCTTTTACCCCAATTAAATAATCACCATCTTCATCAGCCACAGCCGTTTTGGTCAGACCGGTCGTGGTATCGGTCAATGTAACGAGGGCG
The DNA here is from genome assembly GCA_001784285.1 of Candidatus Magasanikbacteria bacterium RIFCSPHIGHO2_02_FULL_48_18. Taxonomy (GTDB): domain Bacteria; phylum Patescibacteriota; class Patescibacteriia; order Magasanikbacterales; family UBA922; genus UBA10181. Next base: position 2,384 of record MFQC01000012.1, read on the forward strand.
CCAGCAAGATCATTATTGCTCGCGTCATTGATATTTCCTGCAATCGCAATAAAATCACTGGTTGAGACATCAATCGATACGGCATTACTATTGGGCACCACATCAGTAAATTTGCCATACCCCTGCACATCAACAAAATAGGTATAATCTCCTGCCGGTACGCTCACCGTGACATCACTGGTCAAATCTGACGCCTGCTTTCCAATACGAACATTTTTATCACTGGTCTGCTTGACCTCAACAAATGCACTCATTGCTGGCAGAGCTCCGGTAAAGGAGAATGTAATTGTCTCAAGACTCGAGGTGATATGCGCATCTGCCTTGTCCGCGCTCAAGTTGCTCACTGTGGTATATACTTCGCCATAATTTGGACTCCACGTGGAAATACGGTATGTCCCTGACGGCACTTTGGCCGTATAGACGCCCGATGAATTCGTGGATGTTCCTTTGAAGAATGTCCCCGTTGGTTTGTTCGTTATGGTGTTCCATCCTTCAATCGAGACAGGCACATTGGCCTTTGTCGCGTCGTCAATGGTAATTGCGCCGCTCAAGGTATAGCACACAGACGTGCTCGGACTGATATTTTGGGTTGACTTGCTTTCCGATGTAATGGTGACAGTCTTTGAGAATGTTCCGCAGGTGTCGGATTTGTCCGGCGGAAGCTGGCTGTTGACCACCCATGTGCCGGCATCTATAAATACCGTATAATTGCCCCCCTGCCCGCTTTGGCCCGGAATAAATTCCCCGGTGTCTTGGTTGACGGCAAATACCGGCGCGTATTCAATCCCATTTCCATTGCTATCAAGAATTTTTCCGGAAATGCTGTAATCCGGTTTTTTAACTTTCAAAATAAACGGGTTTGCGCCGCTTGTCCCGGTTGTCAGCTTCCCTTCATAATACACATCCGGATTGCTGTCGGCATCCGCGCCGTCGGCTTTCACTTCAATCTGCTTAAAGATCGGAGAAAGCCCATCTTTAAAAATGCCCACTTCATACGATCCGTATTTTGAAACCGACAAACTAAATACGCCCGTGTCATCCGTCTTTGTAAATGTCGGCACGCCAAAACCTTGCTGGTGGACAAATACTTCGACATTTTGAAGATTTTGCGATTCTCCATCCCCGTTCTTTACTTTTCCGGTAATGGTTTTATTCGCGGATTCAAATGTAAAGGTAATTGTATCTGTGCCATCATTAAAGCTGACATTGGGTGGAAGGAACGCGCCGCTCGTCACTGCGGGCGTGCCGCCAACCCCTGAAACCATAATATCGGTTGGCGGCGGAGGCGTTCCGGCCAGCGATTTTGGTTTGCTTTGAGAAGAATTTTTTGGCATGGCAGGGCCAACCCCCACAAACCATGTCCCATTGGCAGGGAGCTTCAATGTATACCCATTAGAATCCGCTGCGTTCAACCCTTCGAGTGTCTTCACCACAAACTGTCCGGGGCCGCCTGCAAAAATATCAAGGTCGGATCCATTAAAATTAAAGGGGGCGCCGTCGCCATCAACCAACTTCACGATAACGCTTGCGGCGTTACTGCCGCTTGATGCCGTTAAAAGAATATTTTTGGTTTGCGATTGGCCGCCAAACACGCATACAGGTTCAGGAGCCATTTGGCCAAAGTAATCGCTTGCTCCAAGTGTTATAAACGGATCGGTTCCAAAGAAATAACACCCGTCCGGGACCTCCGACAACGCAATGGTCGTCCCAGCACTGCCATCAACTTGAGATAATTGCCCATTGGTCATGGTTAATAATTTATTGATTGGGCCGGATGGTCCGCCGCCAAACAAAGCCACCAAACCGCTTGCGCCGGCCGTCGCGTCATTGCAGTTTGTAACGCACACATCAACGGTAATGGAATTTGACCCGCCGGCCATAATAAAGTAGGGCATGCTTGTTTTGCTCGCAAGCGACACGCCTCCGCGAATGGCCTTGATGCCAACCGTGTATCCTCCGGTGCTCGGATCTTTTGGAACGGACGGATTGATTATTTTTCGAAGATCAATGGTATATTGGTCATTTGCGCCAGTTCCGCCAGGTGTCACGCTCAATGTCAAGGTAAATTTTCGTGCGGTAGCATCGGTACTGGTCGCCGATATGGCCACAGTCCCGCTAGCAAACTCATTCAAATCATCTTTGAAGGGCGAATAGATATCTTCGATAATATTGGTGATATTTGTCCCGCTCGGGAAAGTGACTTCAATTTGGTCGTTATTTTGCAATGCGACCCCCGGCGAAAAACGAACCTGAAAAACATTGACATCCTGCCCTGCCATTTGGTTGAACGGAAACGCCATGTCCGCCGTGCCAAACGCAAACTGGTCAGTCGTAAAATTTCCAAACCCCTGCGGCTTAAACTCAGCCCCCCCGAGGGAGCCTCCGACAAACTCTGCTTTCGGCGGGCCAAACATGCCGCCGCCCCCAAAGTCTCCAAACGTCTGCGCGCTATTTTCCACCTTGGCTATTTTAACATTCGCGCTTCCGGCGCTCACAATCGCGTTGCCGGAAAGATCGGTTGCGGCGGTTTCAATGGTCAAAGTGAAATTTTGTCCGATGGATCCTGAGAGATTCAACCCTTCAATATCAAGCGCATTTTCTTTGCCGTCCCAGCTCACGATAGCATTAGCGCCAACCAGATCGGCGGCATCGGTCACAAGGGTGATATTGGCATGGTTCAATACGCTTGCGCCAAACAAGGTATTTCCATCCACCTGTGTTTTGTGATTCATGGACTCGGTAAACCGGATAAAACAGCTCCAATCGTCGCATCGCGCCTCAACCAACTTTGGTGCGGTGGTGTCAGTACTGCCGGTGGTATACGAATACGCCTGACTGCTCGACAGCGGAATGCCGGCAAGATCGGTCACTGAGGTGGAAAAGGTAATCGTATAGGCTGTATTTGGCCCAAGCACATCGTTTGGCACCACAAAAACACTGTTCGCGCTTGGGTTATATTCCACGTCAATCGCGACCGAGGTGCTACCGCGCTTCATGGTGATATTTGATGCGTTGATCGTGGACGCGTCCACTTGTTCATTGAAGCCTAATTCAAAGATAGTATTGACGGCGACACCGGTCGATCCTGCGTCTATCATCGGATAAATGGTCGGCGCGGCACTATCAGGATCCCCGGCAACTTGAAAAAATGATTTGAATCCATTCCCGGCACTTCCTGGGGGCAAGAGGGCGATTCCGGTATTATTTTTTACGGTTCCCAAAACTTCCACAGTGTATTCTGTTCCGGCAGAAAGATTGCTGGTCGGATTGAGGGTGACAAACCGTTTTGAAATAGAATCAAGGGAAACCGACTTTGCGACAGACGCCCCGGCAGATGTTTTCAAAAGAATCGTTGAATCGGTGATACTGGTCGTGTCCATCGGTTCATTGAATTCAAGCAAGATATTGGTATTGGGCGCGGCATTAAACCCGGGAGCCGGATTCATGGACTGCACAAATGGCGGCATAAATTGTCCGCCGCCGCCAAAGGTAAAGCTACCTTCACTGAAGGTGTTCCCGACGGTGAAAAATCCGATTGTCTGTCCACCGCCCTGTCGATTGCCTTGGATGGATTGGCCGCTTTGACTCGTAACGCCTTCGGTTATAACCAACGTATAAAAGGTGGTGGTAGCCAAATTATTGGTCGGATCAAAGAGGATTGCATTGGTCTGCCCTTCAGAAAGAGCGGAACACCCCGCCGAAGCAGAAGACCCGCAAAATGATACTTGCCCGGGAACTTTCTGTTCACTGTCACCGCTAAAATAGGAAAGGTAGACCTTGTCCCCCGCGTCGATCGCGCTAAAATCATTGATCGTCGAGGCATTCATGGTTTGGTCAAGGAATGCAAAGATGGGCTGGTCAACCGGCACATTATTGGCTCCATCGCCAGGAAAAGATTCCACTACATGAGGCGAACCAAAGTTGCCGCTACCTCCTCCAGCACCCCCCTGCCCGCCGCATTGTCCCGGATTGAGGTTGAAATTTTTCTCTGTGATATTACTGCTTTGGATGTTGACAAAAAATGTATTCTGACAAAAATTATTTTTATATGCCACAACATCGAATGCAGAATTATTTGGAAGGTTAGCCCCTGATGGAAGTGTGTATACGCCTGAAGCGTTTGTTTGAACAGCCGGGCCGGCAAAACCCGCGGCAAAGACATATGCATCTTGAAGCGGCGAACCGTCAGAATTGATGACTCCCGCAATGGTTCGTGACCCTGCAGCAATAGTATTCACGACAAACGGACTCGTGAGACAAGTCCCGACACTGACTGCCGTAGGATCGGTACAAAATACACGAACGTTGTTCAAGCCGTCCCGGGCAATAAGAAAATATTCAAAGGTATTTCCCGACGCGGGGATACTTGCCCCAGGAATAGTAAACTTAAAGAGATTGCCCGCAACCTGTACTCCCGAAACTGTCGAACTCGCAACAGACACATCAATTCCATAGACCAAAGAAAGAGATTCATTCCCCCCATCACTCGTATTGGCAAAAGCGGCCGCGGTTGTTTGGTCATCAGATACAAATGCATGAAACACCGCGTCTGTCGCGCCAATCGCGGTATGAACCGAAAGATGATCAAAAAATGGAGCGGTATTATCGCTAGGAGCATCGGCAGTAGGCGTTAATGCCGCGGTTGATGTGACCAATTCTGCAAGCGCAGAAGTCGAGTTATTGATAAGCAACGCTGCTTTATATGACGTTCCACCAGACCAAGCGGTGCCCGCGCTATCAGCCTGATAAAAAGGAGGAAGAATAAAGGCACTTTGCAAATATTCTGGAAAAAAACCAAGGGATTGACATGGACCGCCTCCGCATGCCGTTGTTTTGATGGTTGAAGTGGCCGCCGACTCAATGACTCCAAAAGGCAAAATAAAAACCTCATAGCCTTGAAATCCTTCCGGCGCGCTCCCCGTAACGGTCCAAGAAAGACTAAAATCGCGTCCGTCTATACCGAACCCTGCAGAAGCGCCGGTGTCGCTATCGACAACAGCGAGCGCCGATACCGCGGCCTGTGTTTCGACATGACTGAAAAAAGAAACATAAACGCCAATGCTCATTCCAGCGAGGGCGAGAAAGAGGATGTACGCAATTTTTTGCCGAATAAGATGTTGGGTAATAGTGTGTGCCATAGTATTATGAAAGATTAAATCGCCATGCGATCTTTCCTTTGTCTACCGACCGTGTGACGATGGCTCAAAAGCCACGACACATGAAGACAAAAGAAAAATCGCAATAAAAAATAAAAAAGAGGACAAAAAATTTCCTCATCCTGCAATGATTGTGATACGTGACATCACAATTTTGATATAATTACAATTTTCCATCTTGGTTTAATGGGAAAAAAAACAAAACTGTATGGAGTATATCATATATAGAAATTCTTTAGTATGAAACACAAAAACATTTATCCACACCCTTTCCTGCTATGCCACCTCCAATTCAATCATCATGAGCCGATTGTACTTTTCGGTCCGCTCTGAACGAGATAAAGAACCTGTTTTGATAAATTCCGCGTTGACCGCCACCGCAAGATCGGCAATAAACGTATCCGCGGTTTCGCCGGAGCGATGAGAAATGGACACTTTATATCCATGCCGCCTCGCGAGAAGAATAGCGTCAATAGTCTCGGAGAGCGTGCCAATCTGATTCAATTTAATAAGAACCGCATTCGCCACATGCTGGTCTATACCGTGCTCTATGCGTTCAACATTCGTGACAAAAATGTCGTCCCCAACGAGCACAATCCTTTTCCCGAGGGCTTTGGTCGCTTTAACCCAATTTTCCCAATCATCCTCGGCAAAGACGTCTTCAATGGAGAGAATTGGATACTTTTTTATCCATTCCCCAAGAATCCGAAGCAATTTATCCGGGCGGCTACCTTGTTTCTGGCTTTCAAAGTAATATTTTCCGCTTCGATAAAATTCAGACGCCGCGATATCAAGCGCAAGATAGACCTGTTTCCCCGGGACAAATCCGGCCTTTTGGATTGCCTGGAGAATGAATTTGATTGCTTGTTCATTATTTAAAAGTTCCGGCGCGAATCCTCCCTCATCTCCCACCCCGGTCGTATATCCTTTTTGGTGGAGAATTCCGGCAAGCGTATGAAATATCTGCGAGCCCATGCGAACGCGCTCGGCCATGCTTCTGTGAATGGGCACAATCATAAATTCCTGGATGCTCAGCCCATTGTCCGCATGCCGTCCGCCGTTCACGATATTCATGGTTGCAACCGGAAGCCGCCACGACGTTTCTTTGATCCGAAACGCGGTGCGAATATACCGATACAACGGCATGTGAGAAGACACAGCCGCGGCTCTCGCTATTGCCATCGAAACGCCCACAATGGCGTTTGCGCCCAATCGTTTTTTATTTTTTGTGCCATCAAGGATGATCAGCGCCTCGTCAATGGATCGCTGATTCAGCGCATCCTGGCCGCGGAGACGATTGGCAATTTCCGTATTCACATTTTTGACCGCTTTGAGAACTCCTTTTCCCCCGAAGCGCTTGGCATTATCACGCAACTCGACGGCCTCATGCGTCCCCGTCGAAGCACCGCTCGGTACGGCGGCGACACCGACAGAACCATCGGCAAGAACAACGGTCGCTTCGAGCGTTGGATTCCCCCGAGAATCCAAAATTTCTCTGGCGCTGATCTGGGTGATTTTCATAGTTTAACGAATCTCAAAGCTGACGCTCACGCGGAGAATTACATCCATACTCCCGGACTCAACCGACGGAGCAGTGCCGCCGACTGACCCATACTCTTTGTACGCATATAATGACGGATCGCTTCCGGGTTCAAATTCATCGTATGACGCAATATCCACCATGCGCACGCCGAGCGATCGAGAAAGCGCCATGGCTTTTGCCTGAATTTTTTGAAGCGCCATTTCACGCGCCTGATTGAGATAGACATCTTTGTCGTCAATGGTAAACGTAAGACCGCTCACGCTGTTGACGCCCAATTCCCCTGCCAACGCCAAGACTGCATTTGCGTTGTCGAGATTTCGAATTTTGACGGTTACATTTTGGTTCACTTCATAGCCGCGCAAATTTCTCCCTTCGTCGGTATAATCGTATTGGGGATAGATATTGTAATTGGTCGTCTGGATATCCGCGTCTTCAATGCCCAGTCCTTTCACTTTTGCTATGAGCTGATTCATGGTTTCGGTGTTTTTTGCCTGCGCTTCCGCAACGGTTGCGGCGCTCGTCACCATGCCAAGCGTGGTCATGGCGATGTCCGGCTTTGCGGTAATTTTTCCTTCCGCGTCAACGGTAATGGTTTTTTCCAAACGATCGGCCTGCCCAATATAGTAAAACTTTTCAAGATTGTTTCGAATAAGTGTTCCAAGAAATACGATAAGGTACGCTAAAAAAATACCGAGGAGCGTCCATAAAATTTTTCGAGAAAAATGGCCGCACTGCCACAGGGCGGCACAGCCATGCGTGTGGGAATGAACCGCGGTTTCCCCGCAGGCCTTTGATGTTTCAATTTTGGGAGCTGTATTTTTTTTTGTGACAGGCATAGAAAATAAATGAAATGAATGTTAAATGTTTTTCAGTATACCACAAGAAAAAGAAAAAGAAAAACGCTGTGCATTATTTTTTCAACACTTCAATGCCGGGCAATTTTTGTCCTGATAAATAATCAAGCATGGCGGCGCCGCCGGTTGACACCAAATCGAGATGCCGACCCATGCGTGTTTTTTCCATTGCCTGGAGTGTTTCGCCGCCGCCAATAACCCCAAACGCGCCATTTTTTGATTGAGTGGCCACCAGGCGGGCAATGGATAGTGTCCCGACGTCATACGGTTTTTGTTCAAAGTACCCCATAGCCCCATTCCAAACAAGCGTCCTTGCCTTTGTGATAATTGAAGAAAAAAGCGCGATGGTGCGCGGCCCAATATCAAAAATGCCGTATCCATCCCCGCAAATTTCATGCGGTTTTTTTTGAATATCCACAACCGCATAGACCGAACCGTCCCTTTTCCCGACCACCACATCGAGCGGTGTCACTACTTTTTTATTGCCGCAATATATGAGCGCCTGTCTTGCATATTCAGGATCGGTCAAAGAATCCCCCACGCCGTATCCTTTTGCCAAAAGATACGTATTCACCAAGCCCCCGCCCAACAACAAATAATTCACCTTCGGCACCACATGCTTCATGATAGGAATTTTTGTTTCAATTTTCGCTCCGCCCAAAACTCCCACAAACGGATGCTTTGGTTTTTTGAGCAAGGTATCAAGCGCGTTGATTTCTTTTTGGAGAAGAAGGCCGGCATACGATGGAAGATATTTGGGCACGCCCACAATAGACGCATACGCCCGATGCGCTTGCGCAAAATTGTCGGTCACATAATAATCCGCATACGATGCCAATACCTGCGCCAATTGAGCGTCATTCTCTGTCTCCCCGGGTTCAAATTGAATATTTTCCAAAAACAAAATCTCTCCTGGTTTCAATGCGGTTATGGCGGTTTGCACTTTTTTTCCTGTGGAAAAGGGAAGGTACCGAACTTTTTTCCCTATCAATACCGAAAGCCGGCGAACAATAGGTGCGACGCGCAAGGAGGCAACGACTTTCCCCTTTGGACGGCCCAAATGCGTTATAAGAATAACTTTTGCTTTTTCCTTGAGAAGATAGAGAATAGTGGGCATCGCCGCTTTGATTCTTGTATCGTCCACAACCTTTTTTTTCTCGAGAGGAACGTTAAAGTCAACACGAAGCAGAACGCTTTTGTTTTTAAAATTCTTCAGTTGTTTGACTGATCGCATGGACATAGAGCCTGATATTTGAAGATATGCTTATGTTCTCCCTGCCATCATCACCATCTCGACCAGCCTGTTCGCGTACCCCCATTCATTGTCATACCATGCAATAACTTTGACGAGGTTGCCATCAACAACATTGGTAAGGGGGAGATCAACAATCGAAGAAAAAGAATTTCCAATAAAATCGCTCGAAACCAGCGGCTCGTCGGTTGTGGCGAGAATGCCTTTCAGATATGTTTTTTCTGCTTTTTTCATGGCGTTGTTCACCGCGTCAATCGTCGCATTCTTTTTCAAAAGCACGGTCATGTCAGAAAGTGACACCGTGACGACCGGTACCCGAATAGCAAGACCATCAAACTTCCCTTTCAACGACGGAATGACTTTGGCTGTGGCAATGGCGGCGCCGGTTGAGGTAGGGACGATATTTTCCGCCGCGGCTCGAGCGCGGCGCAAATCTTTGTGCGGCCCATCCTGAAGATTTTGATCCGCAGTATATGCGTGGATGGTCGTGAGCATGGCTTTTGCCACGCCAAATTCTTTTTCGAGGACGAGCATGACCGGGGCAGTGCAATTCGTGGTGCAGGACGCATTATCAATAATGGCCGCGCCATCGTATGTTTTGTCATTCACCCCGCGAACATATGTTGCAATGGATCCACCTTTTGCAGGGGCGGATATCACCACTTTTTTTGCTCCGGCCTTGAGATGAAGGCCTGCGCCAGCTTCGTTTGTAAATCGACCCGTTGATTCAATCACGACATCGATCTTCATCTTCTTCCATGGAAGTGCAACAGGATCTTTTTCACAAAAGATGGTAATTTTTTTGCCATTGACGATGATATTTTTTTGATCAAACGTTACGCGCGCCGTGATATCTGGATATGCCGTATCATATTTGAGCAGATGCGCCAAGGTCTTGGTATCTGTGAGGTCGTTAATAGCAACAATCTGCACATTCTTTTTTTGCAAAGCAACTTTAAGGGCGTGCCTTCCTATACGGCCAAAGCCGTTAATGGCAATACGAATCATACAATGAAAAAAGATAAATAAAAAAGAATATCGTTGGTCTCCTATTTCTATGCGGGTTCAAGTATTTCATCGCGAGCAACCACGCCGCCAAGCCCTTTTGTTTTTTCTGAACTATAATCGAGTGCTGGGCTCTTTTTGGGTTCATATCCTGCTTTCTCATACGTCGCGTAGTAGACACTGGGGCCGACCAAGGCGGCATACCGGCCTTGGGCATCCGTAAGGTGGGTATCAATCAATTTATCATATTGCGCGTCAAAAATACGGATAACCACATTATGAAGGGCTGATTTGCCCCTTGATGAAAGGACCACCCCAAACACACTGCCGAATCGAATGTGTGTAAATTTATAAAAAATGATAAAGAACACCAGATGAAGCGCCAAAAACACAGCCATGATCGGCGTCGGAGAAACCAAGAGCGCAACTGCCGCGATGATAATACCAAACATGCTCAAGACGCGCTGGACAATTTTCATGGAATGTTCGCGAACGATCTGCGTCGCAGGAATTACTTTTCCCTTTGGATCAAGGGGAACGTTCAATGCAACCAATTGATTTTCTTTGGTCACCATAAACGCCGCACCATGATACAAATCCAAATAGGCATGATCTTCAGACGCATGGGCGAGGTGTTTGCTAAAGCCCCCAAAAGCTTCATTCGTCACCTCCAGCCGATATTCCCCAGGTTCGGACATAAAGAAATAGCGGCCGCGAGTATCTGTCACATGGGACTGCACGACGGCATTGGTTTTCGCGTCGAGAAGGCGCACAACCGCAAGATCAATAGGCTGTTTCGACAGGCTATTATACACCACTCCCCACGATTTTTGTTTTCGAAGCCGCAACAAGACAAGGGGCTGGCCAAAGAGAAAATGAATATATGCCAATACCTGCGGTAAGGTAAACCCAAGCGCCACGTTTGCGGCTCCCGCCACGACGGTTGCCGGGGCGACCACGAACTCTGCCGCTTGTTCCACTTTGGGATCATCCGCAACCTTCTGCACTTTTTGTATTCCTTTTTTTGCGACGGTCAATACGGCTGTGACAGGATTGGAAAAAGCCGACGGAACAGTAGACGTGGCTGACGATTTCACTTTTTGTGTATCCGCCAATTCTTCGGATGAGGTATCCGTCTCTGGCGCCTCGTTGCCGCTCTCGCTCAAGATGGTCTCTTGCGTATTCTCGATCGTTGTAGGAATTCCCACTGCATTTTGCCCTGCAGTATTTTGCGTACCAAGTAGAGAAGTTTTTGGTTGCTCCTTTGGTTCTTCTTGGCCGGGCAATGTTTCATCGGACTTTTTTTCTTGCTTCGGCGCGCAGGCAGGATCGGCTGGCTGTTGCGCGCAAAAGCTTGGCTCGCTTTGTACGGCGACAACAAATGGAACCCTCTGCGACGTATTCGTGGCTTTATCTTCGGAAACAACCGCAACCTGGAAAACCCCTGGGTCGCTTGGAAGCGTCCAACGAAGATTCCAGTCGCCGCCAATACTTTTTGCCGTGTTGACGCCTCCCGGGCCAATAGCCGCGAGTGAAAGAGGCGTGGAGAGAAAAGAAAGAACGGCATCTGCGGG